>RGZR01000008.1 GCA_010031465.1 Flavobacteriia bacterium
GGAGAATGAAGCTCCTTATAATTTATTGTCCACATCGTAAATTTAATGAAAAGAAGATGAATTTTAAGGTTATGAAAGTGTGTACCACATAAAAATATTTAATTACTTGATATACAATGTATTAAGGTACTGGTTCGATTCCCGAAAAGGATTAAAAATCATCAAAATAAAAAGACCCTAACTAATTGAATAACAAATAGTTAAGGTCTAGTGGTACCTCCAGGAATCGAACCAGGGACACAAGGATTTTCAGTCCTTTGCTCTACCAACTGAGCTAAGGTACCATGGATAAAACCAGTGCAAATATATATTGCTTTTCTTTCTTGCAAAAAGTTTTACCCTATTTTCTTTGTACTTTTGCCCCTTCACTAAAGAGAGAAGATGCAGCTAATTGTTGACATTGGAAATACACGGATAAAAAGCTATGTTTTTCAAAACGATACGGTTATTGAAAGTAGCAGTCAACCCTTGGCTACAGGGGCGTCAGATATTAGACAATTTCTTACGAATTACAAGGCCATTAATAATATAATTGTTTCTGATGTAAATGGTTCGTTAACCCAAAAGTTGGAGGTATTACTCTCTCCATTTCCTTTAGTTTACTGTTCAAGTAACCTCAATCTTCCCTTTACCACCCTGTATACTCCAAAAGCTCAGTTAGGAGCTGATAGGGTAGCCCTATTGGCGGCAAGTTGTTTAGCCTACCCCAATACAAATCGATTGCTAATTGATTTAGGAAGTTGTATTACCTATGATGTAATAGATATCATGGACGTGCATCAAGGAGGGGCTATTAGTCCAGGCTATGCAATGCGATACAAAAGCATGCATACGTTTACCGGGAAACTTCCTAATTTAACTCTTGAATACCCTAAAGATACCCTTGGGAAAAGTACAAGTGAGTCCATGCATAGGGGAGTTCACCAGGGAATTGTTAATGAAATTAAGGGAGCTATAGAAGAATCTGAAAAAAAATATAAAGATTTAACGGTTATTTTAACAGGTGGAGATGCAGAAAGGTTGCCTAAACCATTAAAAAATAGCATATTTGCCCATTCAAATTTTATAGCTAACGGTTTGAATTACATACTGAAACTGAATACCACTTTATGAGTCGCCTCCTCATAGCTTTATTACTTTTGATCACGATCCCTGTGATAAATGCACAAAATGGGTCCTCGTCTCCCTATTCCTCTAGTGGATTAGGGGAACGAAATTTTAATGGTACTGAAGCTACACGACATATGGGTGGACTCGATATCTATACCGATTCTATCCATGCCAATCTGAATAACCCCGCAAGCTTTGGGTTTTTAAAATTGACCACTTACTCCGTAGGGATCAATTATAGAAACAACCGCTTGTCTGACAATATTAACACTCAAAATACAGAAATGGCCTCCTTAGATTATTTAGCCATAAGTATTCCTGCAGGTATTTTTGGATTTAGTTTTGGTCTTATTCCGTATTCCTCGGTGGGGTATCGAATTGAAAATATTGACGAAAGTACAGGAAGCGAAATACTGAATCGCTATGAAGGGGCAGGCGGAATTAACCAGACATATCTTTCGGTAGGCATTCCCATTACATCTTATTTTTCTGTAGGGGCCGCCGTGTATTATAATTTTGGATCGCTGTTTTACCGCTCCGGTCAATTTCTTCAAGGGATAGATAACGGAACTTTTCTAACGCATAACTCAAGTCTTTCGGGATTAAATTATCAATTTTCAGCTCAAACGGTCATTCCCTTTAAAAAAGGATATAACCTTCAGGCTATGTATTCCATTCAGCCAGAGGCGTTTATAAATTCAAAAAACAATAGAATTTTCTATACTCAATCGTTCACAAATGAAACCTTAAGCGACTATATTGAGATGGATCTAGAGCCATTGGGCTTAGCAAACACTTCACTTCAGGCGTCCCAAAATTACAGAATGGGCTTAGGTTTTGGGAAAAATAAAAAATGGTTTTTAGGGGTTCAACATAATTTAATAAAATCTGCTACCTTTAAAAATGATTTTTTTGTTCGCAAAAACATTCGTTATCGGGATGCGAAACAATGGACAGTTGGAGGATTTTATATTCCCAATTATGCTTCATTTACAAGCTTTTGGAGCCGAGTGGTATATCGGTTTGGGTACCGAACTGAACAAACCAGTATGATTGTAAATAACATTCCTTTAACAGAAAGTGGCATATCCTTTGGAATGGGTATACCTTTGGGGGGATTGTCAAATGCAAATATTGGGTTAGAATTCAGTCAGCGTGGACAAAAAGAAAATAATTTAGTTAAAGAATCACAAATTGCACTGCGCATAGGATTGTCCTTAAATGATGCGTGGTTCATTAAAAGACAGTATAATTAAAATTTATATCATGAAAAGAATCTTCACGATTGGACTTTTGACGGCGCTTCTTTTTCAAGGGAAGCTAATAGCACAAGATGTTAACGAATGTATGCAAGACTTATCCATTTTTGCAGAATACGTTAAGGTAAAAAACTATAAATCGGCTTACGAGCCTTGGATGAGAGTTCGAAAAAATTGTCCTACACTTAATATTGCAATCTTTACTTATGGAGAGCGTATATTAAATGATCGAATTGAAAATGGAACACCAGAAGAACAACAGTCAGCCAAACAAGACATGATCGTATTGTTTGAAGAATGGGTAGTTAATTTTCCAAAAAATAAAAATGTAAGTGCTGTAGGAGACATCATTAGTAGTAAAGCGCAAGCTATGTTAGATTATGAAATGGCTGACCTTAAAACCATTTATAATACTTTTGATGAAGCTTATACTAAAGATGCGGCAAGCTTTACAAACCCTAAGTTGCTTTACAATTACTTTAAAACTCTATATGATCGTTACAAAGCGGGAGATAGTGAAGTTTCTATGGAACAATTGTTCACTAAGTATGAAGAAGTATCAGAAAAGTTTGAATTGGAAAGTACAGAATTAGCTAAAAAACTCGATGTAATATTGAACAAAGAAGCTGCAGGAACTGCGCTAACCAGTCGTGAAACGAGAAATAAACGCGTTTACGATGTAAATTCAAATGCAATAGGTACATTTTTATCCAATCTTGATGCCATTATTGCCAAAGAGGCAACATGTGAAAATTTAATTCCCCTTTACCAACGTAATTTTGAAGCCAATAAAGGAGACGTTCTTTGGTTAAAACGTGCTGCCAGTAGAATGGATAGTAAAGAATGTTCAGACGACCCCCTATTTGTTACTCTGGTTGAAGCCTTACACGCGCTTCAGCCCTCAGCAGATTCCGCTTATTATTTAGGGTTACTAAACGACAAACGCAGCAATGAACAGGAAGCCTTGAAATACTATGAAGAGTCTATTTCTTTAGAAACAGACGATTATAAAAAAGCTAAGATTCTTTTAAAAATTGCAAATAAATTTAAAGATGCAGGCAGACGTTCCTCAGCGCGAAGTTATGCGAATAAAGCATTGAGTTTTCAACCCTCTTTGGGAAGAGCCCATTTACTTATTGCCACTCTGTATGCCGATAGTGCTAATGATTGTGGTGACACACAGTTCAATAAAAGAGCAGTATACTGGCTAGCAGCACAATCTGCCCGAAAAGCAGGTCAAGTTGATGCTTCTTTAAAAAGTATAGCCAATAGAACGGTAGAAAGCTATGAAGGGCGAGCACCAAGTAAAACGGATATTTTTACTGAAGGAAATCAAGGGGCTGTAATTAAATTTGACTGTTGGATTAACAGTAGTATTACTGTGCCAAGTCTCTAAATGATAACGCTCCTTTTGAAATTTATGAAAAGGGTTATGGTGTGTTCCATAACCCTTTTTATTTCTTGCGCTGACAATTCAGCAGTATTACAAGAACTCAATCGAGATCGGCAAGACCCCCTAGGGGTTGCCACGAATATTCGACTTGTGTATACTGATTCAATTAAAGTTCAAGCCATTCTCACCGCACCAAAACACCTAGACTTTACCAATTTAAGCTTCCGCTATGCCGAATTTCCAGAAGGCTTAGAAGTCGTTTTTTATGATGATCAACAAAACGAAAATATTCTAATTGCTGATTATGGTATTTTGTATGAAGAAACGAAACTTATTGATCTACGTGGGAATGTGCAATTAAAATCTCATGATGGCTCAATTTTGACAACCAATCAATTGTTTTGGGACGCTCAAAGCGAATGGATATTTACCGAAAAACCATTCACTTTTCAAGACAAAGACTACAATTTCGATGCACAACGATTGGATGCCAATAAAGATTTTACTAAATTTCAAACAGGAAACCTGATTGGTACAATCACCGTTTCAGAACAAAAAGACAGTATATTTCAACCATGAAAACCTATCGTATTTCTGAAATTCTCTATTGGGTAATTGCTTTTATAGCCACCTATGAAGCCATTCAAGAATGGAAAGTAAACCCAGACCGCGCTTATCTTTTTGTAGGTTTTGCCGTACTTTCTGTCGGTATGGCCCTATTTAGAAGACACTATCGCAAAAAATTCAGTAAGCGCCCTAATTCATCCGAATGATTATCACGGATTTGGTTATTCTCATTTGCCTTTTTCTATCGGCCTTTTTTTCAGGGATGGAAATCGCCTTTGTTTCTTCCAATCGGATTTTCCTTGAAATAGAAAAGCAACAAGAGGGCATTACCTCTAAATTATTGAAGCTTATTACCAAAAATCCCTCGCGATTTATAGCTTCAATGCTTGTGGGAAATAACATAGCCCTGGTAGTGTATGGTATTTTTATGGGCGACCGAATCTTACAACTTTTTTTCCCTGAAACTTTGTTTTCTGGGGAAACAGGATTACTGGTTATTTTTTACCAAACCCTGCTTTCTACCGTAATTATTCTTCTTACTGCAGAATTTTTACCCAAGGTTTTTTTTCAACTTTATGCGAACACCTTCATTAAAGTTTTAGCCTTACCCGTAGCCTTTTTTTACTACCTGTTTTATCCTGTAACCCATTTAATCATTCAATTCACAGATCTTATTTTAAAGCGTTTTTTAAAAACAGAAACAGATCAAGTTCAGTTGTCTTTTTCTAAAGTGGAATTGGGCAATTACATTGAAGAACAATTAGAGTCTTCTGCAGACAAAGAAAACCTTGACGCAGAAATTCAAATATTTCAGAACGCCTTAGACTTTTCAGAAGTAAAAACACGAGAAGCCATGGTGCCTAGAGCCGAAATTGTGGCAGTTGATGAAGACACAGGGATTGATGAACTCAGGGATTTATTTATCTCAACTGGGCTTTCAAAAATACCCGTTTATAAAAAAACAATTGATTCCATTTTAGGCTATGTCCATGCCTTTGAAATGATGAAAAGACCCAAATCAATTAAAAAAATCATCCTTCCTGTAGCCTATGTGCCCGAAACGATGTTGGTGAACGATGTATTGAAATTATTGACAAGACAACATAAAAGTATCGCCGTAGTTATTGATGAATACGGCGGCACCTCGGGCATTGTTACCGTTGAAGACATTGTGGAAGAACTTTTTGGAGAAATAGAAGATGAATTTGATTCCATCGCTTATGTAGAACAACTTATCGATGAAGATTCTTTTCTGTTCTCAGCACGTCTAGAAGTAGATTACTTAAATCAAAAATACGACCTCAAATTACCTGAAAGTGAGTTTTATGAAACCTTGGGAGGTATGATTGCCTATCATATCGGAGAAATACCTCAAAAGGGGGAATTAATCAAAATTGATCCCTATCACTTAAAAATTAAAAAAGTATCGGCTACCAAAATTGAAGAAATAGTTTTACACACAGCTGAAAACGAATAAAAAAAGCCGCGATTCCTGCTAAATTTTTAAAACCCAACTATTTTAATAATTCAAAGGAATAACGTAATTTCGCACACTATCAAAAAGAGCAACTATGGCCGTTTTAGGAAAAATTAGACAGCGTTCAATATTCTTGATCTTAGTTATCGGGATGGCGCTATTCGCTTTTGTAATATCAGGTGTATTTGATGGAAATTCTTCAAATGCAGGACCTACTGATCCTATTGGAATTATAAATGATGATGAGGTTGAAGTCGCCCTCTTCCGCCAATTGGTCGAACAAACTGAGCGTTCCTATAACTATTCAACATTACAATCCGTTAATCTTGTTTGGAATCAATCGCTTCAAAACACCATTTTCGACCAACAGTTTAAGGCTTTAGGTATTGATGCAGGGAAAGACCAATTAGAACAAATCATATCTTCAGATGAAGCGGTAATCAATAATCCCAATTTTCAAAACGAAGCAGGGTTTTTTGATTTCGGGGTTTTTACAGATTACATTGCCCAAATGAAAGTTGAAAATCCGGTTGCCTATGAAAACTGGAAATATCAAGAGCAAAGTATCATCGGGGTGGCTAAACAACGAATATATCTTGACCTTATCCAGTCCAGTACTGGAATGACAGAAGCTGAAGCAAAAGCCGACTTTCACTTTGAAAACGACAATGTAAACCTTCAGTATGTGCTTATACCTTATGAAAGTGTTGAGGACAGTTTGATTCAAATTACGGATGCTGAAATCAAAAATTACATAAAAACCCATGAGGCAGATTTTAAAAAAGAAGCTTCTCGATCAATTCATTATGTTGCTTTTGAAGAAACCCCAACCGAGGATGATTTATCTGTAATCGAATTGCGATTAGACGCCCTAAAATCTGAGCGTATTGCTTACAATGATGTTTCTAAACTTACGGATACATTAGTAGGCTTTAAAACCACAAAAAATATAGCAGACTTTATTGATCAGTATTCGGAAGTCCCTTTTGATTCTGTTTATAAAGCCCGAGGTGAGTTTAACAACCAATATGCCGATATTTTATTTGGGTTAACCCCTGGTGAGGTCTTCGGACCCTATCGCGATCGAGGCGATTTTAAAATTTCCCGTTTAATAGACCTTAAAAAAGACGCTTCAATTCGCGCAAGCCATGTGTTAATTGCTTACGAAGGAGCTACACGTGCTGCGTCAACCGTAACTCGGACCAAAGCAGAGGCACAGCGCGAAGCAAATCAAGTGTACCGTTTAGCCAGACAAAATAACGCTGATTTCGAAGCTCTAGCCCGTGAATATTCTGATGGTCCCACCCGAACAAGTGGAGGCGACTTAGGATTTTTTAAAGAAGGGGAAATGGTAGAAGAGTTTTTTACGTTTGTCAATACCAACCCCATTGGTCGTGTAGGATTAGTAGAAACTGAATTTGGTTTTCATATCATTAAAGTTACTGATAAAGATGATTTAGCCCTTATTGCAGATGTGGTTGCAGCCGCTGTACCCTCTGACAAAACAGCCAATGAAATTTTTAGAAAAGCGACTCAATTTGAAATGGACAGCAATGAGCTTGACTTTATGGAAGTAGCAGAACAAAATGGTTATGAGGTGCGTCCCGTAAAACAAATAACAGCTCTTGAGGAAAACCTACCCGGTTTGTTTCAGCAAAGAACGATTGTTAAATGGGCGTTTGAAGACGATACAGCTGTTGGAGATGTTCAACGTTTTTCGATCAGCAGTGGAGGATATGTTGTTGTGCAACTTACTGAAAAAGTAAAAGAAGGCGTAGTAGAAAATGAAACGGTAAAAAATGAAGTTCGTCAAATCCTTGAAAAGGAAAAAAAGGCAAAACTCATAAAACAACAATACACAGCGATGGCTTCTCTTGAACAACTTGCTGAGGGAGATAATTTCACCATCGAAACAGCTTCTGCGGTCAACCAAAAAAACCCAACACTTGTAGGTGCTGGAAATGAACCTTACGTTGTGGGAGCCGCTTTTACGCTTGACGAAGGAGTAGAGTCAGATTTAATTGCAGGCGAAAAAGGAGTTTATAAAATTAAAGTCATCTCTAAAACTATTGCGGAAGACCTTCAAGACTACACAGGCTATGCCAATGCCTTGCGCCAGAAGGCGAGCCAAACCTTATTAGAAAATATATTTTTAGCTCTTGAATCTGTAGCTGAGGTTGAAGACAATAGAGCATTGTATTATTAAAAAATCATTGGGTATAAAAGCTCTCACGAAAGTGGGAGTTTTTTTTGCTCCACTTCCAGCTACTGGGTTTACTACAAACACATCTTTTTATAAGGAATGACAGTTGAATACCCCAAATTCACAAAATAACTTGGCGAAGAAGAATTGCCTGAGGCAAGTATAAAATCACCTCCCCATGCTCCTAAGCTTTTAATTTTTCCCTCAAAATCAGCAAATAAACGTTCTTGAATTGGGGTTTGCCCAATCAGCTTACCGATAATGGATTCGTGTAATTGGAGTAAATTATTAAAATCATTTTGAGTGGTACAATTGATCAGTTGATTTGTAATGTCATTGATCTTATCAAAGATTTCTTCCGTTACGGTTATAGAAGAAAAGTCACGAACAGCTTCACTACTGTTTTTCTTTTGGTTGAGGTATACGAAAAATAAATTATCAATAAATGGAGGCCTAAAAGAAACCGTTTTAATTTGAGGAGAAGTTCCATTTCGAGTATAAACAATGGGAGTAGTTGCCTGTGCGCAAGCTACGTCATAACCACTACCTCCAAAACTCCGTTCTAGAATCACAAAAGGATTTACCTGAGCCCATTGTGCAATAGAAGCAATAAGGGTAGAGGAACTTCCAAGGCCCCAATTTTGATCAAACTCTAAGTAGGTTTCAACCCGCCCTCCGTATTGTAAAAATGTTTGATTTTCTTCTTTTGCTACAAGCAGTACTTGCGCTAACCTTTTGGCCATTTGTGGGTTAGAAGACTCACGTATCGTCATTTGAGATAGATCAAATTGTGCGGAAAACCAAACCGTTTTGTTAGTGTCGTAGCTTTCCCAAACCAGCGTAGATTCTAGATTGGGAGTAAAAGTTAACCGTTGTCCCTTTGAGCAAGGAATAGCCAAGGCATGAGCTCCTTTCAAAACAACGTATTCTCCTGTGAGCAAGAGTTTTCCATGACTATAAAATGAGTTCATTTATGCTGTATAATTTTCCAAAAAAAGACGAACCGCTTGAACGCTTACCGTATTTGTTTTAAAGTAGTAAAGCGCACTTTCTTTTTGTTGTTCACTTGCCCCAAATTGATTTAAAATATTGAGCAAATGCATTTTCATATGCCCTTTTTGAATTCCAGAGGTTACCAAGGAACGCAAGGCGGCAAAATTTTGAGCTAGGCCCGCTACGGCGATAATTTTCATCAGCTCTTCAGCATTAGGATTTCCCAACAATTCAAGACTCCATTTTACCATGGGATGTAGACTGGTTAACCCACCTACTGTTCCCACAGCTAAGGGAAGTGTCAGTTCCATGGTAAATTGTCCGTTATTGATGGTGGCTTCACTTAAAGAAGTGTAGTGACCCGAACGTGAGGCAAAAGCATGAACACCGGCTTCAATGGCTCTAAAATCATTTCCAGTCGCAATCACGATGGCATCTACGCCGTTCATAATTCCTTTATTGTGAGTTACTGCTCGATAGGGTTCTACTTTGGCAATAGCAACAGCTTGTACCATTTTTTCAGCAAAAGCAATGGCCTCCATTTGATCATGCTTTCCCAAGTCTTCTACCGAACAGGAAACTTGTGCGTGAACCAAGCAATCAGGAACGTAATTGGATAAAATACAAAGAACGATTTCTATCCCCCCTGCCTGTAGAATAGCAGGTTCGTTGGTGACACTTCTTTCCACTGACTTGGCAATGTGCTCTAAACAGGAGTTAATAAAATTTGCCCCCATGGCATCAACCGTACTAAAGGTCAAATGAAGCTGAAAATAGTGAGGGAGATCGACTGTTTTATCAACCAATGTTAACGATTGTATTCCACCTCCTCGAGATTCCATTTTTCCGGTGATTTCTCGAACACTTTCTAACCACTGAGCGGTATGGGTTGATACAAATGCAGACAAAGAAGCCACACTTCCTTTATAGAAAAAATGAATCTGCCCAACTTTTTCAGTACTCAACACTTTTGCTGTAAAGCCTCCCCGTTGACTCCAAAATTTTGCAGCATTTCCTGCAGCTGCCACAACAGAACTCTCTTCAATAACCAAAGGAAGTGTATAGCCTTTCCCATTAATAATGAAGTTAGGAGCAACCCCAAGAGGCAGATAAAAATTAGTCAGTGTATTTTCAATAAATTCATCATGTCGTTTTTGAAGTTCGACATTTTTATTCCAATAAGAGGCCAATAGAGTTTTGGCTTCTTCAGGATGGGTGAAGTGATTTTTGGTGATCCAGTCTACTTTTTCCGCTTTCGTAAGCTTTGAAAATCCCTCGATCGAGTGCTTCATTTTTATTTTTTTTTAAAGATACAGTTTTTGGCTTCCAACCCTTACCTATTCCTTCTATTTTCCTAAATTGTGACCTCCTAATTTAGTCCTGAATACATACCTTTTAATCTTAATTTACAAATCTAATGACATGAAAAACGCAATCACTCCACTAGCTTATTTTTTTATCGTTTTATTATGCAATCCCGTCATAGCTCAGAAAAAAAATATTTCTTTAGATGAATTATGGAGCGGGGCTTTTTCTCCAAAACGTTTGGAATCGATTCGATCCATGAAAGACGGAAGTCACTACATGGTTCTTGAACAAAATGAGGATACAAAATCGAGTACTATAGTTCGCTATGCTTATGGTAACCCCAATAAAAAGGAAATCGTAATAAATTCATCAGATGTGCCCTTTTTAGAAAATTTCACCGACTACAGCTTTTCAAAAAACGAAACAAAGCTGTTGTTGGAAACCCAAGTAGATCCTATTTACAGAAGATCAAAGCAGGGAGTGTATTGGGTGTATGATCTCTCTAGCCAAAAGTTAATTAAAGTAGCTGAAGAAAAAATTCAAGAACCTTTATTCTCACCTGATGCAACAAAAGTCGCCTATGTTTTTAGACGAAATCTATTTATAAAATTCCTAGACAGTGGAATTACCAGACAAATTACTTTTGATGGTGATTTTCAAACACTCAATGGGATTACGGATTGGGTGTATGAAGAGGAGTTTGGATTTGTAAGAGCTTTTGATTGGCAAGAGGATTCCGATCATATTGCTTATATGCGTTTTGATGAGTCTGATGTGCCGCTTTTTTCGATGGATATTTATGGAAGCGAGACCTATCCCTTTCCTTACATGTTTCGATACCCAAAAGCAGGTGAAGCGAATGCTGAAATAGCTCTTTATTATTATGAAATTAGTTCTGGAAATCGAACTCGAATTCAGTTTTCAGGAGATCAGCCTTATTATATCCCAAGAATGAAATTTGCAGGCGGGTCAAACAGTTTACTGCTCCAAACCACAAACCGTCATCAAAATCATTTGATTTTATGGCGTTGGGACACAGAAACCCAATCGATGAATATACTTTTAGAAGAAAGAGACGATGCTTATGTAAGTGTTCACGACGATCTTACTTTTCTGCCCGACACTAGTTTTTTGTGGACCAGTGAACGAGACGGTTTTAAGCATCTTTACCATTACAATTCAAATGGGAAACTAATTCGACAGCTAACCCAAGGCCCTTGGGAGGTTACGGACGTTTATGCTTATAATCCCAAAAAGAAAGAAGTTTATTTCCAGTCTGTTGAAGGCAGTAGTACTGAACGTGGTATTTTTGCAGTTTCCCTTTCTGGAAAAACGAAAAGAGTGCTACAGCCTACAAAAGGAACAAATGGGGCTACGTTTAGTAAAGACGGGAGTTTTTACATTCATTCTTATTCTGACGAAACTACCCCCCCTGTATATACACTATACGAAACCAATAAGAACAAACCCCTTAGAGAATTACTTGAAAATAATGATCTAAAAGAAAAACTGGCTGAGTTTGATTTGCCAGATAAAGAATTTTCTACCCTTGAACTCAACGGTGAATCCTTAAACATGTGGATGATTAAACCCCGAGATTTTGACCCTACAAAAAAATACCCTCTTTTGCTTTTTCAATATTCTGGACCGGGTTCGCAACAGGTTGCTAATCGATGGGGCGATGAAAGGCTTTTATGGCACAAAGGGTTAACACAAAGTGGGTATATTATTGCCTGTATCGATGGAAGAGGAACAGGATTTAAAGGAGCAGCATTTAAAAAGTCAACGTATTTAAACTTGGTAAAATACGAAAGTATAGATCAAATTGAAGCCGCAAAAGCGCTGGGGGAGCTTCCTTACATTGAGGCATCTCGAATAGGAATATGGGGGTGGAGTTTTGGCGGCCATATGGCTGCACATTGTTTATTGACAGGTAACGATGTTTTTTCTATGGCTATTGCAGTAGCACCCGTAACCAATTGGAGGTTTTACGATACCATTTATACAGAACGATTTATGCGAACACCTCAAGAAAACCCAAAAGGCTATGACTTGAATTCTCCGTTAAATTATGCAGACCAACTAAAAGGAAATTTTTTAATTATTCACGGTTCGGGCGATGATAATGTTCACGTGCAAAACACCATGCGAATGGTTGAAGCCCTTATTCAAGAAAACAAACAATTTGAATGGATGATCTATCCGGATAAAAATCATGGGATCTATGGAGGAAATACGAGAAAACATCTGTACACTAAAATGACTACCTTTATCAAAGAAAATTTATAATATGGTTCAAACCAGTACCTCGCCTGCCTCACAAACATTATTGGGTCATCCTAAGGGGTTGTTTTACTTGTTTTTTGCTGAGTTGTGGGAACGCTTTAGTTTTTATGGGATGCGTGCCTTACTCACGCTTTACATGGTTAATGTTATTTTTGAAGCATTAACAGAACGTGATTTTGCAGCAGCTGCCGTTTATGCTTCCTACGGCTCTTTAGTATACGCTTCAACTGTTGTTGGAGGACGAATTTCGGATACTTTATTTGGGTATCGAAAATCGATTTTTTTAGGAGGAATTTTAATGGCAATTGGACATTTTGTTTTAGCCATTCCAAATGACTATACCTTCTTTCTGGCTTTAGCTTTTATAGTAGTAGGAAATGGATTTTTTAAACCCAATATTTCAACGTTTGTAGGCTCATTATATAAAGAACAAGACCCGCGTAAAGATTCAGGATTTACAATTTTTTATATGGGCATCAATATTGGAGGATGGATTGCTCCCTTACTTTGCGGATGGCTAGGAAGTGCCTATGGGTGGCATTATGGGTTTGGCTTAGCAGGCATAGGAATGCTTACTGGATTGCTCTTTTTTTGGAGTGGTATTCGAGCAGGAGTTTTTGGTGATCAAGGATTGCCTCCCAATCAAGCCCATCTTGAAGAAAAAGTAATGGGGCTTCAACGCCAAACATGGATTTCGGTTTTGGCTTTTGTCGCAGCACCCATAGTGGCAATTTTATTGGCCAGTTATAAAGCCCTAGGAAGTGGAGAAGGATTTTTTGGAGACCAAAACATTGTGAATGTTACTTTTAAAATTGTTGGGGTATTTATCATTGGATACCTAGCCTACATATTGAGTAAAGTAAGTTTGGCAGAACGAAAGAAGCTAATTGTAGCGATTTCAATCACTGTTTTTATGACCTTGTTTTGGGGTTTTCATGAGCTTTCGGGTAGTGTAATTACCTTATTTGCATCACGAAACGTTAGTTTAACCCTTCTGGATGCTGCCCAAACCAATTCTCTAAATTCAATGTTTATTATTTTGTTGGCCCTCCCCATTTCTTGGATGTGGACAGTTTTAGATAAACGCAAAATCAATCCGCGTACACCCTATAAATTTGGTTTCGGAATGTTATTGGCGGGACTAAGTTTTTTTGTATTGGCGATGAGTGGAAAAGCTGCAAATGCTGAAGGAATGGTTCCTTTTGCGTATTTGTTAATCATGTATTTTTTACTCTCTGTAGGCGAATTGTTTATGTCGCCCGTAGGTCTTTCAAAAATTACAGATTTATCGCCCCAACGTATTGTAGCTTTTATGATGGGCGTTTGGTTTTTGTCATCAGCCTACGCGTTCCAACTGGTCGGGTTTATAGGGAAACAGCTTGCTATAGAGAGTGATTCAGCAACAGTTGGGGGAATGGAATCTTTAAGCACCTATATTGATGGATTTGATTTAATTTCAAAATATGCTATTGGGGCAGGACTTTTAATATTTTTACTTGCACCAGTGTTAAAAAAGCTAATGGGCAACGTTCATTAGCAGAAAACGAATAAATTGCAAAAAAAATTGACTATGAAACCTACGCTGATTTTCTTTTTACTATCATTCTTGACCCTTCAGGCGCAACAGATAAAATGGATGAGTATGGAAGAAGCCTTACTTGCCCAAAAGGATGAACCGAAAAAAATCTTTATGGATGTATATACCGATTGGTGTGGTCCATGTAAAATTTTAGATAAAAACACTTTTCAAAATCCTGATGTCTCAAAATACATCAGTGAACATTACTATGCGGTTAAGTTTAATGCTGAAGGTCAAGAAGTAATTGAATTTTTTGATCAAACTTTTCAAAATCCAAATTACGACCCCAATCGAAGTGGAAGAAATTCAACACACCAATTCACCCAGTTTTTAGGGGTAAGGGGATATCCTACTATGGTCTTTTTTAGTGAAAACGGCGATCCTATAATGCCCGTTGTGGGGTATCAAAAACCCCAACAATTAGAGTTGTATCTAAAAATGATAAAACAAGGGGACTACCAAGTATTTTCAAAACCTGATGATTTTGAGAATTATCGCAAAAACTTTATTCCTCGGTTTCGAGCTCAGATTGGGTCCAAATAACTTGACCTTCGTTTAATCTTTGCACATCAAACGTCAGTGGAAATTGCTCAATGAGGTTTCCTGAAGTACTAGTTTCCCCCATTGGACGAGTTCCGCTTCCCATCGATGTTGATATAAAGTAGTTCCTAGGTCATTTTCTAAAACAATTTTTTTGATTGCCTTTTGTGAAGAAGAATTTAAATTGTTGTAATGTGATTGAGGCAAGGTGTAATAGGATTGAAAATAAACAAGTCCAAAAAAATAATAGCCAAGGTAAACAAGCCCACTGGTTAGGGTTTTCTTACCATTAATTAGCAGGTGTAAAGTCAGAACCAAAAGAAAGTAGCAGGCAAAAAAAGACAAAAGTAAAGGGAGGGTTTCTGCTATATAAAAGGAGGAAATCCCTCCTAAAGTAAATAGGACAACAAGGGAATATAGTTTTGACTGGGGCCAAGGCATGCACTAAATTACAAATGATTTTAATTTAAGACTGCCGCGATACGAGTTGATTATAGATTCGTTCAGCTGTCTTTTGACTTGCCCCTGCTTCACCCAAAAGCGACTTTAATTTTTTGTAGTGTTTTTTCATTTCACTTCTTTTTTCGGGAAGCATCAATTCGTCTAACGCAATGCGAATTGTGTTCACATCACAATTGTTTTGAATTAATTCGGGTACAGCAGGTTGCTCAAGAATTAAATTGACTAAGGAAATATATCGCAATCGGATGATTTTTTTTCCAATCCAATAACTGATCAAACTACTTCGGTAACACACAATTTGAGGCACGTCAAATAAGGCGGTTTCAAGTGTTGCTGTTCCGCTAGTAACCAATGCGGTATGGCTGTGTTTTAGTAAATCATAAGTGTGGTTATGAATCAGTGTAATTGGGGTATTTTTTATGTAGGGGAAGTACACCTCTTCTTTAAGATTGGGGGCTTTAGCAATTGCAAATTGTAATTCTGGGTAAGCCTTAGCCACCCGAACAAATAGGGGTAATATTTTTTTTATTTCTTGAATTCGACTGCCCGGTAAAAGTGCAATTAAGGGTTTGGCTTTTGAAAAGGGGTACTTTTCAAGAAAAGCGGAAGAAGTTGAATGTTGATTCACATAGTCCAAAAGGGGATGCCCAACAAAATGGACTCGAAAATCATGTTTGTCTTCAAAAAAGGGTTTTTCAAAGGGAAGAATCACATACAAGGCATCTAAATCCCTTTTCATTTGAAGAACTCTTTTTTCTTTCCAGGCCCATACTTGAGGGCTTATGTAGTAGAGATTTGTAAAGCCTTTAGTTTTTGCCCAACGCGCTATTCGTAAATTGAATCCAGGATAATCGATATACACTATTGCGTCAGGGGCAAATGCAAGAATATCTTGTTTACACAATGTAATATTTTGTAAGATTTCCGGGAGGTGTTTTAGAACTTCCCAAAATCCCATATAGGCAAGTGTGTCGATATGCCTTACCACCGTAGCCCCTTCAGCCTGCATTAAATCGCCACCCCAAACTCTAAATTCTGCATTAGAATCCTTTTGTTTTAAAGCTTTTATGAGATGAGCCCCATGTAAGTCTCCTGAGGCTTCTCCGGAAATGAGGTAGTATTTCACCGAATTAACTTAGTTAAGAATATACTTTTAAGAACACAATCAACAGAACCGTTGCCAATGAAATAGCAACGATGCCTGCTGCAAAGGCATAATTTTTTTTGCGAATGGATAAAAAGAAAACAGGCAAATTAATAAGCGCGGCAAGTGAAATTAAGCCGCCAAGCTGTTTTTTTTCATATAAAAAGGTTAAACTTTCTTCTAAGGGTGCTTCTGAAAGCAAAAAAACCAAAACCAAAACACCAAAGGCAGTCCACAGGCTTCCAGCAATTAAACCCCAATAGAAAAACTTTTCTTTTATAAACTCCATGTATTTAATTGTTGAATGCTGTGGTGGGCCGTTAAATCAAACTGGGTGGGTACAATAGATATATAGCCTTGGGACAAGGCCCATTCATCGGTATCCTCTCCATTATCTTCATTTATAAAATTACCCGTAAGCCAATAATAATCTCGACCCATTGGATTTTTACGTTTGTCAAATTCTTCTACCCAATTTGCTTTGGCTTGCCGGCAAACTTTAATCCCCTTAATCTCATCTTCTTTTCGTTTCGGGAAATTGACGTTTAAAACCACATCTTTTGGAATTCCGTTGAGCAGTGCTTGTTCTGTAATTTTTTTCACGTATTTCCTGATGGGATTAAAATCGGCATTCCAACTGAAATCCAAAAGCGAAAACCCGATAGAGGGAATGCCTTCAATGGCAGCTTCCATAGCAGCACTCATGGTACCAGAATAGATCACATTGATAGATGAATTTGAACCGTGATTAATTCCCGAAACACATAAATCGGGTTTTCGATCTAAAAGTTCATTCACGGCCAATTTCACACAATCGGCCGGAGTACCCGAACAACTGTATTCTTCTTGTGGCCCATCGGTTATTTTTATAGGATCACAATACAAGGTTGAATTAATTGTAATGGCATGCCCCATAGCGGATTGCGGACTATCAGGAGCCACAACAACAACCGTCCCAATTTCGTTCATAATTTCAATTAATGTTCGAATTCCGGGGGCGGTAATTCCATCATCATTAGTGACTAATATCAGCGGTTTATTTTTCATACGATGACTTTCCTTGCTAAAGTAGGAATCTTTAGGCGCTTTCTTTACAAAAATATTAACAAAACTATTTTGGAATATATGTATCTTTAACCGCTATGACACTCAAAATAAAACATAAGAAAATGCGTATTTACTTTTGGATTTTCTCTCAAAAATGAAGATCCCAACAAGGACAAACTATTATTAGAAATTATTGCCTATGTTTTAGATCGAGGGCACTATAATCCTAAAGAGATTAACGATCAATTTTCTGAAAACGTTTACATGAACTATTTAGAAAATCTAGACGGTCAACATCGCTTTTTTCTTAAGTCAGATATTCAATCCTTCGAATTTTATAAAAACCGTATTGACGATGAAATAAAAGGAACTGAGCTTACTTTTTTTGAACTGACGTACAATATTTTGATGCAACGCATGGATCAGGTCGAAGGCTTTTACCAAAGTATTTTAGAGACCCCTTTTGATTTTTCTAAGAAAGAAGAGATCAATCTGAATTTTGATGAGGCACCCTATGCTGAGAATCTTGCAGATTTAAAAAAATCTTGGCGTAAACGTTTCAAATTAGATGCCCTTGAAAATTTTGCTTCACTTAAAGAGGAAGAACTTCAAAAAGCAAAAAAAGACAGTACGTACACCCTGCTTACTGACATGGAAATTGAAGCCAAAGTAAGAGAAGGGATTAAAGAAAATATCGATTACTTTTTTGAACGCTATAATGATTTAGACCGTAAAGACTGGTTTTCCATCTACGTAAATTCAATTGTTACACAATTTGATCCTCATACTTTTTATCTGGCTCCTGAAGATAAAGACCGTTTTGATATGAGCATGTCGGGGCAGTTTGAAGGAATTGGCGCTCGATTAAGTAAGCGAAACCAGCAGGTTAAAATTGTAGAAATTATTTCAGGTGGGCCCGTATGGCGTGATGAATTATTAGAAATTGGTGATGCCATTATAAAAGTTGCTCAAGAAGGAGAAGATCCGGTGGATATTTCAGGAATGGTATTAGATGAGGCCGTAAAGCTAATTAAAGGGCCTAAGGGAACTTCGGTTTATTTAACAGTGAAAAGAGTTGACGGAACCATAGAAGAAGTAGTAGTAACTCGTGATGTGGTTGAACTGGAAGAAACGTACGCTAAGTCTTCACTCATCAAAGACGATTCAGGAGTCTACGGATTGATTGAGCTCCCTAAATTTTATATCAATTTTAAAGATTACAATGAGCGAAACGCAGCTACCGATGTAAAAAAAGAATTGGAGCAACTCAAACAAAAAAAGGTCAAGGGCATTATTCTTGATCTGCGAAACAATGGGGGAGGATCATTAAAAACCGTAGTCGATATGACAGGGTATTTTATTGATAAAGGACCCATTGTTCAGGTAAAAAGTACAGGAGGGAGAAAAGAAGTATTAAAAGACGAAGACCCCGGGATTGTATGGGAGGGTCCGCTAGTAGTTTTGGTAAATGAATTTTCAGCTTCAGCTTCTGAGATTTTAGCGGCTGCTCTTCAAGATTATAAACGTGCAATAATTGTTGGAAGTAAACAAACCTTTGGGAAAGGCACAGTACAAAATGTAGTAGATTTAAACCGAATGATTACTGGGGGTACCTATGGTGATTTAGGGGCATTAAAAATTACAACTGATAAATTTTACCGCATCAATGGGGGTTCTACCCAACTAGAAGGGGTTAAAAGTGATGTTGTTATCCCAGATCGATATGCCTACGTAGACATGGGTGAAAAAGATCAAGACAATCCCCTAGCCTGGGATAAGATTACCCCAGCTAATTATACAGCTTTACAGCTCATGGCAAATTATGACTTTGCGCTAAGCAGAAGTAAAGAGCGTCTTCAATCTAATTCTTTTGTAAACTTAGTAGATGAACAAGCACAGTGGGTTAAGCAACAGCAAAATGACTACAGTTATCCGTTGGGATATCAAGATTATAAGCAGGAGTTGGAATCCAATAAAGAGTATGCTGAACGGTTTAAAAAATTAAGTGAATTTGAGTCGAGTTATGAATTTCAGTGGTTGCCAGAAGCGACATCTACTGAAGCGCCAAACGAAGTGGTAACCGAAAAAAGAAAACGTTGGCAAAATTCACTTAAAAAGGATTTTTACATTGCCGAAGCGGTTTCCATTTTGAAAGACCTTACTTATACCCTTCAGCCTGAAAGAAAAATTACGCAAAACAAAAACTAACCTTTTGTATTGGAATTTCAGCGTGCCTTCCAAAGAATCAAAAAGGACCGTTGGGCCCTAGCGTGTTCTTTCTATATTCTTCTGTTAATGTGTATCGCTATTTTTGCCTATCCATTAGCCCCTGATAAAACTAAGTATGCAAATCAAATGCATTTGTCCATACATTCACAGCCTCCAGGTTTTGAAAGCCAGATGCTACTGGTTCCCCAGAAAAACGGCATTCGAAAACAACACTTTTTTACAGGAAATCTTAATCCCGATGAAGAAATTCCGGTAGAAGAGATTCGCTGGTTAGCAAACGGGCTTGAATTTAAACGGGTGGGAAATGCTACAGATTATTTTGAAACCCTAAGTTTTGAACAATTTCCTGAGGGAACAACCAAAAGCGTAATTGAAAAAAACCATATTAAAACTAAAAAGTTTTATTTAGGCACCGATAAATATGGGCGTGACTTATTGAGTCGATTGATCATAGGTTCACGCATATCCATATCCATTGGTTTTGTTGCTGTTATTATTTCCCTACTTATAGGAATTTTTTTAGGTGCTCTTGCAGGATATTTTGGAGGATGGATAGACAGCCTTATCATGTGGTTAATCAATGTAGTATGGTCTATCCCCACTTTGCTTATGGTAATTGCAATCACTTTAGCCTTAGGGAAAGGGTTTTGGCAAGTTTTTGTTG
Source organism: Flavobacteriia bacterium (assembly GCA_010031465.1). Taxonomy (GTDB): domain Bacteria; phylum Bacteroidota; class Bacteroidia; order Flavobacteriales; family Flavobacteriaceae; genus MS024-2A. The sequence continues at coordinate 20,262 of RGZR01000008.1, forward strand.
CCGTAGGGCTAACAATGTGGGTTGAAGTGGCTCGATTGGTCAGAGGGCAAGTAAAAGTCACTAAAGAACAAATTTATATTCAAGCGGCTAAGGCACTTGGTTTTTCTTCTTTTCGCATTTTACTTAAACACGTTTTACCCTTACTACTTGCACCACTAATTGTAATATCGGCGGCAAACTTTGCAAGTGCCATATTAATGGAAAGTGGGTTAAGCTTTTTAGGAATTGGAGCCCAGCCCCCCATGCCTAGTTGGGGTGGGATGGTTAAAGATCATTTTCGCTATTTACTATTAGGAAAACCTTATTTAGCCCTTTTACCTGGTTTAGCAATTATGAGCCTTGTTTTAGCCTTTATGTTATTAGGGAATAGCTTACGAGATGCTTTTGATGTTCGGCGTTAACTCAATCGATTGGCATCAAAATTTAAATAAATAAATAACATCAAACTAAAAGCCAAAAGACTCGATCCTCCGTAACTGACAAAGGGCAATGGGATGCCTACCGTTGGAACCAAACCGAGTGTCATGCCTATATTGACAAAAAAATGAACAAATAGCATGCTTGCAAATCCGTAAGAATAAGCTCTTGGAAAGGTGGTGGAATGGCGTTCTGCTCTTATTAAAACTCTGCATATTAAAGCTGTAAATAAGAGTACCACAGAACTACTTCCTAAAAATCCCCATTCCTCACTAATTGTTGTAAATATATAATCAGTATGTTGTTGGGGGACAAACCCCCCTTTGGTTTGGGTTCCATTTAAAAACCCTTTTCCCGAAAACCCACCCGAACCAATGGCAATTTTAGATTGATTGATATTGTATCCTATACCCCTTGTGTCGGTTTCTAAACCCAAGATTATATTAAAACGATCGCGATGACGTTGTTCAAAAATTGAGTTAAAAATAAAATTTACGGAATAGGAGAATAATACACAAAGACCCATAAGGGTAATAAAGGGAGTTTTGGATGTGCGTTGCTGATTATTTTTAATAATTCCATAGCTTATTAAAATTAATGCTAGGCAACAAATACTTACCCATAAGGGATCAAATAAAAGAGTGAAAATAAATATGGATATCATTCCTAAGCCTAAATAAAAAATTCTCAAATCCAACCCCTCGCGAAGTAAGACAAAAAACAAACCTAAAAAAACCAGGGCGGAACCCGCATCAGGTTGAAGAATAATCAATACTATTGGTAAGGATATAAATAAAATAAGATAAGAGAGATGATCAAAGAAATTTGGCTTAATAAAAAGCACTAAGGGTAATAAACAAAGGCTGACAACAAAAAACCAAAATTGTTTCCCTATGGGGTTTTCTAAATTCCACAACACAATCAATTCTTCCGAATAACCCGTAGAATAAATATTGATAAGTCCAATACAAACTAAGGCCAAATAGATAATAAGGCTGATGCCATCTAGTCTGAAAATGAGGTTGTTATTCATTTATAGCGAATGGTTTTCCAGAAAGCGGTTTGTCGTATTCTTCTTGTAAACTTCCGTTCAACATTCGATCTTCAAGCCAGCCGCGTTGAACTTCACCATTGAGGTATTTTTCAATCATCAAACTTGCAATGGGAGCTGCCCATCGGGAGCCCCAATATCCGTTTTCCACAAAAACAGTAATTGCTATTTTAGGATTTTCTTTGGGGGCAAAAGCGATAAAAATAGAATGGTCAGTCAATTGTGTTTTTTCACCGTCAAGCCGAATAAAATTCTCTACTGTACCTGTTTTACCACATACCTCAATTCCTTTAATTTTTGCAATTCTGGCAGTTCCTACTTCTACAACCTGATGCATTCCATCAACAACAGTTTCAAAGTGTTTTGAATCGATTCCAGTTTCGTTTTTTGGGTATAATGAGTCACGTAGCATTACGTTGTTAAGCCGAGTAAAATGGGGTTTAATATAATATCCACGATTCGCAATTGCAGCAGTGAAGTTGGCCATTTGGATTGGGGTTGTTAACACCTCTCCTTGCCCTATTGCATTTGAAATTACCGTGGGAGCGCTCCAGGCTCCTTTTCGATAGACACGATCATAATAAGTGCTTCCCGGTATAAACCCTTTTTTTCCAATAGGTAAATCATAGCCAAGATAATTTCCTAACCCAAAACGATTTAAATACGATTTCCAACGGTCCATACCTTCAGCTGAATTTTCAGCACCGTCTAGAATTCGTGAATAGGTTTTAGAAAAATAGCTATTGCAGGATTTATAAATGCCTTCAAATAAGTTGTTTTGAGTTCCCATTGCGCAATGACATTTCATAAAGGCCCCTCTTGCATAATAGTGCCCTTGATTACAAGAGAAAACAGTATTCTCAGTGATGGCATTCTCTTGAAGTCCGATTAATGCATTTAGGACTTTAAAAGGAGATCCTGGGGAATATTCCGCTTGTAAACCTCTATCAAATAGGGGCTTGGCTACCGTGTCTTGGAGAAGAGCACTGAAGTTTTTTGTTCGCGTTCGGCCTACTAAAATATTGGGGTTGTAGTTTGGAGCTGTCACTAAGGCTAAAACCTCACCCGTACTCGGCTCGATAGCAACAATTCCTCCACGTTTGTTTTGCATCAAAGCTTCGCCGTAAAGTTGAAGGGTTGCGTCAAGGGTAAGTGTGATATCATCAGATGATTTAGGCTTTTGATCAAAATCTCCATTTTCATAGGATCCAATGATACGGTTAAAACGATCTTTTTGATAGTAAGCATACCCTTTTTCTCCACGCAATTGATTTTCATATGTTTTTTCGATCCCTTGCCGACCGATCATTTCTCCCAAGTCATAGGATTCATTCAAGCGAATTTCATTAGGATTGACCTCGCTAGTGTAACCTAAAACATTAGCAGCAATAGGGATGACGTAATCCCGCACCGTTTTTTTTTGAAAATAAAATCCGGGGTATTTCCATAACTTTTCTTGCAGTACGGCTCTTTCTTCTTTTGCAACTTGCCGAACAATTACAGAGGGTAACTTTCTAGAATATTGTTTTGCTTTTTTTAATTGAATTTCAAGCTCATCCTTTGAAAAGGAAAGCAATTGAGTGAGTTCTAAAGTATCAAATGCAGCGCTATTTTCGGGTATAACCATTAAATCATATACCGGCTGATTGGCCACTATTAGTGCGCCATTTCGATCGTAGATTAATCCTCGTGTAGGATAAATGGGTCTTTTTTCAATTGCGTTATTTAGTGAAATTTCAGAATATTCCGTATCCAATAACTGTAAGGTAGTCAAACGTACCAAAAATAGAAGGGCGCTTCCTAAAGTTATACTCAGTAAGACAATCTTTCTAATCATGATTTATTTACTGTAAAAACGAGAAATAAGGCTGATTAAAAGTAGCGAAAATAAAGAAGTGAAAAAAGTATTATTTGCAATTAACCCTAGCGCATCCCAACTAAAATAAACCATAATGAAATAAAGAAAATGGTGAAACGTGATGAGAAATACTAAAAACAAGAAATTATTAAACGTTCGAGAGTCATCAATGTAACGCGCAGGAATTTCAGCGGTTGAACCATAGGCATAGCGGATCAGTTTTGGCCTCACAAAGGCTGTTGTTAATGTAGCTACTGTGTGTGCACCTGCGGTTTGCCCTAAAAAGTCGATGCCCAGTCCCAAACAAAATCCCAAAACAATAAATAACGCTTGTTCTTGATCGAATGGGTAAAGCACTAAAAACAAAAGGTAGACCAAAGGATTAATTGAACCAAATAATTGAAATTGATTAAACACAAAGGGTTGGAAAAACAGTAATGCTAAAAAAGTAGCCCATAAAACAATGTTTTCTCTTGTCATGGATTTTTCTTTTGGTTGATGTCTTTGATTTCCTCCCGGTCTTGGTTTTCAATCAGGTATACATACTGAACTTGTGAAGGGTCTTCAAATAATTTCACATCTATGGTGTAATAGCCATCCAGTTGAATAGAATCCAATTGAACAACTTTTCCTAATGGGATCCCTACGGGAAAATAGGATGACATCCCTCCGGTAATAAGGGTATCGCCAACCCGTATTTGGGCACTAGTAACAATATCTTCTATTTGAAAATCTTGTGGGTGCTTACCTTTCCATGCTAATGATCCAAAAGCGCGATTATTTTTTAACCTTACGTTTATTTTCATGTCTTCATGAAGTATGGAAATTACATTGGAATAGTTTTCACTCACATCTTGAACCAGTCCAACTACGCCATTTTTTGAAATGACGGCCATTTCGGGTTGAATGCCCCCTGCTTTTCCTCGGCCAAGGATAACATAATTACGTTGACTTAAAAATCCATTTTTAATCACATTTGCGCCAACAACTTTAAATGGAAAACGTGCTTTTTGGGTTAAGGCATCAGGATATAATGCAATGCTATTGTTTTGCAATTCCAATGCTTTTAATGTGGTGTTTTCTTCTAACAGTTTTTTATTGACTTCTGAAAGAGAAAAAAAATATGTAATCTTATGGTTAATTGATTGAAATCGTTGAGACACATAAAAGCCATACCGACTAAAAATGGTTTTGTGAAATTCGCTGTTGCCATTGATAAAAACCAAAGCAATAAAAAGCAGAAGAAGATATAATACTACATTTCTAAATTGGATGAGCGCATTGAGAATTCGCTGCATTAGAATTTATTTTATCAATACTGTCTTAAAGCGCTCAATATTTTTTAATGCAATTCCCGTGCCTCGAACAACCGCTTGGAGTGGATCTTCTGCAACAAAAATGGGAAGGTCTGTTTTTAACGAAAGGCGTTTGTCTAAACCTCTAAGCAAGGCCCCGCCTCCGGCTAAATAGATTCCTGTGTTGTAAATATCAGCGGCCAGTTCAGGTGGTGTTTGCGAAAGAGCTTCCATTATGGCATCTTCAATTCGTATAATGGATTTGTCCAATGCCTTGGCAATTTCAGCATGGTTAACCACAATTTGTTTCGGTTTTCCGGAAAGTAAATCCCGTCCTTGAACTGACATTTCATCGGGCGGATTTTCTAAATCTTCCATAACACTCCCCACGATAATTTTAATTTTTTCTGCTGTACGTTCACCAATATATAGATTGTGTTTGCTACGCATAAAGTTAATTATGTCATTAGTGAACACATCACCAGCAATTTTTATGGATTTATCACATACAATTCCTGAGAGAGCTATAATTGCTATTTCAGTAGTACCTCCACCAATATCCACAATCATATTTCCCTTGGGTTGCATTATGTCAATTCCAATTCCAATGGCTGCTGCCATGGGCTCATGGATTAAGTAAACTTCTTTACCATTTACGCGTTCTGCCGATTCTTTTACAGCACGCATTTCCACCTCTGTTATGCCCGAAGGAATACATATAACCATACGCAAGGAAGGGGAAAACCAGCGTCGATTCAGGTTGGGAACACTTTTGATCAACCGGTTGATCATTTGTTCAGAAGCGTTAAAGTCGGCAATTACACCATCTTTTAACGGACGAACCGTACGTATATTTTCATGGGTTTTACCTTGCATCATACTGGCTTCTTGCCCTATGGCAATAACCTTATTGGTAGTTCGGTCTATGGCAACAATAGAAGGGCTGTTTACCACGACTTTATCATTGTGAATGATAAGGGTGTTTGCAGTTCCAAGGTCAATCGCAATTTCTTCTGTAAAGAATCCCATGGCTTATGATTATTAGATATTAAAGGTATGAATTAATGTTTAAAATGTCGCGTTCCGGTAAATACCATCGCGATATTATTTGAATTACAATAGTCAATAGAAAGTTGATCTTTGATTGACCCTCCAGGCTGTATAACTGCATTTACTCCCGCTTTATGAGCAATTTCTACACAATCCGGAAAGGGGAAAAAGGCATCACTGGCCATAACAGCACCCTGGAGATTAAACCCAAATGCGTTAGCTTTTGCAATGGCTTGCTGTAGGGCATCCACCCGTGAGGTCTGACCGGTTCCTGAAGCTAATAATTGTCCATTTTTAGCTAACACAATAGTATTTGATTTGGTGTGCTTACAAAGTTTAGAAGCAAAAATCAAATCGTCAATTTCTGAAGCTTCTGGGGCTCTTTGGGTCATTAATGACAAGTCTTCTTTTTGATCTACGCGCAAGTCTTTATCTTGAACTAAATAACCGTTTAAACAACTCCGAACAGAGGTTAAGGGAAGGCTATTGCTTTTTTGAACTAACAATACTCTATTTTTCTTTTCTTTAAGAAGAGTTAGGGCTTTTTCATCATATCCCGGAGCAATTACTACTTCACAAAAAAGGCTATTTATTGCTGTGGCCGTTTCAATATCTATAGATTTATTACTAAT
>RGZR01000071.1 GCA_010031465.1 Flavobacteriia bacterium
AAATCGGTAATGGCTTGATAGACCTGCTCATAGACATACGTATCACCTGAACTTTGAAAAAACTGACCATTGGTGCCCGTAGCAATCGCGGTTAATGTCGATTGATCCAATTTGGATAACACCACCTGTCCAGACTCATCTTTTTTAAATCCGACCAATGTTCCATTGGGATCTCGAACCGGCAATGGATCCCCTTGAGCCGTTCCAATGCCAATCGTAAAAATTCGAATATTATTCTTTTTAGCCAATTCAGGAATTGCGTTTATTGAATCCTCGAATACAACCTGAATGCCCTCTTTTTGCAGTTGAGCTGTCGTTTGTGAAGGGGTCAAATCATAGCCATACACATGATTCCCTTTTAGAAGGCACCAGCGAGCTAATGCAGACATTCCGACTCCGCCAATCCCAATAAAATAATATGTTAACGGGGTATTCATCGCGTAATCATTTTTAAAATTTCATCCACTATAGCTTCAGCCGCCTTTGGTTTGGCTAATGTTTTGAGTTGTTTCTTCATTTGCGCTTGCAGGGGCATATCGGTAACCCACTGAGAGAATATTTTTTGATAAGCATCTAAATTGGATTCTTCAATCAAAAAAGCAGCACCTTGTTGGGCTAAGGCATTCGCATTGTGAACTTGATGGTTAGCCGTTACATTAGGTGATGGGATTAACAACAAGGGTTTTCCCACACAACTTAATTCTGATAGACTCCCAGCCCCTGCTCTTGAAATAATAAAATCTGCAGCTGCGTACAATTGATCCATTTCTTGGACAAAAGGACGAATGAATACATTTTCATTTTCTTGTCCTTTGTACTTTTCGTAATACCGTGTACCACATTGCCATAAAATTTGCAATCCGAAACTTTGCATAAACTCTTTTTCTTGAGCAATTAAATCGTTTATGCGTTGAGCCCCCAAACTACCTCCTAATACCACCACAGTTTTTTTATTTGGGTCAAGTCCAAAAAACGATTTTGCTGTAGTTGAAGGATTTTTATCTACATCTAGTGGACGAATAGGGTTGCCTGTTAAAATGGTTTTTGAGGCAGGGAAAAATCGTTCCATACCTTGAAAGGCCACACAAATTTTTGAAACCTTTTTACTCAATATTCGATTGGTAATACCAGGGTATGAATTTTGCTCTTGTATAAGGGTAGGTTTTTTTAACCATTGGGCAACTTGTAGAACAGGACCACTTGCAAAACCTCCTGTTCCTATTACCGCATCTGGAGCAAATGTTTTGACAATTTGATAGGAACGCAATAAGCTAAAAATAACTTTAAAAGGAAACAATAGATTTTGTAAGCTTAATGATCGTTGGAAACCACTGATCCAAAGCCCTTGAATAGGAAAACCCGCCTTTGGAACTTTTTCCATTTCCATTTTTCCTAGGGCACCCACAAACAATATATCCGCTGCTGCATGCCGTTTTTTGATTTCCAATGCAATAGCTACGGCAGGAAAAATATGTCCTCCTGTTCCTCCTCCTGATATGATTAACTTATACGGTTTCACTTAAAACACTTAAGGGGTTTTTTTCATTATAGACATCCTCATTGAGGTTTGTTTCTGCATTGTTTTTTGCACTAACACTTAACACTATTCCCATCGCAATACAGGTCATCCAAGCGGAGGTACCTCCACTACTAATCATAGGCAGGTTTTGACCTGTTACAGGCAACAATTGGATGGCTACTCCCATATTAATAAATGCTTGAAGGACGATAGGAATACCCAGTCCCATAACTGTTAATTTTCCGAAAAGGGTGGGAGCTTTATGTGCTATAACGGTCATCCGGAACAGCAATAATAAATACAACAGTATTAGTCCAATTCCCCCAATGAGACCAAATTCTTCGACAATAATGGCGTAAATAAAATCAGATGAACTCTGGGGTAAAAAATTCTTCATTCTGCTCTTTCCTGCTCCAAGACCAAAAATACCTCCAGTAACGATTGCTGTTTTGGCACGTGCCACCTGATAATTTCCATCCTCACTTTCGCCACTTCTAAAATTTTCAATTCGGTTCATCCAAGTATCCACACGATTCGGAAAGGCTTCGGGAAAGGCTTTTACGAGAACAAAAAAGAGAAGTACGGCCGCAATCCCTAAACCGCTGATCACCATGAGATAACGAAAGGGATAATTCCCCAAAAAGGCAATCACCATTACGGTCAAAAACAACAAGGCGGCAGTAGATAAATTGGACGGAAAAATTAGCATGACTACAATAAATACAGGCAGCCATAATTGAAGTAAAGAACGGCCAAAGCCTGTTTGGTCTTGATTTTGTTTTGACAGGTAATGCGCCACATAAATCATCAAGACTACTGAGGCCAATGTAGAGGTTTGAAAACTCATCCCAATAAATGGAATTTGAATCCATCGACTGGCGTTTGCCCCTTCTATTACCGTGCCTTGACTCGCCGTATAAACAAGTAATAAAACGACAAACGGTAACAAAAGAATCGATAACCCTTTAAAATAATGATGGGGAATTCGATGAACAGTATACATCATTACAAATCCTATTGTGAGAATTACAAAGTGTTTCATCAAATACCCCCATGGAGTACCCTTACCTACTACGTAAGCTAAGTTTGTACTGGCACTAAAAACAGGGAGAAAGGAAAAAATGGCCAATAAAGCTAAAATTCCCCATAATACCCGATCTCCTCTTAATGACTTTAACATACCCTACAGGTTTCTGACAGCAGCTTTAAATTGATCTCCTCGATCTTCATAATTTTTAAACAAATCAAAACTGGCACAAGCCGGTGACAATAAGACTGTGTCTTTCGGTACCGCTACCTTATGTGCAATTTTTACAGCTTCTGTGATTGACTGTGTTTCTATAAACACCTCCGTAATTCCTTCAAAAATGTCTCTTAACTTTTTGTTATCTACTCCTAGGCAAATAATGGCTTTTGCTTTTTTCCGTATTAAGTGCAATAAAGGAGTATAATCATTTCCCTTATCCACACCTCCCACAATCCATACTAGAGGATTATCAATACTCTCTAAGGCGAAATAGGTTGCGTTAACGTTAGTTGCTTTAGAATCATTGATGTATTCTACTTTTTGAATGGTAAGCACTTTTTCCATACGATGCGGGGCACCCTTAAAATGGATTAGACTCTCTCGTATTGAATCTTTACTTATTTGAAGAAGATTACCCACGGTTGCTGCAGCCATTGCGTTGAGTAAATTGTGTCTTCCATATAAAGGAAATTGTGCTGAATTGATCATTGTGTTTTGGTGTTGATGTTGAATTTGAATATGGGGACTTTTAAAGGTTGTGCCTCCGGATTGGGGAGAAAAACCAAAGGGGATTTTTGAGGCCTGAATGGGGGTGTTGGATACTGCCTTTTCTAATACTTCATCATCTGAATTGTATAAAAAGTAATCCTCTGCTTTTTGATTTTCTTGGATTTTTAATTTTGCTTTGATATAAGCTTCGAAACTGTATTGATATCGGTCTAAATGATCTGGAGTGATATTGGTTATTACAGCGATGTGGGGTGCAAATTTTCGAATGTCATCTAATTGAAAACTGCTGATTTCGAGAACGTAATAATCGTAATGTTCAGTGGCAACTTGAAGGGCAAAACTTGTTCCTATATTTCCAGCTAAGCCTACATTAAAACCGGCATCTTTAACAATTTTATAGGTCAATAAGGTCGTGGTGGTTTTGCCATTTGTACCCGTAATAGCAATTAATTTGGCCGTGGTATACCGTGCAGCAAATTCAATTTCAGACACAAGGGTATGTCCTGTTTCAAGCAACTTCTGGATGAAGGGCGTTGTTGATGGAATACCAGGACTCTTAACAATCCAAGTTGCACCAAGCATTTGATCAACACTATGTTGCCCTGTTTCCCATTGGATTCCCTCGTTATCAAAACGTTCACAAAGAGAGGACGCTAAAGGTTTTAGCTCTGACACAAAGACATCAAAGCCTTGTTTTTTTGCCAACAAAGCACTTCCGATACCGCTTTCACCTGCTCCTAAAACAACCACTTTTTCTGCCATTATCTGAGTTTTAGGGTTACTACTGTTATGACAGCTAATAATATGCCGACAATCCAAAAACGAGCTACAATTTTACTTTCATGAAAGCCAAGCTTTTGAAAATGATGGTGGAGAGGAGCCATTTTAAAAATACGCTGTCCAACACCTGTTTTTGATTTGGTGTATTTAAAATATCCTACCTGTAGCACTACTGAAAGTGTCTCGATAAAAAAGACACCACATAAAATGGGAATGAGAAATTCTTTCCGAACGATTATCGCTATTACGGATATTACGGCACCAATTGGTAAGCTACCAGTATCTCCCATAAATACCGCCGCTGGATAAGTATTATACCATAAAAATCCTATCAATGCGCCTAAAAATGCAGCAATAAAAATGGTGATTTCCCCTACATTAGGGATGTACATTATATTGAGATAGGCCGCAAAATTGACGTTTCCAGAAACCCATGCAAATATACCCAATGCAAAAACAATAATTGCTGAAGTACCGGCGGCCAGACCGTCAATACCGTCGGTTAAATTAGCACCATTTGATACCGCCGTAATAATGAAAATCACAATTGGAATAAAAATTAACCAGGTGTACTTGCCAGGTTCAAAACCCATCCAACCAATTAAACTATGGTAATTAAATTCATTGTTTTTTAATAAGGGAATGGTAGTTAACGTCGCCTTACTGTTTTTTACTTTAGGCTGAGCCGAGTCTACTTGTTGTTCTATTGTAACTAAAGGACTCACCTCGGTCCGTACTGTAACATCGGGATGAAAAAAGAGTACAACTCCTACAAGGGTTCCCAAGGTTATTTGACCAATTATTTTAAACTTCCCTTTTAGGCCATTTTTGTTTTTTTTGAAAATTTTAATATAATCGTCCACTCCACCAATTAGGCCCATCCAAAGCAGTGTAATGACTAACAGAACTATATAAACATTATCTAATCGAGCAAGAAGTAAGACGGGAAATAATGTGGAAAAAATAATAATCACCCCTCCCATAGTTGGTGTTCCTTCTTTTTCTTTTTGCCCAGCTAACCCTAAATCACGAACAGATTCTCCAATTTGTTGTTTTTTTAAGAACTCAATAATGCGTTTCCCAAAAATCATTGAAAATCCTAATGACAATAAAACAGCAGAGGCCGCCCTAAAAGAAATATATTGGAACACACTGGCGCCGATCAAATCATATTGTTGTTCAAGAAATTCAAAAAGGTAATAGAGCATCTGTTATTCTGATTTTAAAAATATTTTTTGTGCGTATTCCATATCACTAAAAGGAATTTTCTTTCCTCCTATTTCTTGATAATCTTCGTGTCCCTTTCCAGAAATTAAGACGATATCCCCCTTTTGAGCCAACTGCCCAGCCATAGCAATAGCCTCTTCCCGCTGGGTAATTTTAAGGACTTTTTTAAAGTGTTGTGGCTCAACACCCGTAATCATTTGTGAAATTATTTCCGCGGGATCTTCATCTCTGGGGTTGTCCGAAGTAAAAATTACCTTATCGCTTAGGGCAGCGGCAATTTGTCCCATAATAGGGCGTTTTTCTTTATCTCGATTTCCCCCACAGCCTATAACTGTGTATAGTTTTTCGTTAAGAGTACGTATTTCGTTTATTGTTTTCAAAACATTTTCTAGGGCATCAGGTGTATGTGCGTAATCTACTACGACCGTGATTTGATCTTGATTTTGAAACGTTTGAAAACGGCCTTTTACAGGATGCAATTGGCTTATTTGCTGTAAAACTTCAAGAGCCGGTAAGTCCATTAACCGAGCCGTTGCAAAAACAGCTAAAAGATTTTGGACATTAAATCCACCTACAAGGTGCGTCCAAACTTCCATATCCTGCATTTTTAATAACATGCCTGAAAACTGACATTCGAGTAGTTGCGCTTTAAAATCAGCATTTTGATGAAGGGCATAAGAATATTTTTTAGCTTTTGTATTTTGAAGCATAAAGGCTCCATTTTTATCGTCTAAATAGGTCAGTGCAAAAGCTGTAGAAGGAAGGTGATCAAAAAAGATTTTCTTAATGTCACGATATGTTTTAAAATCACCGTGATAATCTAAATGATCATGAGTTAGATTAGTAAATATACCTCCCTCAAAATGCAGCCCTTCAATACGGTGTTGAGCAATTCCATGGGAAGATACTTCCATGAAGCAATAGGCAGCCCCATGGATTACCATTGCAGCAAGATGCTGGTTTAGGGTAAGTGCATCAGGAGTAGTATGAGTATTTTCAATTTCATGGGATCCATATTGAACCCCTACGGTTGAAATTAATCCACAGGGTAATCCCTGTCCTTCAAAAAGACGAAACAATAACGTACTAATTGAGGTTTTACCATTTGTACCCGTAATCCCTACCAATTTTATTTTTGATGAGGGATTATCGTAATAATTTGACGCTAAAATTCCCAACGCTTTTGAAGCATTTAAAACCACCACATAAGTACAGTCGTTTCGGCATTCTTTGGGTAATACTTCACATACAATCGCATGAGCTCCTTTTTTAATGGCTTGATCAATATAGTCATGCCCATCTACATGGACTCCTTTTTGAGCCACATACAATGCCCCTTGGGAAACCTTTCTGCTGTCAAATACAACTTCAGAAATCGGCAAACCTGTGTTTCCGGAAACGCCCTCTATGGGTACTTTATACAATATTTCTTGAAGTGTTTTCACAAGAGCTCAAGGATTACTTTTTGTTGTTTAGTATAAGGAATGTTGTTAAATATTTTTTTAGCAATATTTTTAAATACAGGAGCCGCAACAGTTGAACCATAGTAACCCTTTGCTTTATTGGGTCTATGGATAACCACTATACACGAATATTTAGGTTCTTCTACTGGAAAATACCCAACAAAGGTGGAAATATACTGTACAGAATCTGTAGTATAATCTACTTGACAAGTTCCTGTTTTACCTGCCATTGAAAGTAAGGGATCTTTTATGTTATTTGCCGTTCCCCAGGGCTTATCAACAACATTAAACATCATGCTTTTTACCTTATCTAAAGTGCTTTTTGAACAGAGAGAGGGATTGATGACTTGTTTGGAAAACACCTTAGTGGGTGCATTTCCGAAATTACTAATCTTTTCTAAGAACCGAGGTTTAACAACTTCACCTTCATTGGCAATAGCATTATAAAAAGTTAAGGTTTGAAGGGGCGTTAAACTTATTCCATACCCATAAGCCAACCAGGGCAGGTCCAATCCGTCCCAATCCGTATCTGTAGGATAAGGAATTTTAGGAATTCCCTCACCTTTGATGGGTAATCCAAGGGGTTTGTCTAATCCCATATTGTACAAACGATCAATGAATTTTTTAGGATTTTCACTGTAATTATCGTTGATGATTTTTACCATTCCTACGTTAGAGGAAACTTCAAAAACCTTTGATGCGGGAATCACTCCATAGCCTCCACGTTTAGAATCTCTCACTTTGTATTTTCCGTAAAAAGTGAGTTCTCCCTTTTCTGTGTCTACTAAAGTATTTTCATTAACCACCTTGTCTTCAAGTGCGGCTATCATACCTATGAGTTTAAAAGTTGATCCGGGCTCATGTGACTCTCCAACAGCATAATTTAACTTTTCAAAATACTTTCCTTCCTCTGTTCTCCCCAAATTAACTATCGCTTTGATGGCTCCTGTTTTTACTTCCATAACCACAACGGTACCGTGTTCTGCTTCAAAATGATCAAGCTGAGACAATAAGGCATTGTGCGCAATGTCTTGAATGTTCACATCTAGTGTGGTATACAAATCATAGCCTTCAGTCGGCTCCTTTTCATTGGCATCACTTATGGGTTTCCACTGACCATTTGCAATTTTTTGCTTTAAACGCAATCCTTCATCCCCTCTCAAATACTGTGAAAAAGCACCCTCTAAACCCACTCGGAAATAGGTTCCATCAGGATCTTGCATTTCATAACCAATAGTACGCTCGGCAATTTTACCCAAGGGATGTTCCCTTTTTATTTCCTGTTCAACGATAAGACCTCCTCGGTAAGTGCTTTGATTAAAAAGAGGGAAGGATTTATATTTTTTAAAGGTCGTATAGGTTACGTTTCGTGCGATGGGCCAATAGCGACTTTTTTGTTTACGTGCTGTTTCTAGATTCTTTAAAACCGCTCCTTTTGATTTTCCTGTAACTTCAGCAATAGCCTCTGAAAGTTCATTTTTATGTGTATCAAATAAAAATTGAGATGGGGTAATCGCATCCCAATGCAGATCATAACGAGGTACAGAGGTGGCGAGAATATTACCATCAGCTGCATAGATATTGCCTCTACTCGGCTCTAAGATGACATTTTTTACTATACTATTGGGATCTATACCCAATCCTTGATCTTGCTCATAAAATTGAATGTACAAGAGTTTTCCTATCAAAAGAAATCCAAAAAGAACCAGCCCGGTTACCACAAGGTAAAAACGAGACATTACTTTTGATGTGGTGGTACTATTCTCCATTAGCTACAGTAATTTTAATGGGTGGGGTGGTTGCGGGTCCCACACCTTTTTCGTTTAATACCCCAATGATACTTGTCTCTTTTTTTACGTTTAAAAGCAATCGCTTTGTATCTACGAATTGACTTTTGAGGGCTTGTAACTCGGTATTCAATAGAGCAATTTTAAATATCTTTCGGTCTGCACTATGTCCACTGGCAATCATAATCACAGCCAAAAAGGATAAAAACAAAATCATACGCCAATTTTTAAAGGCATCCTCATTGATTAAAAATTCGATATTCAGTATGGATAAAAATCGTTTCATTTTTTTTCTGCAATTCTCATTTTAGCACTTCGCGCTCTACTGTTCTGCTTTATTTCAGCAGGTGACGGCGTAATTAATTTTCCCACTTTCTTGAGGGGTTTTAGTGTGTTCCCATAAAAATCCTTTTCAGCTTCTCCTTTAAAATTTCCACTGTTGATGAAGCGTTTAACACAACGGTCTTCTAAAGAATGATATGAAATACAGACCAACCTTCCGCCCGGTGCTAAAACGGAAGCTGCTTGTTCTAAAAAAGACTGTAACACTTCCATTTCTTCATTCACTTCTATTCGTACCGCTTGAAAAAGTTGAGCAAGTACTTTGTTTTCCCATCGTTCAGGAATTAAGGCTTTAATAGCTTTTGTCAAATCTGATGTTGTGTCAATAGATTTTTCACTTCGTGCAAGCACTATAGTTTTGGCTAAACTTCTAGCATTTTTTAATTCTCCGTAGTTAAAAAAAATCCGACTCAATTCTGATTCATCATAAGTATTAATTATCCCATGAGCATCTTT
>RGZR01000072.1 GCA_010031465.1 Flavobacteriia bacterium
AAAAAAAGAGATTATTTCCTTATATATATAGGAGTGGTACTCTTGGGTATCGCCGTATTTTACTTTTTTCCCTCTGCAGGCTTACTCACTTTTGTTGGTGTAAGTTGTTATCATTTTGGTGAACAGCATTGGGAGGGAAAACTGAACCCCACCCTACATCCCTTTCCCTTTTTTACGCTCTATGGAGCGTTACTTTTTTTTCTACTGTTTACCTTTCAATATGAGTATACCCTGGCGGTGGTGAGTCAAATTTCTTCATTTACCCTTTCCTTTTCCTTTTTTTGGATGACACTTGGCTTATTGTGCTTACTTTTTTTTCTCACCGTATTTCGTTACGTAAAATCCTTTTCTCAGATTTTTATGGAATTGGGATTATTAATTGTCTTGTCCATTTTATTTGCTAACGCAAGCCTGCTTTTTGGGTTTGCTTTTTATTTTGTTGTGTGGCACAGCATCCCCTCATTACAAGAACAAATAAGCTACTTATATCCCTCTTGCTCATCGTTCCCCTTATATCAATACTTTAAATCTGCTGCGCTCTATTGGATCATGGCTCTTCTAGGGCTTCTTTTTGCATATTACTATATAGGAGTGACTGAAAAGAATTTTTTAGCTTTATTTTTCTCCTTCTTGGCAGCAATTACATTTCCCCATGTGGTGGTAATTGGTAGAATGTTTCGTCGTAAAAAAGAGCATGAAGATTAATCCCTTTGCATTCCTTATTTTTGTGAATCTAAAATCAACTCATTTCAAGCATGTTTGACAATTTAAGCAGTAAGCTCGATAAAGCCTTTCAAGTATTAAAAGGGCACGGAAAGATTACAGAAATCAATGTTGCTGAAACCTTAAAAGAAGTACGGCGCGCATTACTTGATGCGGATGTTAATTTTAAAATAGCAAAAGAGTTTACCCAAAAAGTAAAAGAAAAAGCACTGGGTCAAGAAGTTTTGACAAGTTTACAACCAGGGCAACTTTTGGTAAAAATTGTTAAAGATGAATTGACCGCCCTTATGGGTACTGAGGCTGTTGGACTAAATTTAGAGGGTAGCCCTGCTGTACTTTTGATGTCGGGTTTACAGGGTTCGGGAAAAACTACCTTAACGGGAAAACTCGCCCTACACTTACAAAACAAACATAAAAAAAAGCCCTTATTGGTAGCTTGTGATGTTTATCGTCCGGCGGCAATTGATCAACTGGGGGTTGTTGCTGAGCAAGTGGGTGTTGCCCTTTATGAAGATCGGGAAGAAAAAAACCCCGTTAAAATTGCATTAGCTGCACTAGCAAAGGCCAAAGAAGACAAGCACGATGTTGTTATTATTGATACGGCCGGTAGATTGGCAGTAGATGAAGTATTGATGGATGAGATTAAAGCGATTCACCAGGCGGTAGCCCCTTCTGAAACCCTTTTTGTGGTTGATTCCATGACGGGTCAAGATGCGGTAAACACCGCAAAAGCCTTTCACGATGTTTTAAATTTTGACGGAGTGGTGCTCACCAAATTAGATGGTGATACCCGTGGGGGAGCAGCACTTTCCATAAAATCGGTGGTAGACAAACCAATAAAATTTATTGGCACAGGCGAAAAAATGGAAGCCCTTGATGTTTTCTATCCTGAACGAATGGCCGACCGTATTTTGGGAATGGGGGATGTTGTTTCCTTGGTGGAACGGGCTCAAGATCAATTTGACGAGGAGCAAGCAAGAAGAATCAGTAAGAAAATTGCCAAAAACCAGTTGGGCTATGATGATTTTTTAGCACAGATTCAACAGGTTAAAAAAATGGGGAACATGAAAGACCTTATGGGGATGATCCCGGGGATGAGCAAAATGATGAAAGGGGTAGACATTGATGACAATGCGTTTCAATCCATCGAAGTGATTATCGGCTCAATGACCCCCAAAGAACGTGCCCAGCCCCAATTAATGAATCACAGCAGAAAGCAACGTATTGCCAAAGGATCAGGACGCAGCATGGAAGAAATTAACCAACTGATCAAACAATTTGAACAAATGAGTAAAATGATGAAAATGATGCAAGGAGGAAAAGGTAAGCAAATGATGCAAATGCTACAAAACATGAAATAAAAGCATGAAATTACTAGAAGGGAAAAAAACCGCAAATCGAATTAAAGAAGAAATTAAGGAACAAGTAGCCCAATTGACTTCAGGTGGAAAACGCCCACCGCATTTGGCAGCCGTACTTGTGGGAACCGACGGCGCAAGTTTAACCTATGTGGGGAGTAAGGTTAGGTCTTGTGATTATGTAGGTTTTGATTCTACACTTTTGCACTTGGATGAAAACACCACCGAAACAGAACTTTTAGCCCATATAGAAAAATTAAATAAAGACCCTAATTTAGACGGTTACATTGTCCAGCTGCCCTTACCAAAGCACATCAACGAAGAAAATATACTCCTGGCCATTGACCCCACCAAAGATGTAGACGGATTTCATCCTTCAAATTTTGGACGTATGGCGCTTGAAATGGATGCGTTTATTCCCGCCACTCCCTATGGCATTGTCGAACTGTTAGAACGGTATCAAATTGAAACCTCTGGCAAGCATTGTGTGGTAGTAGGGCGCAGTCATATTGTGGGCAGGCCCATCAGTATTTTAATGAGTCAAAAAGGAGCGGCAGGCAATGCTACGGTAACCTTGGCGCATAGCTGTACAAAAGATTTAGTCGCATTAACACTACAAGCCGATATCATTGTTATGGCATTGGGGATTCCTGAGTTTTTAAAAGCCGATATGGTAAAAGAAGGCGCTGTGATTATTGATGTGGGAATCACTCGAGTGGCCGACGCTACCCACCCTAAGGGGTATGTAATTAAAGGGGATGTCGCCTTTGACGAAGTGGCTTCAAAATCAAGCTATATAACGCCCGTGCCTGGTGGCGTGGGGCCTATGACCATTGCCATGTTATTAAAAAACACCTTGTTAGGCTACCTGCGTAAAGCGTAATCAAACCCCTTTTCTCGCACAAAAGATAAGCCCCCCATTGTATAATGAGGACAGCTGCGCGCCAGTGCATTTTAAAAAGTAACGTTTTTCTCTGTTGTTTTTTATGAATTGCCTACCTTATGGGTAGAACTCAATTCTAAAAATGAAAACCCCTTCTAAAAAAACCGTTTATGCTCTTATTGTCTTTGGGCTACTAAAGAAAGTATTTCTAATTATTTGGATTTTTTACGTCTAAGGGTTAAGTACATTTAATTTTTATTCCCCTTTTGCAATTAATCCAATAGGTTTTTTTCCATGGCTTGGTAAATTTTTAAAATCATCAAACCAAAAATAACGCTAGAGATGATCAGAAGAATATTGATCAAGCCTGTAGTTGCAAAAGAAAGCCGAATCAAGATGGTACAAATCACAAACCCCGTATTGCGAATAAGTTGGCTGTAGCGTTCGGTATATTGAAAAGACAACAACAAGATAAAAACATCCGCTAGGATTAAAATGGTAAAAAATTCGTTGTAAAACACGGCGTTAATATCGGGTATTGCCCCATCTACATTAAAAATGGCCGAGGTCCACATCCAAACGCTATACAGAGCGGTAAGGAGTAAAATAGGAAGTAAAACAACACTCACCATTCGTTTTGATTGGACAAAGCGGTGCAGCCTTTCGTCAATCGCTTTACGTGGTAATTTTTGTCGGTCTCGGTTAAATAGGTATATCAAAAAATACAATAAAACAATGCCCGTAAGGTCATAAATTAATTGAAGGTTTTCCAAATTTTCAAACCAGTTAACGTTGAGGTCAACATTGGGTATATCGCCAAAAACACGGCGTATAAGAATAAGGGATATGATTTCAAATTGTTTTGAAACCGCAGTAGTAAAAGATCGTGGTAAATAGACAATCAGCAAATAGATTTCATAAACCAGAATGATAGAAAAGGGAGTGTATATTGCAGATATGGGGTCGTCCAACAAACGGGCCTCAAAGGGGGTTTGTACCCAATGAAACTTTTTAGAATATATCAAAAGCAGATGAATAATAAACCCACTAATGGAAAGCCATAGGGTTACTTTTTCAATTCGTTTTTGATTTGAAACAGAAAAAATACGTTCAAAGAGTACATCCCAAAATCCTAGATTGCGCGTCATGTTTAGGTAGCAAAAAGTTGATCTATATGTTTGAAGGACTTAAATTCCAATGGATTTCCTGCAGGGTCATAAAAAAACATGGTCATTTGTTCCCCGGGTAAACCCTCAAAACGCAAATAAGGTGGAATACTAAATTCGACCCCCTTAGCGGTAAGTTGCGCTGCTAAAGCAGTAAAATCTTTCCAGTCTAACACCACACCAAAATGGGGTACCGGAACCGATTTTCCATCCACCTCATTGTGGTGTTTGTGCGGGTTGTGATGCGGATCAACATGAAGCACCAGTTGATGGCCAAAGAAGTCATAATCTATCCAATGCGTATCTGAACGTCCGGCTGTACACCCCAGTATATCCTGATAAAAAGCACTGCATTTTTCGAGATTATCTACTGGTATCGCAAGATGAAATGGGTTGGGCATAAGTAATTTTTTATTTAAAGGTACAATTAATTCGACAAAAATCTTTGGTTTAAATATCTTTGCCAAATGCAAAATAAGACCTTTTACAGTGAAGTTGACAGCGGACATTCCCTTCCCTTAATGGAAGCATTTTATACCCTACAAGGTGAGGGCTATCACAAAGGAGGTGCAGCTTATTTTATTCGTATCGGGGGATGCGATGTGGGGTGCCACTGGTGTGATGTTAAAGAAAGTTGGAATGCCGAACTCCATCCCCCCACGCCAATAAACACCATTGTAGACGGGGCAAAAAAATATTCAGACACCGTAGTGGTTACCGGGGGTGAGCCGCTGATGTGGCCAATGGATCCCCTCACTGCAGCCTTACACAACAATGAGATTCAGGTACATATCGAAACCTCAGGAGCCTACCCATTAACAGGCGTTTGGGATTGGTTTTGCTTGTCGCCTAAAAAAAATAAATTGCCTTTAAAAGAAGCTTACGATAGGGCAGATGAATTAAAGGTTATTGTGTATAATAACGACGATTTAAAGTTTGCCGAAGAACAAGCGGAAAAGGTAAACCCCACATGCAAACTTTTTTTACAACCCGAATGGAGTAGACGTGATAAAATGATGCCCCTAATGGTAGACTATGTGTTGCAGCATCCGAAGTGGAAAGTTTCTTTGCAGACACATAAATACTTGAATATTCCTTAAGGGTAAATCAAATACTTTTTTCGTTTAGTTTTAAATACGTCAAGCGGAGCCTTCCAACTTGCTCTAATAGTCTCTTCGCTAAGTCCTTCTTGTATTTGTTTGCGCAAGGCTCCCGTGCCGCTAATGCGTTCAAATCCATTTAAAAAAAATGATTCTTTTTCAGGAAAGTGATTGTAGGCATCCATAAGCCATTGAAGTTCAATTTGCGTAGGGTGGGGGGTTGAAGTTAAATCTACCCCATAACATAGTTCACCGTTGTGTTTTGGACTTTTTGACCCAAAATTTGGGGCGGGTGTAAATTGAAATGAAGGTTTTTTGTATTTCGGATGACCATAAAGTTGGAATTGCTTCGAAGTGCCTCGGCCAACGCTAAACACGGTGGGTTCTAACAAACACAAACTTGGATACAAGGCTATGGATTGGGCATTAGGCAGGTTGGGAGAGGGACGCACAGGCACTTCATAGGCTGTTTGATGGGTGTAATTTGAAATGGGAATAACGATAAGGTCACAGGCAATAGCTCCTGAAAGCCACCCTTCACCATTGATCATTTGAGCATATTCACCAATTGTCATACCATACACTATGGGTACGGGATGCATACCCACAAAACTGCTAAATTCTTTTTCTAAAACGGGGCCGTCAACATAGTGTGCATTCGGATTGGGACGGTCCAAAACAAGTAAGGGAATGTTGTTTTCAGCACAGGCCTCCATTACGTAATGAAGGGTGGAAAGGTAGGTGTAAAAACGAACGCCAACATCTTGAAGATCAAATACCATAAGGTCTAAATCCTGAAGCTGTTCTTGAGTAGGTTTGCGGTTGTTTCCGTACAAGGAAACTATGGGCAGTTGTGTTTTTGGATCTTTTTGATCATCAATTTTTTCTCCCGCATCTGCAGTTCCCCGAAAACCATGTTCCGGAGCAAAAACCCGCTTTAGGTGCAGCTCCTTTTTCAACATAAAATCAACAAGGTGAAGGGTATCTTCATCAGGAGTCACTAAACTGGCTTGATGGGCCACAACCCCAATGGATTTATTTTTAAATAGATCCAAATGAGCTTCAAGGGAATTGGCTCCGGGAAGTACCTTTTGCTGACCTGAACAACCGGAAAGGGGAAGGAGAAGAAGCCAAAATAAAAATGTACTTTTGATTTGTAAAGGATAAATTGATTTTTTCATTGAATACAGCCTTGTTTTTTGCGCTTAAAATGCAACAGCACAAACAGTATAAAAGTACGGTTTCTGCTCAAATAACAAAAATTGCCACCTTAGCTGTTGCAATTGGAATTACGGCCATTTTAATTGCCGTTTCAACCAGTAAAGGACTACAGTCAGAAATTCGCAAAAAGACGAGTATTTTCAATGGACACATCGTGGTTACGCTCTTTGAAAACAATGAATCTCAAGTGTCTTTACTCCCCATTCAAGACGTTAAAGAAATCCGAACTTTATTTCAATCCAATAAGAAAATTTCAAACTTTCATGCCTTTGCTACAGTGGCTGGAATGCTTAAATCAGACGAAAATTTTGAGGGTATTTTATTTAAGGGGGTTTCTGCGGAAGTAAAAAATACACTACTTGATGATTTTTTAATTGAAGGAACCTTTCCGGATTATACCCAACCCAATAACGAAGGGATTTTAGTGTCCAGCGTGCATGCCAGGAGACTCAATTTGAAGGTTGGGGATCGGGTAAATGCCTTTTTTCAAAGTGAATCAAATCCAGAAAATCCGAGACGTCGCCGATTTACAGTTGAGGGAATTTACGCTTCCGGATTTCCGGATATAGATGAAAATTTGGTTTACGGAAGCCTGAATCAGGTCCAAGGCCTAAAGGGTTGGGCTTCTGATGAAATTGGGGGCTATGAAATTTATATTTCTGAAAAGGAAACTATTGAGGCTATTGCAGATCATCTATATGATGAATTGCCCTCTGTGTTAGACAGCCGTTCTATAGCTTCGCGCTACACCAGTATTTACCAATGGATTTCCCTTTTTGACTTTAATGTTTTGGTCATTTTAGTGGTGATGCTTTTAGTGGGAATCATAAATATGGCTACGGCTTTGTTGGTTTTAATTTTAGAACGATCTAGAATGGTGGGCTTACTCAAAGCCTTGGGCGCAGAGCATCGCACCATTCAAACTATTTTTTTATATAACGGAGCTTTAATACTCTTACGGGGGTTGGCTTGGGGAAATCTTTTAGGTATTGGTTTTTTTCTCACACAAAAATATTGGGGTTGGATTCAACTGAATCCAGAAAATTATTTTGTAGATCGGGCTCCGGTTGTTCTTTCTTTTTGGGACGTACTCTCAGTAAATCTATTTTTTCTCGTAGTTTCTCTACTTTTGCTTTGGATTCCCTCGCGAATCATATTACGAATCAGTCCTACAAAAGTGCTTCGGTTACGGTAAGACTTTTGATTTCCGCTTTTCAATTGGATTAAATCAACAATTTAAAAAAACACAAAATATAGACTTTACCAATATTGGAATATCAGTAGCCCTAGCCTATAAAAATTTTGAATTTGGCACATTGTATAATTTTTCCTTTCAAAATCCATTAAAAACCTCAGTCTATTCTCCAGGCACGATAGAGGTTTTCATCAACTTTGATTTTAGTCCCTACCTTAGAAATAAGCGCGGAGATTACCGAAGAATTAGTATTGATAATTATTACTAATCTCTAAAAATACCGTTGGGGAACACAACGGGGCTTTCCCTTCCATTTTTACCTACGGTGGAAAGGCCAAAAAAGAAATTATCAATTACAATACCTTCAAGTGTAAATTGATTCACATTACCCACAAAACGAGAGCTTTGCCATGTTGGATGAGTAGTGTCTCGCCAATAAATTTTATAGCCAGCAACATTAGAATCGGTACTAGGCGACCATTTGAATTTTGCTGAAGCCTCTACAATCCCACCAATTGAAAGGCTGCTTACTGCTGGAGGTGCCCAAGCTAAACTCGCTAGGTTTATAGCATTTACTGCGGTTAGTTTTTTGGCGTATTCAAAATCTACTCCTCCTATAACATCTCCATATGCAATGCCATTCTCCTCCCGAATGTCTTGATGTTGCATTATATAATTTTCGTGGGCTTCCATAATCCGAACACCAGCAAAACCAACATCGTTAAAAGGACGATGATGTCCCCCTCTTCCAAACCGATCTAAGCGATACACCATCATGGGGTTCATTTCGGGCATGTATTTTTGAACTGTTGTGAGAATATAACGCGCCAATTGTCGAGAAATTCCATCTACTTCACCCCCATAAAAACGTCTGGCATTTCGAGCTCTTTCGGTTTCATTCGCTGGAACGGGTTCAGAAAAAATTCGGAAAGTTCTATTGTCAATTACACCATCAACACCTCTAATGTTTCCAATCATGTCATTATTTAAAATGCCAATAATTTCCCACCCTTGCTCCAGGGCATACTGAGCTAAACCTTTACCGCCAAACAAGCCTTGTTCTTCCCCTGCAAGGCCTACATAGACGATACTGCTTTCAAATGAATACTGAGACAATACACGAGCGGCTTCCAGTGTTCCGGCCATTCCGCTAGCGTTATCATTTGCCCCCGGAGAGTCTCCCGTATAATCAGTAGGGTTAGAGATACGAGAATCAATATCTCCACTCATAATGATAAATCGATTAGGATGAGTTTTACCGCGTTGAATGGCTACAACGTTATTTATCCATACGGGTTTAACTATTCGATCTCCGTCTTGGGGGGTAAAGTAATTTTTTTGATAAAAAACTTCCAAACAATTAGAACAATTGTTCGATATGGTTTCAAATTCGTTTTTAATCCATCGCCTTGCCGCTCCAATTCCTCGGGTTTTAGAGAGCGTGTCACTCAAAGTATGTCGCGTTCCAAAATTAACTAGGGTTTGAATGTCTTCTGCTATCCGCTGGGAGGAAACGGCATCAATAATTTGATAAAAATCACGGTCTGTTTGAGCAATCGTCAATGAAATTGACAACAAAAAGGAAACAATAAGGAGTTTTTTC
>RGZR01000073.1 GCA_010031465.1 Flavobacteriia bacterium
CCCTACACCAAGCCATCAAGCGTTTCCATGATCAAATGCTTAACCTTTAATTGATGCCTTATTCTCTTGTATGATTCTGAAACCAACTTGAAATGCCATCATGCGATAAGTACTGGTAGTAATCATCTGAGGGAATTCTATAGGATTTTTCTATCCGACCATGTGCTTAAAGGTTATATACCCCTCTAAAGGTGATCAGTCGTGGTTGAATAAAATTTTGAGCATTAAATACTGAAAGGTTATTGGCACTGTTACGCACCTGGGCTTCAATATTCAAAATGTTAGAAGCTTTTAGTTCGAACTCCCATTTGGCGTCTTTGTCTTTTCTATAGGAAATTTTGGCATCCCAATTTTGAAAAGACTGTACTTGATTAATGAAGTTTTGACTGGTGTAGCTGTAGCTGGACACCATCGTTATTTTTTCTAAGATGTAAGCATCAAACTCAATTGAAGGCGACTTTATAATAAATTTAGTCTCACGATTTCCCTGATTATTATTTATAATGCTATACCGATAGCGCAAACTAACATTTGGCGCCACTTTAAAATTTGTTCGTATTTCTGGTGTATAGGTTTGAGTAAAACCTTCGTTTAGGGATTGCCGCCCCTGAATCAACTGATTGATTTTACTGTAATTAAATGCACTATTCAAACTCGCTCTAACTTTTCCAAAAGTTCTTTGAATTCGACCAAAGGCATTAAAATTTTCATCGGCAAAGTTGGAATTAAAAAAGGTGCTGGTTCTAATGATGTTATCAAAACGAGTTAGACTCCGAATTTGATCAATATTACTGGTGTAGGACAAGCGGGCAAAAACATTGGTATAGTTAAATAAATTAAAACTACTGTACAATAAACTCAAATTATGAGACAGTGCATTTTGCAAATCAGGAGCACCAAATTGAATACTATTATAATTATTCAGTACCAAGCCTCTAGCCAAGCGTGTAACATCGGTAAATTGGTTTTGCATGCGGTAGTTTAAGGTGAGGGACTCACTCTTTTTAAACTGTATTCGCGTCTCAAAATCGGGGAGCAAGCGAATAAAATTATCTTCTACCAGCTCGTTGAACTGTGTGTTTTTGTTACCATAAGCATGTACAGAAAAGCCAGGAGTAAAGGTGAATATCCCAGTTCTAAACCGTAAATGCACTCCCAAATACACATCACTAAAATTATATTCTGTGTCGTTGGTGGCCAAGCCATTGTTTATCATTGGTGCTATTGGGGTGTAGGGGGTATTGTCTGCCAAACGCTCAAAAATGGATGAATTAAAATTCTGCTTACTCAAAATACTGCCTAGAGTAAAGTTAAGGTTACTTTTTTGACTAATTATATGATAATAGTCCAGTTTGGCGTCCAACTGGTTGGAAAAAATTTTCCGATCCTGAGCAAGATCATATTGTGGGAGGGTGTTGTTTAAGCCTAAGATTTTGGCTGTAGTATCAAACACATCTTCCCCATTTACGGTATTTTCGATTATTGCACTATAAAATGGGTCTTCATTTTTGATTAGGTGTTGAGTTTCAAAAGCAAAAATGTTATTTTCATCTAGGGTGTAATAATAATTTAACGTTTGATTGATGGAATATGGTGTAACTTCTTCTACTTGCCTAGTATTCCCAATTATTGAAGAAAAAACTTTTTGCTGTTGGCGATCATTAGCTGTACGCACCAAAACATCATAATCCATTTGGTTGCTAAAATTAGGTTTATAGGACGTACTTAGTTTAATCAAACTTTGATTGGAGCGTTCAGTACTGTTTTGTTCTGTGGCTTCATCAGGAATTTGCAGATCGGAATTAGTATAGCGAATAAGGCTGTTTTCTTTAGAGTCGATCAGGCTTGAATTGAAAATAAAAAAGCCTGTAAGGTCTAAACTTTCGTCGGGGGAATAGCTAAAGTTTACTGTCCCCAACTTGTTTTCAATGTTTAAGGCATTTTGCTGGTTGGTTAAAAAGTTTAGGCTGTTATCCCCCAAGTTAATTTGTGTGCCACTTTGGCGACTGGGAGCCCGAAAACCACCAGTAAAACCTCTTAAATCTCTCCTTGACAGGGCTACCTCCCCAATATTGTTGATGTCACCAATGAAATTTATGGTGTACTTAGGAGTGTAATAAAATAATTTAGGCTGTAGAAGATAGAGTCCTTCTTTTGGGGAGTCCCCTAATCCTGTAGTAACACTCCCAAACCAAAAACGCTCTTTGCCTGACTTTAGCTTGATATTAATTGCTACATTATCTTGGTTGTTTCGAACACTTCGCAGTTGCCCTATATCACCATAATTTTTTAATACTTGAATTTTATCCACAGTACTCGAAGGAATGTTTTTAGTTGCAATTTTGGTGTCCCCCTCAAAAAAGTCTTTTCCATTTACCATTAATTTATTAACTACTTTTCCCTCTACTTCTATTTGGCCATTATCGTTAATTTCTACCCCAGGGAGTTTGTCAATAATATCTTCCAACTTGCGTTCAGACCCATTTTTAAAGGAATCAGCATCGTAAATTAGGGTATCTCCACGAACCAAAACTGGAATTTTCACTACCACCTCGTCCAATTGTATGTCGGCCCGAAGCTCATAGTCTTTAGTTACATCGCTCTTTAGAGTTTTTAAAGTGTCCTTAATGGTTTGTAGTCCCAAGGCGCTTACTTGTATTTTATAGGCAGCATTTTGTTTTAATTTTAATGCAAAAACACCATCTTCTCCAGTAATGGTGTAAGACTCTAATGCTTCGGTAGCCTTGTCTATAGCAACCAAGCTGGCAGCACCCAAGGGATTTTGTAAGCTGTCGCGAACCACCCCTTTAAGGGTAACAGTTTGCGCTTGACTTAAAAAGGACAAGACCAATCCTAAGATTAAAAGACGGAATTTCATAGTATGATGAGCGTTAAATTTATACCTTGGTAAAGAACTTAATTTCTTCTGCGTCGTCCACGATTGTCACGCATCTCTGTCATTTTCTCTTTAATGGTTGTACGATAGTCCTTTTTAGTAATTATTTGTCCCTTGTCTGGGGGAGTAATTTCACTGCGTTCTTTAGGATTTATAATGATTTCTGAACAGAGCATTGTAGTATTGCCAGCACTAACTTCAAGAATAAGTCCTGGCAGCCCCCAAAATTCTGCAGGGCCGTGTTTTACCGGAATTTGTAAGGTATACCACGCTTCAATTTCGGTTAGTTCTATTTCGTCATTTCCTGTTTGACTATTGCCCAAATCATTCCATGAAAAATTAAACCACTGCAATTCAGTAATTGGGAGAATAGCAGTCGCTTTAAAGCAGGTGTAACCTCCAATTTGTTTGGTTTCACTCCCCATTTTCCATTCAATGTGCTGCAAGGAGTCTTTAACTAAAAATCGTTTGCCATAAAATTCTTGAGCTTGAACCAATGTATTGTCTGAAACGTTTTTATACTGTTCTCCTCGAGAGAAGTTTGCACCCCAGGAATCTGTAGCTCCCGAAATGGCATCTATTTTTACCTCTTCAATAAAAAGGGATGCATCGGCATTAAAATTCAAAACATAGGTTTTTTCGAGCCGGTTCTTTAATCGAGCTTTTATTTGTTTTTTTTGGGCCTCACTCATTCTTGCCCCCCAGCTTCCCAATTCCATAGTAGATTTAGAAAAATAATACGCTTTTCCTTGAAAGTTTTGCATTTCAGTAGCTGTAAAAGAAAGTATTAAAGGCAAGATCATAAGAATTACAAGAGTCGTAATCTTTTTCATAATAATTTTTTATTTGCAATATAGTGCATTAATCAGTAAGCAAGGGTTTAGAGGGAAACTATTCTGCTTCTATAGAAACCCAAAAAAAGTGTTGGGCCGACTCTACTAAATCAAAAAAAATTCTATTTAGTTCTAGAACTCTTTCTATTAATTTCGCTTATAAATTTAGGAGATTAAGTTAAATTGTTTTCCAACTTTTATAAAAGCTTTTATCGCTTTGTCCAGGTGTTCTTTTTTGTGGGATGCAGATAATTGAACTCTAATTCTCGCTAACTCTTTTGGAACAACAGGATAAAAAAATCCAATAACATATATTCCCTCAAGAAGAAGGGCTTCAGACATTTCTTGAGATAATTTTGCGTCATAGGTCATTACAGGAACTATGGCTGCATCGGCACCAATGAGATTAAATCCTGCCTTTTCCATCTCCTCCCTGAAATAAGCTGTATTATGCTCTAACTGATTTCTCAATGAATAGTCTTCAGATATAATTTCGAATACTTTTAAAGTACCTCCTACAATGGCAGGAGCAAGTGAATTTGAAAATAAATAAGGCCTAGATTGTTGACGAAGTATTTCAATGATTTCTTTTTTACCAGTTGTATATCCTCCCATAGCTCCTCCCAGTGCTTTACCTAGAGTCCCTGTTATTATATCAACTCTACCTAACACTTTTTTTAACTCTATGGTGCCTCTCCCTGTTTTGCCAATAAACCCTGCTGCATGGCATTCGTCTACCATAACCAAAGCTTCATACTTATCCGCTAAATCACAAATCTTATCCAGTTGTGCCACTATACCATCCATTGAGAAAACGCCATCGGTAACAATGATTTTAAAACGATGTCTATTTTTATTTGCCTCAATCAATTTGTTTTCTAAATCCTCCATATTGTTATTTAAATAACGATATCGAGATGCTTTGCATAATCGAATCCCGTCAATAATGGAAGCGTGATTTAATGAATCAGAAATTATAGCGTCTTCATCTGTTAGCAGGGGCTCAAAAAGACCCCCATTTGCATCAAAGGCAGCGGCATATAAAATAGTATCCTCACAATTGAAAAAGGAAGCAATCTTTTTTTCTAACTCTTTGTGAATATTTTGGGTTCCACAAATAAAACGTACTGATGACATTCCAAAGCCATATGAATCTAGAGTGTCTTTTGCCGCTTGAACGACAGCCTTATGATTGGATAAACCTAAATAATTATTTGAACAAAAATTTATCACTTCCTCTCCAGAAGATAATTTAATTGTAATGTCCTGAGGACTGGTAATAATTCTTTCTGTCTTGTAAAGCCCAGCTTCTTTAATTTCGTTTAATTCAATCTCTAATTTTTTATCAATAAGTCCGTACATGACTTTAATTATTAGTTCTTTTTATATTTCTTTTCCAGTTGTTCCAACATTATTTTGGTCATTTGAGTTAAATCATATTTTGGTTGCCAATTCCAATCTTTCCTGGCCTGTTGATCATCAATTTCACTTGGCCATGTTGCAGCAATATTTTGTCTGAAATCAGTGTAATAATCCACCTTAAAGTTAGGGTGAATTTTCTGAATTGCTAGGGCGATCTCAATTGGGCTTAAACTCATGCTAGCCAAATTATAGGATGTTCTAATACGAATATTTTCTATAGGGGTTTGCATTATTTCAATAGTAGCATGAATAGCATCATCCATATAAATCAAGGGTAATTTGGTGTCAGGGTTTAAATAACAAATATATTTTTCTTTTTTAACGGCACTATGATAAATTTCAACCGCATAATCCGTAGTTCCTCCTCCAGGCATAGATTTATATCCTATAATGCCAGGATATCTAAGGGAACGTACATCTAAGCCATATTGATCAAAATAATATTGCGCCCAATTTTCTCCTGCTGCTTTACTGATTCCGTACACCGTTGAAGGATTGATAAAGGAAGTCTGTATCGCCTTTGATCGAGCTACATTTTTTCCAAATACAGCTATTGAGCTTGGGAAAAAAACTCTACTCACACTATTTTTTCGAGCAACTTCAAAAACATTGAGCATCATTTCCATGTTCAATCTCCAAGTTCTTAAAGGATACTTTTCACCTGCTGCAGAAAGTATGGCAGCTAAATGATAAATTTGAGTAATGGAATATTTCTTAACAACATATTCTATTTGGTCATAAACCATTGCGTCAATTTTTTCAAAATGACTTTCAAAAAGGGGATTGGGTTTAATATCTGATAAAATTACATTTTCCTTACCAAAGATCTTTTGAAGAGCAACCGATAGAACACTACCCAGTTGACCATTGGCACCTATTACTAATATTTTATCTCTTACCACAGAAATGTTAATTTGTACTTATAATATAAAAAAATAGATTTTTATTCCAGTATTTTGCATAAAATATAGATGTTTTTGGTTACAATACTTCAATAAATTTTATTATCAGATTAACGTGTGCTACAACTTTGAATAATAGTGGGAGCAACTTATAATGATAAAACCCTACACCAAGCCATCAAGCTTCTCCAGCATCACATCTTTAACCTTAGCTTGTATTGCACAGGTGTTTTCTTCCATTAGTCTATATAGCTTTCTATGGTAATAGTTGTAGCTTCTTTCCTTATTAATCCCTCTCCAGAAGTTGACGTTGGCGTATTGTTATGTTTTTTCTGCAGATGGTTTTTTTTACTAAAAATCTTAACCTGTCGGGTCGGGTACCAGACTAGCGGTGATTTTGGCCGAAAGCAAACACAACGGAATACCCCCACCTGGATGCACACTGCCTCCACAGAAATAAAGTCCGTCGATCGCCTTGGAAAAATTTGGGTGCCGTAAAAAAGCATCCATCCGCCGGTTACTTGAACTTCCGTAAAGGGCACCTTTGTGTGAATGGGTCAGTTGTTCAATATCAATAGGGGTGCGTATCACCTCGGTGACGATATGCTGGGAGATATTTTGACCCAATACCCGCTCGATTTTTTCGAGGGTATGTTGGCGTAATTGTCGGGTGAGCATGTTCCAGTTTTGTCCGCTATTGTAGGGCGCATTGACCATCACAAACCAGTTTTCCCCGCCTGGGGGCGCATCTTCGGGTACATCTTTGGCGGTGATATTGATATAAACCGTGGGGTCATCGTCCAATTGTTGGTCTTTAAAAATAGCGTAAAACTCTTTTTTGTAGTCCTTTGAAAATAGTATGTTGTGTAAATCAAGCTCAGGAAAGGTTTTGTCCATCCCCCAATAAAAAATCACAGCAGAGCTAGAAGGCTGCATTTTTTGAAGTTTACGCGGGGGCTTTTGTTGGGGTAGTAATTTTTGATAGGTTGGGGTCACATCCATATTACTGACAACGACTTCCGCCGGATGAAATTGACCATGAGAAACTATCCCTACTGCTTTTTTATACTTAACACAAATTTCAGAGACCTTCTGGTTAAACTCAAACACAACCCCTTTCTTTTCGGCTAACCGATAAAGTGCTTGGGTAATTTGGACCATTCCTCCTTCGGGGATAAACGTCCCATAGTGACTTTCTAGATGTTGAACCAAAGTCATCAGTCCGGGAGTTTGAAAAGGATTTGAACCGTTGTAGGTCGCATATCGGTCAAAAAGCTGCACCAGCTTTGGTGATGTAAAAGACTGCTGGTTTACGGCATGCAAATTGGTCATCAATTCATAACGATGTAGTTGGATAATGGCCTTGAGCGTATCACGGTTAAACAAGGTACTCCACTGATGCAGCGAACGTTCTAAAAACAATCCAGCCAACAAATCGTACTTCTTTTTGGCTTTTTTGGCATAGCGTTCGACCGCCTTTGCCTCGCCTTTAAATACCTTTTCGACTTCTTCTAAATAGGCAGAGCGGTCTCCATAGGCATTAAATTGTGTCCCGTCTTCCCAAAAATAACGACAGGCCACTTCCTTTTTTTTATAACTATAATGGGCTCGGGGATCTTCACCGGCTAATTCAAAAAGGGCATCGACAAAATGGGGCATGGTAAACAACGAAGGCCCAGCATCAAACCGATAGCCCGCCGAAGTAAAACTCGATAGCTTTCCCCCCGGATAGGCGTTGCTTTCAAAAACAGTGACCCTATAGCCCTTTAAAACCAAACGTATGGCGCTCGCCAAACCCGCCACTCCGGCACCAACGACAATGGCTTTTTTCATGAATGTTTTATTTTTTGGGTATCCGAAAGGAGCACAAAACGCGCAAACAGATCTTCGGCATACCATTGCTGTTGGCGGGTCTTTTTTACAATTTTCGCATGGGGGCCTTTATAAGCAAATTGATGCACCGCTTCCGCCTGATTCCAAATACTGACGGTGGCTTGCTGAATCCATGGCCACTCACCTATGCC
The DNA here is from genome assembly GCA_010031465.1 of Flavobacteriia bacterium. Classification (GTDB taxonomy): domain Bacteria; phylum Bacteroidota; class Bacteroidia; order Flavobacteriales; family Flavobacteriaceae; genus MS024-2A. The sequence goes on from RGZR01000073.1 coordinate 8,078, forward strand.
TTTATAAAACTGAACCCCTTGGGCATTACTCAGGGCCTTACTGGCCGCTGGTACAGCCTTCCAAAAAGCAGCTAGTCGATTCCAACGCAGGCTCGCACGTGTCAAAATCGCCACGGCTTGATCGGCGGAAGGTGGTTGTTGTGAAGCTGGGGTGAATGGATTTTGCCCATCCCATAGACCCGAACTCTTATAAGGCTTTAAATGGAGTGTACGGTGTGCGGACGCCTTTTGGTAGTAGGCTTGCATAAACGGGTGGGTATCCAAAAACGTCTGAGCTTGGGCGGCCGATTCCCAAACCCCCAAAAAAGCATAGGTTCTAAAATCAGGACGTAGGCTAAACCCATCGCCCCCTCCGGTACCCAAAAGTTTCTTAAAACGAAGGCCAGTTACATCTTTGAGTTGTCGGTAGCCCACCCCCATTTGTCGAAAGGCCCAAAAGTAATTTTTGGAAAAATAGAAAAACGTTAAACTGACGTGCGGTATACTCATTCCCCTCAAAGGTACACCCTTTCTAATGAATAGTAAACGCCAGTTATAGTTTGGTTTTAAGTTATACCTCAAACCGAGGTTGCCAAAAGAGTCAGTCAGTTGATGCTTATTTATGCTTTTGCTCCATTTGAAATTCTGTGGATTCCTCCTATCTTAGGAGAATGAAAAAAATACAGAAAGAGACCATCAAGCAAGAAGTGTTTGATCTCTATGACGATTATGCCCACAACAAAATCAATCGGAGACAATTTGTCGAAAAACTATCGACCTATGCTGTTGGCGGAATTACTGTTTCTGCCTTGCTGAGTTTTATTCAACCTGATTATGCCACCACTGGTTTGGTCGATCCCCAAGACCCAAAACTCGATTCGGATTATATCTTATACGATTCACACAAAGGAGCCGGTCAAATGCGGGGATTATTGTCCAAATCCAAAGAGATTGAAGGGCCACGCCCGGGTATCGTTGTGGTGCATGAAAACCGTGGACTCAACCCCTATATTGAAGATACTGCCCGTAGAGCTGCATTGGCCGGATTCATA
>RGZR01000074.1 GCA_010031465.1 Flavobacteriia bacterium
CGAAGTCGATCAGTACGAGAAACTGATCGGAATTACTCGCCTACTGGCGTAAGTTCACGCTGCTTGCGCAGCTGCAACAACATTCTTCCCGCAATAGCAATAAGAAGCACCGCGAATAAGAAGTTTGACACCGCATCATCCATATGAGCTGCAATCCAGCTTCCAGCTATTGCAGTAACTATTCCAGTCGAGCTCACAATCGCTGCAGCAGTGAGATCGGTATTTTTGTTTCGCAAATTTTGCAGAGTGCCATGTTTGAAGAGGAATATAACGAAATGGTTATTGTCAAAGACATTGAATTGTATTCTTTGTGTGAACATCATATGTTGCCTTTTTTCGGTAAGGCTCATATTGCTTACATACCAAAAGGGCGTATTGTAGGATTAAGCAAAATTCCACGGGTTGTAGATGTTTTCGCCCGACGACTTCAAGTTCAGGAACGCTTAACGGAGCAAATTTTAGATTGTATAAATGATACGCTGCAACCCGATGGGGTAGCTGTTGTTATTGAGGCATCTCATATGTGTATGATGATGCGTGGGGTTCAAAAACAGAATTCAACAACAACAACTTCTGGTTTTCGCGGTAGCTTTAAAAATACAGATACACGGAATGAATTTTTAAACTTGATTCAATTCAGATCAAGCTAAGAATTTTCGTCAAAATAACGCTTACCCATTAACCGGTTCATAATTTTCTTTTCAAAAGCCCAAAAAAAGCGAAATTGAAAGAAGATTGTACCGATTCCTAAAAGTAATACCTGGTATACAGGGAAAATAATTAGGATACGTAAAATCCAATACAAAACATTTCCAAGCGGGAGACTGTCAAAAGAATCGGGTTCAATACTGAGGTATTGTAGAACGGGTAGTGCCAGTTTTACACTCAACGATCCTGTGATTCCAAATACCACAAAAATGATAATCAGTTGTTTGTTGGAGTGGATACCCCATTTTTCTTTGAGTCGTTTAAACAAAAAAGATTAGGATTTAAGTAAGGAACAAATTTGAGCGGCTAATTCTTCTCCAATGCGGTCTTGAGCTTCTAAGGTTGCTGCTCCAATATGTGGAGAAAGTGAAATGTTATCGTGCATTAACAATTTGATTTCAGGCTTAGGTTCGTTTTCAAAAGTATCAAGTCCAGCAAAAGATAACTGTCCGCTATCTAAAGCCTCAACTAAAGCAACTTCATCAACTACACCACCCCGTGCAGCATTAATCAAAAAAGCCCCTTTTTTCATTTTAGAAAAGGCAGCTGAATCAATTACATACTCTTTTTGTGCAGGAACATGCAGACTAATAAAATCAGCGCTAGCAAGAAGAGAATCCATGTCTTGCGTTTCAATATTTACGGAAAGCGATTGACCATTGAATAACTTAACCTCGACAGTAGCACGCTCAATAAATTTATCGCTGGCGATTACCTTCATTCCCACTCCTAAACCAATTCGAGCGACTTCTTGGCCAATTCTTCCAAAACCAATGACTCCTAAAGTTTTACCTCTCAATTCAATTCCCTTTGCATAGGCTTTTTTGAGCCCTTTGAAATTTGTCTCTCCTTCTAACGGCATGCTTCTGTTGGCTTGATGTAAAAACCGAACACCTCCATATAAATGTGAAAAAACAAGTTCAGCCACAGACGCAGAGGAAGAAGCAGGAGTGTTAATTACGTGTAATCCTTTTGATTTTGCGTAATCAACATCAATATTATCCATTCCTACTCCACCACGACCAATAAGTTGTAATCCTGGGCAAGCATCTATTAATTCTTTTCGAGCAGTGGTAGCACTTCTCACAAGTAAAGCTACTATCTGGTTATCGTTTATATAGGCCGCTAATTGTTCTTGAGCAACGTTAGTTGTAATTACTTCAAATCCATTTTGAGTAAGTTGATCAATTCCTGTAGCAGAAATTCCGTCGTTTGCTAAAATTTTCATTTTAAAGTTTTAGTGATTTTTTTCTAGAGTTTGCATGCAATCTACCAATAATTCTACACTCTCCATTGGTAATGCGTTGTAGATTGATGCTCTGTAGCCTCCTACAGACCGGTGTCCTTTTAATCCGCTTAAACCAGCGGCTTTACACAAATTGTCAAAAGTTTCAGTAAGTCCATCATTAGTTAAATTAAAGGTAGCATTCATGTCACTTCGATCTTCTTTTGCGGCAAAACCCGTAAAAAGGGGGTTGCGATCAATTTCACCATATAGATGGGTAGCTTTCATTGCATTTTTTGCTCCTAAGGCTTCTAAACCGCCTTGAGCTTCAATCCATCGTAACGTCAATAAAGAAGTATAAACGGCAAAAACTGGAGGGGTGTTGTACATGCTTTCTTTGTCAATTTGCTCTTTATAGTTAAGCATGGAAGGAATAGCTCGGCTAACCTTTCCTAAAATCGATTCTTTAATAATAACAAGAGTAGTTCCTGCTGGCCCCATATTTTTTTGTGCCCCGGCGTAAAATAAATCAAACTTGGAATAATCCAGTGGTCTTGAAAAAATGTCAGAACTCATATCGGCAAGTAAAGGCACATTCGATGCCGGTATAGTTTTGTATTGGGTACCGAAAATGGTATTGTTTGTAGTTATGTGTAAATAATCCAAATCAGAAGTCACAGTGTATCCTTTGGGGATATAATTGAAATTTTTATCTTTTGAACTTGCGATCTCTTCTACATCTCCAAATAGTTTTGCTTCTTTTATTGCTTTTTCAGACCAGGTTCCTGTGTTAATGTACCCTGCCTTTTTTTCTAAAAGGTTGTAAGCAGCCATTAAAAATTGTGTGCTTGCCCCTCCTTGTAGAAAAACGGCTTTGTAACCTTTTCCTTCTAGACCGGTTAAGCGTAAAGCACGCTCACAGGCTTCGTCCATAATTTCAACAAAGGCTTTGCTTCGATGTGAAATTTCAATTAGGGATAAACCCGAATGATCCAATTCTAAAACAGCATCTGAAGCTTGTTTTATAACCTCATGAGGTAAAATAGAAGGACCTGCGCTAAAATTGTGAATTTTCATAAGGTATATGGATTGTATCTTTTACTTGGAAAAAAGAAATATTAAAATTATTTGCAAATATTGTTATTCTTGGTTTAAATGAAAACTTGTTCAGCCTAATTTTTTTTTAAATTGTTAACACCTTTTATATCATAAAATCTAGCTTCTCAGCTGGAAAGCTTCAATAAAAAATCCAAGGTATCAATTCCGTCGGCATACTCCCATAAATGGGGCTGCTGCGCAGTACCAAAAGGAATAGCCCCATCTAAAGGGAAATGACTAATTAAACACTGAATCAAATCTTGATCTGCCTTCAGTTGTAGGGATATTTGTTCTAGTGAATCGTAATATTGATAATGTACACAAGCAATTGGGGCGCTCATTGCTTCTTCTTCTCGCAATATCATAAATCCATTTTCTAAAAAAGAAAAATCACTCATAAGGAATACGGCCTTATTGTAGTCGTAATTATTGGCGTATTTGGGATGGTTTATACAATCAGAAAGGGGATAGAGTCCTCCAAAAATACTATTCAAGTCAAACCCCTTGGGAAGGTATAGTTTAGAAACATTTCTGCAACCTAGGCCAAAAAAGTCTAAAATATCATGTCCCAATCCTTCGAGTTCTTCGTTTGTTTCTTTGCCTGATAAAACAGCGACCCCATTTCTGTTTTTTCGAATGATATGGGGGTATTTTGAAAAATAATGATCAAAATAACGAGCAGAATTATTTGTGCCTGTTGCAATTACAGCATCAAACCCAGTAAGCACTTCGGTTGTAAATTCTATGCGATTTTCTCCCGTTTCTTTTTCTAAAAAATGAGCAATATAGGGAAGTAAAGCAGTGTCTTTTGAAGCACATTTGACTAAGGCATGATATCCGCAGAGCCAAACACACAAAACATCATGCAAACCAACAAGGGGTAGATTTCCCGCTAGTATTAATGCAATTGTATGAGTGGTTTTTGCCTCGGATAAAGGGTACTGGGAAACCCATTGCGATAGTTTTTGCTCTTGAAGTGCTTCTCCCCAATTTTGAATTGCCATTTCAACTGAATTTTGGGTAAACCATCCATTTAAAATTAAGGCTTTATCGATAGCTGCCTTTAGAGAGCTACAGGTGTTGTCTTCACTATTGTAGTGGCGAAGATGATCGCCAAGGGCAAATAAAGCTTTACTTCGTTGGAGTGAGTTACTCATCTATTTGTGGGAAAGGGATTAAGGTCTTATTTTTGCACAAATTTAAGGAAAGAAAATTGCTATGGCTATAATTATAACTGATGAATGTATCAATTGTGGTGCTTGTGAACCCGAATGCCCAAATACGGCTATTTATGAGGGGGCAGAAGACTGGCGATATCAAGACGGCACATCGCTTCGTGGATCAGTTGTATTGCCAAGTGGTAAGGCCGTAGATGCAGACGCATTTCAAGTTCCCGTGTCTGACGAATACTACTTTATTGTTCCCGATAAATGTACAGAATGCAAAGGATTTCATGACGAGCCCCAATGTGCCGCTGTTTGTCCGGTTGATTGTTGTGTTCCTGATGAAAATCACGAAGAGTCTGAAGACACCCTTTTGGGAAAACAACGTTTTATGCACCCAGAAGACTGAGTACTTCTGGACTTTTAAAATGAACCAATTCAATATTGTTTTGTGCCACTAGTTCTTTACACTTTTGGCTGCTGAAAAATGCGGCATCTTGACTTCGCCATACTGCTCCAAAATTAGGATGATCAAGGGTTATTTGTTCTATTTCTTCATTGAGGAGGGCAGGATGAATTAAAAAGAGGGAGAGTCCCGGTTGAACCTCTTGAAGAGCCATTTCATAATAAGCGGCTAAACCCATACCTTCAAATTCGGTATAAGAAGCCATAAAGAGGGTCTCTATACAATCGTTCTCATTTACCTTAAAAGCAGCAGAATCTTCTCCTGTATAGTCTATCAATGTTTTACTTAAAATTATAGGCAATTGGTATTCTTTACCCAAGTTAATATAAAGATCTATCAAATCTTGTCGAAGCCCTAGGGTGTACATGTGCGAATCTAAATGGGAGGGCTGTAAGCCCAACGAAAGCGCATAGTCAATTTGATTCCTAAGTTCTAGGCGTACTTCTTCTATTTTGGCATGGTCTCTTATAGCGGCACGTTTCATGGGTAAGTGCCCATGACGATCAACTATTGAAGGAATTTTTTCTTTCGCTGTAATTGATTTAAATGGGTAGGTTTTCCATTCTCCAGTAAGCGTGAGATGAATCCCGTAATCTAACTCGGGATGGGCTAGACAAAATTGGGCCATATCATAAAACCATGGGCAAGGAACCATAAGGCTTGTTGAAGAAATACTTCCTTTTGTCATACCCACTTGAGTGGCTTTATTTTCAGACCAGCAAAGTCCTGCATCATCTGCATGAATAATCACATATTTTTTTTGGCTCATAAAAACACATTTAATAGGATACCATAATTACTAAAAGCAAATGTAAAAGCCAAAAGAAAGTTTATTTTTGCCAAAATTTAAACAATGAAAGCAGGAATTGTAGGTCTACCTAATGTTGGAAAATCCACCTTATTCAATTGTCTCTCTAATGCTAAAGCGCAGAGCGCCAACTTTCCATTTTGTACTATTGAACCCAATGTTGGGGTAGTGAATGTGCCTGATAAACGTCTCGAAAAATTAGAAGAATTAGTAAAACCCCAACGGGTATTACCGGCTACAGTTGAAATTGTTGATATAGCGGGTTTAGTTAAAGGCGCAAGCAAAGGGGAGGGATTGGGAAATCAATTTCTGGCAAATATTCGTGAAACAGATGCCATTTTGCATGTGTTACGCTGTTTTAATAATGACAATATAGTGCATGTTGAAGGGTCTGTAAACCCGATTCGTGATAAGGAAATTATAGATATCGAACTCCAACTAAAAGACCTTGAAACGGTTGACAAACGATTGGAAAAAGTCAATCGAGCAGCACGTACTGGAAATAAAGAGGCTGTAAAAGAAAAAACGCTATTGGATGAAGTCAAAAAGGCTTTAGAAGCAGCTCAAAATGTGCGTTCGTTTCAATGTAAAGAAGAAGATCGTACTGCATTTATTACTCCGCTTCAGCTTATTACCGATAAACCTGTATTGTATATATGCAATGTGGACGAAACTGCTGCAAAAGTTGGGAATGCTTATGTTGATAAGGTAAAAGAAACCATTGCTAACGAACAAGCTGGACTGCTAGTTTTAGCCGTAAGTATTGAAGCTGACATCAATGAACTGGAAAGTTTTGAAGAACGGCAATTGTTTTTAGAAGACTTAGGCTTGGAGGAAGCAGGAGCTGCAAAATTGATACGGGAATCGTATTCATTATTAAATCAACAAACCTATTTTACTGCAGGGGAGAAAGAGGTCCGCGCTTGGACTATCCCCATTGGTGCTACAGCCCCTGAGGCGGCTGGCGTAATCCACTCTGATTTTGAAAAAGGATTTATACGTGCTGAAGTTATTGCCTATGAAGATTATGTGCAATTTGGTACAGAGGCAAAGGTTAAAGAAGCGGGTAAAATGAAAGTAGAAGGGAAGGATTATATCGTCAAAGATGGGGATGTGATGCATTTCCGATTCAATGTTTAAGGAAAACGCTTCTCTTTTTTTACCTTAGGGTTTGAAATACAAGCATCAATGAGCCGTTTACAATTTTTGCTGAGTTTACTGATTATTAGTTTTTGTGCTTCTTTGTTTTTTGTGATGCAAGGCCCTTTATTGGCGTATCAGATAGCAAAACCCATAACAACAGTATTCATTTTGTTGGTTCCTTTACTTTCTCCTCATTCAAAAGAAACCTTTTCAATTTCTCAGGTATTAGTAGGATTGAGTTTTTGTTTGGTTGGTGATGTGCTTATTCTTTGGGATTCCTTTTTTGTTTTTGCATTGGCCTCGTTTTTAATTGGACATCTTTTTTTTGTAGCCGTTTTGATTCAAAAAGGTGGTTTGCAGCTTAATTACGGTATACTTTCGCTACTTGGACTTGTGGCACTAGTGCTTTATGCCCAGATGTATCCAAATTTAGGAAGGTTGAAGCTGCCTGTACTGATTTATGTCAGTTGTATTGTATTGATGTGTTGGCAAGCCCTTTCCTTATATGTAAAAAATAAAAATAAGGCGACCTATTGGTTTGCCTTAGGTGCCGTCCTGTTTTTACTTTCAGATAGTGTTTTGGGGTTGACTAAGTTTACCTTTGATTTTTCAATGTCTTCGGTGGTCATCTTGACTGCCTATTGGGGAGGCATATTGAGTATTGCTTATGCCACCCATTTTCGAATTTAATTTCGCAATTGGCTTTTTATAAATTCAATTTCCTCTTCAGAAAAGGGCGTTTTATCAGGTAAATACACATCGTGAAACCATGTTTGAGGAATGCTATCAAAAGATTCATTCCATGAAGACCACGGATAAATAGTATTTGATTTTCCGGCTACAAACCCCCAATTAATTGCCCCAACCTGATTTTCTTTTAAAATAGGAAGTATCTTTTCGAAAGTACTACCATTGGTTCGGGCCATGTATTCTGTACAAACTAAAGGTCGATTGAACCGTTTCAATAGTTCAATTTTTTCACGAACGATGTCGGGATTCCCTTCATAGGCATGAAAAGAAATAATATCTGAATTTTCAATCATAAAGCGCTCAAGGGGGCGTAAGGAGTCTAAAATGCCCCAATGTCGGACTTCTCCTTTCCACAACCCTACAGTAAGGGGTTGGGACGGATTCACTTCTCTTGCCCATTTTACTGTTTTTTTAAGTAAGGCGTAAGAAAATGAATATTTGTTTTTTACCTCCAAATCCACTCGGCCCGGTTGGGCAGCGACATTGTCAGGTTCGTTGTACAAATCCCAAGCAATAACTCGTGAATCGTTTGCGAAATGGGTTAGTACTCCTTTAACGTAGTTTTTAAGTTCACCATGCCGTAAACTGTCTCCTAAAATTTCGGCACCTGGGGCTTGTACCCATCCCGAATTATGAACGTGAGGAATAGGATCGGGTTGTTTTCCAAGTTGAGGAACAGGATGCCAAACGTCATCTAACAAAACAAACATGGTTTTAATATTCAACTGATCTGCTTTTTCTAAATACGCTTCAAGCCGTTGAAGAAACCCCAACGAATCTTGATCCCACAACAGGTTGTGTAAGTAAACCCGATGCAATGACATACCCAATTCTGCAGACCACGTCAATTCACGATCTATAGTTTCAATATCAAAAGTATCTTCTTGCCAAAACTCTAGCTGATTGATGGCGGTGCTTGGATTAAAATTAGCCCCTGCACGCCACCCGTGTTTGTCTTGCCATTGCCATGCTTTTTCTTCTGTCCAGCGCTCTCCTATTGAAGGCTTTGAGGGAGGTTCACATCGGATAAATCCATAGAAAGCTAGGGCTATTCCTACACAATAAAAAAGAGAACGAATGAAATTGATTGTTTTCATTTTTGTCAATGGATAAGGGACAACGAATCATAAACAACGACCCGTTCCCACAAATGGGAGGCCTCTTCTATAAAAAGTAAGTGAGTAGGATCCGTTTGATACGCATTTTGGGATTCTAAATCAGGAAAAAGCATGACATAACAATACGTAAAAGAATTGTCAACAACCTCTCTTTTTTCAGATTCTGCAGGGCATCCTAAGTGGTTTGACGTTGCCTGAGGATTGGTCTGTATTAATTTTCGAATGGCAGTTTCAAAGGCTTCGCGGTCACTTGTTTGTGTCGGGTTTTTAAGCCAAAAAAACACCGTATGCACAAAAGGACCTGTTTTATTTTCAATAGATTCAGAATTCATTTAATGAAGTATTAATTGTTTTGAATAAAACTACATATTTCTGAAGTGAATCCTATCAATAAGTATATTTCCACTTAGCCAATAAAATGTTCC
>RGZR01000075.1 GCA_010031465.1 Flavobacteriia bacterium
AGCGAATAGGGTTATGATTTGAATCCTGTATCGGAAAACTGTGAGCAACCCAATTCTAATTCTTTTTCATTTGTATTTAGTTTGATTCATTTTTCTTTTTAAATTCGTTTTACGGGGAGACCCAATTGATGTCATTTGAATGGAAAAGAATTTGTTTTTAGAAAAAGGCTTTGTGAAATGGACAAGATTAATTGATTCAGAAGAAACAAATTCGATTTCACAAGTTTATCAATTGCTCTTAAGCGAAAAGGCGAAAACGCAACATTTGCGCAGTGATTTATCAGGTCTTGGTGAAAAAGGGAAAGAAAAAATAACCCAAATTATGCGCCCGAGTAGTATTCATTCAAACTTAATTGAATCAAAAACTTATCAAAATGCCCTAGAAAAGGCCAAATATTTGCTAGGGGAGGACATGGCATTGGATTTTGATATGCTGATAAATAAAAGTCCAGATACCGCTACTGAAACCCCCCTCCATCAAGATGCCGCCTATTGGATATCGATGCCTGACAAACGCGCTGTAAGTTGTTGGATTGCGATAGATAAAGCAGAGGAAAAAAACGGATGTATGTGGTTTATTCCAAGAGAAGGGGAAACGGTTTTTCCTCATCAGCCTAATGTAGAAGGGGGCGCTTTGTATTGTGATTATTCAAAGGAAAAAGCGGAATGTGTACCCTTAGAGCCTGGTGACTGTACCTTTCATGATGGGTATACGCTTCACTTTAGTAAGGGCAATTTTACAAAGGGGAACCGCAGAGCTTTAATTTTAAACTTTAGACCTCAAAAAATGATTGAACTTGAACGAAGTTTAGGGATAGATCATACCGGAGTTCGAAAGGCGAGAAATAAATAATAGTTATTCGATCTCAACAATCATTTCAATTTCAACCGGAATATTCCCGGGTAACGAACCCATTCCAATTGCTGCTCTAGCATGCTTCCCTTTTTCTTTAAATACCTCAACCATTAAGTCTGAAAAGCCGTTGATAACTTTTGGGTGATCTGTAAATTCAGGACTTGCGTTTACCATTCCTAATACCTTTACTACCCGTTTTACTCGATCTAGACTTCCTAATTCTGCTTTAAGCACGGCCAATTGGTTAATTGCTGTTAATCGAGCCGCTTCATAGCCTTGTTCAATAGTTAAATCAACACCCACTTTTCCTTGAATCATAGATCCATCTTCAAAAGTGGGTCCTTTTCCAGCTAAAAAAATCAAATTTCCAGTTTGAACTGCATTGACATAGTTTGCAATTGGATTTGAGGCTTCTGGTAAAACTATACCTAATTCTTGTAATCGCATTTCAACAGAATCTTCCGTTTTCGGGTTTGAAACTGTGGGGGAACATTGAATTAAGAGAAGAAGAATAAAAACAGAATTTAAAGGAATATACTTCATGGTTATTGTATTAGGTGTTTTGATTGCGTTTTAATATTTCTTGAATTCTATTGGCTACAATTCGTTCTTGTCCAGGTTCCATCATCCAGGTGGTAATGCCCACGCTCGTTTTGTTTCCAACCGTTTGTATTGAAGGGTGTCCTAAACGAAGCTCTTCTCTTAAATTATCAGGAGAAATTTTAATTTTTTTCTCATCCCACATTATTCTTAAACTCGGCACATGATTGGCGTGAGGAGGGACATGTATTTCGCAACGTACACCTTCAATGGCAGTAGCCTTATCACTTATATGTTGGATTTGATTCTCCCAAAGTACCCATTCTTTATCGTGGTCTTTTTGAAGGTAAACCTCTAATGCAACTAGCATACCTAAAATTTCCTCTTTATTGACCTTCATCCCTCTACCTATTGTTTCTCCTCTGGGGGGAGTATGCATACGTGCCGCTTCAATATATTTTCTTTTACCAAGTAATAAGCCTGCACTTTGTGGACCGCGTATACCTTTGCCGCCTGAAAAAGCGACTAAGTCAAACCCCATTTTTGTAAACTTAAAAAGATTACTCACGGGAGGAACATCTGCTGCACAGTCAATAAATGTGGGAATCCCATACTTTTTCCCTGTTTCAACAAAGGCTTCCCATTTTATTTCACCCTGATCAGTATTGGCATTTAAAAACCAAAGCATGGCTGTTTTTTTGCTGATTGCTTTTTCTAATTCAGCTTGAGTTTTGACTACAACTACTTTTGCCCCAACATTGGTTAAAGCTTGCGAATAGCCAATTTGATGAGCTTCTTGAATGATAACTTCATTGGCCCAACCTTGGGTATAGGGAAGTTTTTTTACTTTTTCGGGATCATTTCCGCAAAGAACACCTGCCATAGCAATAGACATGGCACCAAAACAACCCGAGGTTACCGTAGCATATTCACAATCTAAAAGCTCTGCGATGCGCTCACCCACTTTGTCTTGAAGATCATCAAGATTTACATACTGAGAAGCACCATATCCAATGGCTTCGGTAACTTCTTTAGGCATTAAAGACCCTGTCATTGATGTATAAGTACCCGCGGCATTGATAAAGGTTCGGACTCCTAATTCCTTAAAAAAATCTCTATTTGCCAGATTGGAGATTACTTTTTCTGTATTTATACCACTGGCATTGACATTCCAAATGCTACCTAAAAAAGGAACTGCGGTTAACGACTTTAGTAATTTTCTTCTATTAATCATTGTTTTGAATTTTTAATTTACTGCGGCAATACAATCCATTTCTACTAAAGAGTTGCCTGGTACACCCCCATAGGTTGCTACTGTGGTGCGCACCGGAGGATTAGACCCAAACCTTCCTCTAAAAACTTCATTCATGCCTTTATAATCGGCTAGATCAGCGAGATAAACATTTACTTTAAGCACTTGTTCCATGGAGGAACCATTGCGTTCTAATTCTTTTTGGAGCTCTTTTAATACGTGATCAGTATGGTCTTTTATATCACCTTCAAAATGCGCTCCTTTGCCTGCTATATAAAGTGTATTGCCATGCCTTACCGCTCCAGAAAATAAAGGAATGTCTTGATCGGTAACAATGTTGTTACTCACTTTTACATCCGAAGAGGGTGTTGCAGCTTTTGCACTTGTTATCCCAAATAAGCCAGCAATTGCAATTCCCATTTTTTTTATGGATGATCTTCTCGTTGTTTTCATAATTAATCGTTTTAATTTTTGATTTTATTTACCACGTTCTATTTTTTAATAATTCTTTAATTTGCTCTTTGGGTACGGGGAGTTCATCAATATGATCTTTAAGCCACTGCTCAAAATCTTTCTCAATCTCTTCGCTCCATTTGTTATCTATTTGACCTGGGGTATATTTACCCTCTTTTAATCGAGAAATGCCAAACAAATCCCGTAATCTGACAATCTCAGAGGTTACCACTACTTTTTCTGCTAAAAAGGAAGGAATAAAAATAACTCCTTCTTTTTTTGCCAATACAACATCGCCTGGCAGAACAGTGGCAGCTCCCATTCGAATAGGATAATTAATACTTAACAACATCACTTCTGTTAAAAAAGAGGGATGCCACCCTTTTACAAAGGCATTGAATCCTTCAATTTCAGAAAGCCCTTCCATATCTCTACTCGAAGCGTTAAAGACTACTCCATTTTTTGATTTGGCGTAAATGGCGTTCCCTAAATTGTCTCCAATCAAGGTTCCATCAATAATTTTTCCAAACGCATCTGCTACATAAATATCACCTTCTTCGAGTCTGTCGATGGGCCATGAATTTGTATTACCCAATTCTCCATTTTCCCTTCCTTGGGTAATAATTTGATTTGCTACATCAGGTCGATTAGGCATGTATTGAACCGTTACGGCCCTACCTACCAAAGTAACGTCATCGTGAAGGGGATGCCAACCGCCCTCAAATTGATTGTGAAACCCCTCATTTCTCAAAACCCCCCAGGCTTCTTCAATGGTTACTTTTTTCATGCGTTTCAAAATAGCGTCAGCCACTTTAGGTCTTCCATCTTGAAAACGTTCTCCTTTCCACTGATTCGTTAAGAATTCCATTTGCGTTACAGACAGATTCTGACCATACCCATTTCCGAAGCTAAAGAGGAAAATGCAAGCTAAGAGTGATAAAAAGTTGTTTTTAATCATGACGTTTTAATTTTTTTATTTCTCCACCACGTTGCCAATGAGGAACCGGAGATATTCATCCATGGACCAAAGACAGCTGGGGCTAATCCTATTGTAGCAACTTTTCCCATTTCTAATGCTATACCCGAGGCAAGGCCACCGTTTTGCATACCCACCTCTAGGGCAATTGTTCTACAATCTTGTTCTTTCATTTTAATCAGTCGGCAACTCCAATAGCCTAGAAAATAACCGAGTAAGTTGTGAATAATTGCCGTAAGAATAAGTAAAATACCAATAGAAAGTAAATTGTCTCTACCCGAAGCGGTTATTACGGTAATAATTAGTCCTATAGCAACCATTGAAACTTTGGGCAAAAGTTTATCCAGCCAAGGTGTTTTTCCATGAAATAATTGATTGAATACCAAACCGAGTGTAATAGGAATAATTACAATTTTTATAATGCTTAACATCATACTCCAAAACTCTATGGGAACAAATGCTCCTGCGTATAGTTTCATCATTAAAGGTGTCATAATGGGTGCTAAACAAGTAGCCACTGCGGTAAGCGTAACTGACAATGCTACATTGGCTTTGGCCAAATAGGCCATTACATTTGATGCAAGTCCGCTAGGTGAAGAACCAATTAATACCACTCCAGCAGCAATTTCGGGGGAAAATTGAAATAGACTAGCCAAAATAAAACCGATTAGCGGCATGAAAAGAAATTGGCATATAACCCCGATAATCACCCCCTTAGGCATTTTGATAACACCATAAAAATCAGCAATACTCATAGCTGTTCCCATACCAAACATGATGATTTGTAAAAGGGGAACAATTAAAGTATTCATTTTAAAACTTCCTATTTGAATAAAGGGTGCGGGATAATATAAAGAAATGCTTACTGCAGCAAATATGAGTACTGTAAATGAAAATCCGCTTAATAAAGAAGACCCTCTAAATCCTAATGCTAGCAATATAAAAAAGCCAACAAGCGGAATGCCGCTATTTGCTATATCTCCAGTAAGAAATAAGTACAAACTCACCAGAGCACAAGCCCCAGCACCAAATAAAGCTATTTTGTATATTAATTTCATTTCTAATTGTTCCAAGGAGTACTTGCTAGACCATTTAGATCGTAAACTACATTTCCTTCTCGAAGGGTCAATTCACAAATGATTTTTTTTGTTCCTTCCATTTTTTTGTTTTGAGTGTCAATAAAGCCAAATTCTCCTGATTCTATTTTTAATAAGGTAATGTCTGCTACTGAGCCCACAGAAAGGTTTCCTAAATCTTCTCTTTGAATTACTTTAGCGGGCTTCCACGTAGCTGCCTCAACCAGTTCCTGAATACTCATATCCATATTTAGAAGTTTAGACATTACATTAAGAATATCTTTCATGCCTCCATTCATACTTCCCGTGTGTAAATCAGTACTAATGGTATTAGGTTTAAACCCTTGTTGAATAGCGGGGATAGCTTGTTCAAAAACAAAACTTCCACCGCCATGCCCTACATCAAATATAATTCCACGTTTTTGCGCATCGAGTACATAAGGTTGTAATTTTCCTGATTCATTGACTACTGGAGTTCGTCCGTTAACATGAGCATAGGCATGGGTAAAAATATCACCCGGGCGTAATTTTTCAAGTAACAAAACATTTAACGGTAATTCGGGTTGGCTGCCACCAAAATCAACCATAACAGGAATATTGGCTCGCGAACCTGCAGCTACCGCTTTTTCAACAGGAGTCCAATCGAATCCACTGAAATGCGCTACTTTGATGCCAACCACATAGTCTTTATTTTGCTGGGCCACTATAGCGGTTAATTTCTCATCCATATCATTGAGGTCTTGTTCAAAAGCCCCTCCTTTCATGCCATGACCTACAATATTTAAAAAAGACAATACACGCGTTTTCGAATTAGCAATGGTTTGCTCTTTGAATTGATTGAAATTTCTCCAACCTGCTCCACCAACATCAACCACAGTGGTAATTCCACTTTCAAAAGTAAATCCATCGGGGGGTAATGCAGTAAAACTGTTGCTTAGATAACTGGAGGGTTCAGTTCCATGGAAATGATGCCCATGGATGTCAATCAAACCGGGACTTATAACCAGTCCTTTAGCGTCAATCGTTTTTTTGCTTTGTTTGGAATTAAGTTTTGAAGAAACGGCAGCAATTTTACCATCTTTAATAGCAATATCCATTACTTCATTAATTCCATTTTTAGCGTCAATTAGATGACCGTTTTGAATTAACATATCATAATCTTGAGCCAATGCAGATGAAAAAAACATAAAGGCAATTCCAAGATTTAAATTCAAAAAGTGTTTCATATTATTCATAGTAGTTAAACTTTAGTTTATAAGGGAGTTTCTTACAGTTTTAATTTCTTCAGGGGTTATGGTTGAGGCCTCATTTCCAAACTCGGTTCGGATATAACTTAATATACTTGCCAATTCACTGTCTTTTAAAAATCCGTGTTGTGGCATTGCACTATTGTACGGTTCTCCGTTAACTTCAATGGGGCCTTGTAACCCTAAAAGTGTTAACCGAATAAGCCTTTCTTTGTCTCCTGTAACCCAATCTGTTTGATTCAGGGGAGGAAATCGACCTGATGCCCCTTTTCCATTTTTTTGATGGCAAGCTGCACAATAAGTATCGTATAATCGCCCTCCTTCAGATAGGGACTCTTCACTTAAATCATCTTCAATCGGATCAGGATATCGAAGGTGTGATTCCTTTTTTCGTTCTTCCATTTTCAATAAATTTTGTGATCCAAAACTGGATTTATCCCCTGTAAATTGGACACTCCAAATACGGCCTTTTTTGGAATCACTTATATACATTGTTCCGTCTGGTGAGAAGGCAATTCCCATTGGACGAAAAACAGCATCACTTACATTTACAATCGGATCAACCTGTGCAAAGCCATCTGCAAAAACTTCATATGCACCTGTAGGTTCTCCGTTTTCAAAAGGAATGAACCCTACGAAATATCCTGACTGTGGATAGGGCGCGCGATTAGTAGATCCGTGAAAAGCAATAAATGCTCCATTTTTGTAGTGATCGGGAAAGGCATCACCTTGGTAAAATACAAGATCATTTGGCGCCCAATGACCGGGAAAGCCCATAATAGGATTTGTGAAATCACCACAGCGTGAATCCTCAGTTCCCATTCCCCCATATTCTGGAGAAGTGACTCTTTTTTCCTGGAGTTGATCATAATAGCAATAGGGCCATCCAAAATCATCTCCTTTTTTAATGCGCAAAAACTCTTCTGAAGGCAAAACTGCACTTTGCCATGGATCGTAACGATCTGGCCAAAGCCGAAACAAATCGTCTCTTCCATGGACGACGGCATAGAGTGTATTATCTGTAAAATTCCAATCTAATCCTACTATACTTCGAATCCCTGTAGCATATTTTTCTCCTTGTTCTTGAGTTTGATTGAGTACTTCTGCTTTAAATCGCCAGATTCCTCCATGATCTTTTAGCTGAGGACAGGGGTCTAATCCTGGCTGTAAAGGGGTCCTTTTGGGCTCTTGACATGCGTTTGTGGGTGCTCCAAAAGGAACATAAATATAACCTTCATTATCAAAAGCTAAAGGTTTTCCGATATGCTCATGCATTCCGTGAGGGTGGTCATCAATGACAACCGTTTCAAGGGGCCCTTTAGGCACCATTGAAAGGGAGTCAAGCTTGTAACGGTATACGGCCAACTCACTACTGAAATACAAATAACCCTTGTAAATTCTAGATGCAGTTGCATAGCCATACCCTTTTATGGTGGTGTCGTTGGCAAATTTAACAATAGAATCAGCTACACCATCACCGTTAACATCTTTTAGGGCTGCTAACGATCCATCTTTAGAGGTTTTCTTAAATTTTGTATAAACGGTTCCATTTGGTGCTACTTCAATATGGCGTGTGGTTTCAATAATACTGTCAATAAATACTTTAGATTCAAATCCCTCTGGAAGGATTAATACCGAATTTGTATTCTTTGATACCGTTGTGCATTTAATGGCAACTAAAACAACTATTAATAAACTCAATTTTAGAAAGATTTCAGAAATCTTTTGACGCTTATTAGCTAATGATTTTATCATGTTTTAATTATTCAAAATTTAAAAAACCAAAAAATTCGGGTCTATGAAAATCTGGATTTTCAGTTTCAACAACAGACCATGATAAATAATGGGGGGTTTGTGTGGCATCAGCACATTTATAAAAATTAGCTTTTGATTTTAAGCCACTAAATTTTAAATCAGGATGATATACAAAAATACTGGAGGGTAATTTCACTGTCATTTCCCAATTAAATTGACCTGATTTTTCTTCAAAAGGCAATGTGCCTAAGGTTGAAGTAATTTTGATTTGGTCCATTATTTTGTCTTTGTCTATAAATGTTCTGTTGTACCGATCAGGACCATAAGCTAAATGTGTGGTTCCTATGCAATTAAATTCAAAATTGTAGTATTGGCCACTTTGATCAGGATCAATAAAAAATTCGACACAACTGTCTTGGTGTGTACTTGAATTTGGTGTAGAGTGCTTTGCAAGTATATGCTTTTCTGACACGTAAAATTTTAGGTAAATGTTTTCATTGTCGTGTCCCATTCTGAATGAGACTTTTGGTACATAATTAAACTTATCCCAATTGACAATGGCAATGGAATTTAAGGAGGATTTTTTTTCTAATTCTTGAGCAATTTGAAGTAAATCATCTTCAGGGTTTATTACTATTTTGGGACTATTTAATTCTGATTCAGCT
>RGZR01000076.1 GCA_010031465.1 Flavobacteriia bacterium
TTCCGTTAAAAACAGAAAAAAATCTATGAATACGACATCTACTACGATTGATATTAAAGCAATCAATGAAAAAATCGAAAAGGAAAGTGCGTTTGTAGATCTATTGACTCTTGAAATGAACAAGGTCATCATTGGTCAAAAGCACATGTTGGAAAGTTTGCTTATTGGATTATTAGGGCGAGGACACATTCTTTTAGAGGGCGTGCCTGGTTTGGCAAAAACACTTGCCATAAATAGCCTAAGTCAAGCAGTAAAAGGAAGTTTTAGTCGGATTCAATTTACGCCAGATTTGCTTCCCGCAGATGTAGTGGGAACGATGATTTACAACATTAAGGAAAACGATTTTTCAATAAAAAAAGGCCCTGTTTTTGCAAATTTTGTTCTTGCAGATGAGATAAACAGAGCTCCTGCCAAAGTTCAATCGGCATTATTAGAAGCTATGCAAGAGCGACAAGTTACGATTGGTGATACGACTTTTCCTCTTGATGCTCCTTTTTTAGTAATGGCTACTCAAAATCCGGTTGAACAAGAAGGAACCTACCCCTTACCCGAAGCTCAAGTAGATCGATTTATGCTTAAGGCGGTAATTGATTACCCTAAATTAAACGAAGAGCAACTTATTGTGCGCAACAATTTAAATAGTCAAACGCAGCAGATTAAGCCCGTTGTTAGTGTAAAACAAATTCTCTCAGCTCAACAAACAGTTCGGGAAGTGTATATGGATGAAAAAATTGAAAATTATATACTCAATTTGGTATTTGCAACCCGATATCCCGAAAACTATAAACTCGATTCAATCAAACCCTTAATAAGTTTTGGAGCTTCTCCAAGAGGAAGTATCAACTTAGCCACTGCGGCTAAATGCCATGCCTTTTTAAAACACAGGGGATATGTGATACCAGAGGATGTACGTGCCGTTATTTACGATGTTCTCCGACACCGAATTGGCTTGACTTATGAAGCAGAAGCAGAAAACATTACTTCTGAAGATTTGATTAGTCAAATTATCAATGAAGTAGAAGTACCCTAGTTCAACCCCTTATTAAAGCAAACCTCTACAGGACGCAATGGATACAAAAGCGCTACTGAAAAAAGTACGTAAGATAGAAATCAAGACCCGTCGCCTGAGCGATCATGTTTTTGGCGGAGAGTATCATTCTACCTTTAAAGGAAGAGGAATGACCTTTAGTGAAGTACGTCAATACCAATACGGTGATGATGTTCGGTCTATTGATTGGAATGTTACGGCACGGTATAATGAGCCGTTTGTTAAAGTTTTTGAAGAAGAACGAGAATTAACATTAATGTTGTTGGTGGATGTTAGTGGCTCTGAGGCTTTTGGTACCCAAACCCAATTTAAGCGAGATTATCTAACTGAGATTGCAGCCACTTTGGCTTTTTCGGCTCTTCAAAATAACGATAAGGTAGGGTTGCTATTATTTTCAGATCAAGTGGAATTATTTATTCCTCCAAAAAAAGGGAGGTCACACATTTTGCGAATTATTCGCGAATTACTAGAATTTGATCCCACAAGTAAAAAAACAAACATTTCGAATGCATTGGAGTATTTATCGGGTGTGTTAAAGAAAAAGGCAATTGTCTTTGTTTTGTCTGACTTCAGAGATTCCGATTACGAAAAAACATTGCGAATTGCCTCAAAAAAACATGATTTGACCGGAATACGAATTTATGATCCGGTTGAAGCGGCCTTGCCCAATTTAGGAATTGTTCCCATGCGGGATGCCGAAACAGGCAAATTACGATGGATCAATACGTTTTCGAAATCAGTGCGAAGAAAGTACGCCCTCCATTATGGAGAACACGTTAACCAATTCGAACAAGGGTTTCGAAAAAACGGTGCAGGTCAGATTAGTTGTAGCGTTCAGGAAAGCTATGTTAAAAAACTACTGGGTTATTTTAAAGCAAGGGTATGATGAAAAAGTATTTTAGTCTTTTGGGTTTATTTTTTGCTTTGTCACCTTTGTGGAGTCAAACAGAGGGAACCCTCACTGTAGCCGTAGACACCACCACCCTTAAAATTGGAGAACAACTCAACTACATACTTCAAATAAAAGCCGATAGTACAGCTCAAGTTTTGTTTCCTGAGCAACCCTTGTTTGCCCCCTTCGAGCTTTTAGAAGAAAGCCCTGTAGACACGCTCCGCACACAAGCGCATTACCTCTACACCAAAAAATACGCCTTAATTCAGTTTGATTCGGGTAACTACTTTATTCCCCAACAACAAGTTTTGGTGAATGGCTTTTCAAAAATTGCAGACATTATCCCCATTAGAGTAAATACGATTGTTGTGGATACAACACAACAAAAACTCTACGATATTAAACCGCTAGAAGAAGTGGCTAAAAATTACGATACTTTACTTTCTCAACTTCTTTGGGGACTTCTTTTTGCCTTTGTACTTGGAAGTGTATTGTATGGGTATTTATTTCAAAAAAGAAGAAAAGAATTACGCGATCAAGAACGGCCTCCCTTTGACCGTGCACTAGATGAACTTAAAGCATTAGAAAAAGAAACTCCTTTGGTACAAGAGGAATACAAAATCTATTACTCCAGATTGACTGATGTTATTCGAAGATATCTTGAAGAAGAAGCAAAAATAGATGCTCTTGAAAGTACCTCTGAAGAACTGTTAGTTAAACTAGAAATGCGCAAAGATGCGGGTACTCTCGATTTGGAACTCAGCACATTAAAACGCCTACGCGAAGTATTGCAAAATGCAGATTTAGTCAAATTTGCGAAATCAACTCCCGAATACGGCACTGCTTTAGCAGATCGTAAAACGATGGAAAATGTGGTTATTGAAACCAAAGAAGCCCTGCCAGAACCAACCGAAGAAGAACTAAAAGCAAAAGCCGCTTATCAAGAATATTTAGCTAAAAAGCGAAGAAAAGAACAATGGATTTGGGGGTTGTCAGGTTTGGGTATCGCAGCTGTTTTGACCCTGGTGGTATCGATGCTCATTTTAGGTTTCTACCCGGTTCGAGACACCCTGTTGCGCTATCCTACCAAAGTTATGATCGGCGGTGAATGGGTGAAAAGTCAATACGGAACACCTCCCCTTTTAATTGAAACCCCTGAAGTATTAGAACGGGTTCTGGAAACCCAAGCTCCCCTTCAAGAATTTCGATTGGGCAGCTTTGAAAGCCCCTTCTTTATTGATCTTCAATTTGATTTTCCAAAACCCACAAGCTCGACACCTGAACAAGGCGGAACTGATCCAAAACAAGAAGATTTGGAAAAAGGACAGGAATTAGTCAATAGTATACTATCAAAATTTGAAGCGCAGGGAGCTGTCAATATTTTTATCAAAAAGGAGGAAATGACTTTAGCATCAGGGCTTCCCGTTGCCAAAATCTTTGGAACTTTAGATTATCCAAAAAATGGAGCAGACAATTTGGTGCGGTGTTCCTTTACAGCACTGCTGCTTGCATTTGATCAGGGCACAATCATTGTTACCATGATGTACGAAAAAGAAGATCGTTATGCTCCTCAAATAGAACAACGCATCGTAAATAGCATTGAATTGATTAAAGAATTATAAACGTGTTTGAAGGTATATACTTTGCTAATACTAACTATCTCTGGTTACTTACCGTGTTGCCAGTGGCCTTAGCATGGCATCTTTTAACATGGAAGAAAAGTCAAGCAACTTTGAAAATGCCGGGGTTAATTAGCTTTGAAGGCAAATCGAATCTTTTAGCCCAACTGCTTCCCTTTTTATTCTCATTACGGCTAATTGCTATGGGGCTCATTGTCCTTGCCATAGCCCGTCCTCAAACTATGGATGTGTCTACACGAACTAAAACTAATAAAGGGATTGATATTGTGATGGCCATTGATGTGTCTTCAAGCATGTTGGCACAAGATTTAAAACCCGATCGATTATCAGCCCTAAAACAAGTTGCAGCCTCATTTATAGACGAACGTCTTTCCGATCGGATCGGTTTGGTAGTTTATGCAGGTGAAAGTTATACCAAAACGCCCATAACGAGTGATAAGTCCATTGTTAAGGCAGCATTAAACGAAATTGATTATCAAGGAATAATTGAAGACGGTACCGCCATTGGCATGGGACTAGCTACTGCTGTAAATCGATTAAAAGAAAGTAGAGCCAAAAGTAAAGTCATCATCCTTTTAACAGATGGAGTAAATAATTCAGGTTTTATTGACCCCAAAATTGCTACGGAATTGGCTGTTGAATTTGGTATCAAAACCTATACTATTGGCTTAGGGAGCAACGGTACCGCTCGAGCCCCAGTAGCCATTTTACCCAACGGTAATTTCCAATACGGACTCACCAAAGTTGAAATAGATGAAGCCTTATTAAAAGAAATAGCAGAGGCTACAGGAGGAATTTATTTTAGGGCAACAGACAATCGAAAACTTGAGGAAATTTATGCGGAAATAAATAAATTAGAAAAAACAGAAGTTGAAGAATTCAAATACTACAACTACGAAGAAAAATACCGTATTCTTGTGCTATTGGCCCTAGCATTTCTTTTAATAGAATGGTTCACGCGAAATACGCTATTTAAAAGCTTTATATAACGATGTATCAAATAGACGCTTACGAATACATTTACTATCTGGCACTTTTACCGGTGCTTTGGGTAGTGTATTTTGGAGTACAACGGTGGAAAAGAAAAACCCAAGCCCGTTTTGCAAAGTCGGCTCTATTGGAACAACTCAGTCCTTTTCGATCTCAATTTAAACCGGCACTCAAATTACTGATGCTCAGTTTAGCCCTTTCATTACTTGTTTTGGGATTAATGAACCCTAAAATTGGAACCCAATTGGAAACTGTAAAACGGGAAGGTGTAGACATTGTGTTTGCTGTAGATGTTTCTAAAAGTATGCTTGCTGAGGATGTAGCCCCAAATCGAATTGAAAAATCAAAACGTTTGGTTTCAGCCATCATAAATCAATTGGCCAGTGATCGGGTAGGAATTATTGCATATGCAGCTCAGGCAATTCCCCAATTGCCCATTACAACAGATTATGGTGCAGCAAAAATGTTTTTACAAGGTCTCAATACAGATATGTTGTCCTCACAAGGAACGGCTTTAGACAGTGCTATTGATTTAGCAGGTACTTTTTTTGATGATGAAGATCAAACCAATCGTGTTATATTTTTAATATCAGATGGAGAAGATCATTCTGAAATGGCAACCGATGCTGCACAAAGAGCAGCCACCCTTGGGATTAAAATATTCACCTTTGGAGTAGGAACGGAGGCAGGAGCTCCCATTCCGTTAAAACGAAATGGAGTTGTTGAGTCCTACAAAAAAGATCAAGAGGGAGAAGTGGTTGTTACCAAACGCAATGGATCAATTTTAGAATCTATAGCTGTTGCCACAGGGGGCGCATACAAAGAAGGTAACGACACCCAAGAAGTGCTTGATTTTGTTTCAGAACAATTAAAGGCAATGGATAAAAAAGAATTTGAAGCCAAAAAGTTTGTTAGCTATAAAGATCGTTTTCAGCCTTTTTTATTCGGTGCTTTACTTTTTCTTATAATCGACTTATTTTTGTTTGAAACCAAAACAAAGTGGGTACAAAAATTGAATCTTTTTAATGAGAACAATGAAGTATAGTGTAGTAATAGGATTCTGTTTAAGCCTTTTAGGGGTTCTCCATGCACAAGACAAAAAGGTGAACAATCATATCTATGAAGGAAACTCAAAAGTGAAAGAAGCCTCTTTTGTTGATGCTGAAAAATCGTACCGTAAAGCACTTTCATTAGCCCCTGAAGAGTCAAAAGCCCTATTCAATTTGGGAAATACACATTACCAAGAGGAACAATATGACGAGGCCAGTCAGCGGTTTTTCCAAACACAAAAAACAGCCTCTTCCAAAAACGAAAAGCACCGTGCATTTCACAATTTGGGAAATGTTTTTATGCAAAAAAAAGAGTATGAAAAGGCGGTTGAAGCATATAAAAATGCGCTGCGCAATAACCCCTCAGATGAAGAGACACGATATAACTACGCACTAGCCAAAGAACTACTAGATAAAGAAGAACCGCCTCAAGAACAGGAACAGGACGACAATAAAGACAACCAAGACCAACAAGAAAAAGAGCAGGAACAGGAGCAAGAAAAAGATCAGGATAAGGAAGGAGATAAAGATAGTAAGGATCAACAAAATCAAGATGATCAAAAGGATGAGGGTGAAGAATCTGATAATGAAGGCGATCCTAAAAATGAAGGAGATCAACAAAAAGATCAAAACCAAGCCAATAACCCGCAAGAAGAAAAAAAACAACCCCCAAAACAAGGAGAACTGTCACCCCAACAAGTACAAAGTTTACTCGAGGCTATGAACAACCAAGAAAAAGAGGTTCAAGACAAGGTAAACGCTAAAAAAGTAAAAGGGGTACCGGTTAGAGGAAAGAAAGATTGGTAGCCATGCATTTTAAAATAGCAATGCGATTTCTTTGGAGTATACTTTTTATGTTCTCCATTCACCTTCAGGCCCAAATTACCTTTGAGGCAAAGGTGAGCAAAAAGCGTTTGGGGTTAAATGAGCGATTACGCGTAGATTTTGAGATGAATGAAAATGGAGATAATTTTAATCCTCCTTCATTTACCAATTTTCAAGTTGTCAGTGGACCACAACAATCAGTAAGTCGTTCTTGGATCAATGGAGTACGTAGTTTTTCAAAAACCTATACCTATTTTCTAACTCCCTTAACCAAAGGGAAAGTCACCTTAGGGCAAGCAGAAATCACTATCGAAGGGGAGGTGTATAAAACCCTACCCTTAGAAATTGAAGTTACGGAAGCCGTTGAACAACCTAATGACCCCAACAATATAGATTACATAACAGACGAAAACATTCGTTTAGTTGCAGAAATATCAGATGCCAACCCGTATTTGAATGAGGGCATGACGGTGGTGTACAAACTTTACTTTAGGAATCCTATTTCCATCTCAGATGTTCAAGAAATGGAGTCGCCAACTTTTGGTGATTTTTGGAGTCAAATGATCAATATCGGTCGGGTGCAAGTGAATCCAAGAGGGAATTATAACGGCGAACAATTCAACGAGGTTGTTTGGCGTAAAGTGGTTCTCTATCCCCAAAAAACAGGGCCTCTAGAAATAGAACCCTTAACCTTGAATTTAAGCCTTTCAGTGCCAACAAATCAAAGGGATTTATTTGGTCGACAAATTCCAGTTCAAGCCCAAAAAGTAATCACAACGGGGAAAAAGATAATAAATGTAAGAACATTGCCTTTAACTGATCAGCCTGCTGAATTCAGTGGTGCCGTTGGGCAATTTGATTTTGATGTAATTTTAGATAAAAGTGCATTAAAAGCATCTGAATCTTTTCAGGTAAAAGTAAAGGTCAACGGAAACGGAAATTTAAAACTATTTAACCTTCCCCGAATCAATGTTCCAAAAACCCTTGAAGTTTATGAGCCTGAACATAAAGAAGAGGTGAAAGTAACCCTTTCTGGAATGCAGGGTAGCGTAGAAGATGTGTATACCATAGTTCCTCAGTTTCAGGGCAAGTACCCCATACCTACTTTAGAATTTTCCTATTTTGATCCAGAAGCAGCTACCTATAAAACACTTCGTTCACAAGATTTACTTGTAGATGTTTTTGACGGACCCGTAGCGATGGGATCGCAAGGAACACCGTCTGTACAACTGCCAAAACAAAATTTGCAAGTCCCAGAAAGCGCCTTTCGATTTATCCAACTCCAAACCCAATTAGTTCCTATAGCCGCTCCGGAATTTTGGTGGAGTGTTCCCTTTTGGCTTTTGTTAGGCATTCCCTTTGTTCTCTTAATAGCAGGCTATTTCATAAACCGGTTTATTGTTCAAAAACCTGAAAACATTTCCCTCACAAAACAGCGTAGAGCAGAACAATTGTCAAAAAAATATTTAAGCTCTGCAAAAAAGGCAATCCACAATCAAACGGCCTTTTATGAAGCCTTAGAAAGGGCATTGCACAATTATTTGAAAGCGAAACTCAAGATAGAAACCACAGAAATGAGCAAACCCAACATTAAAAAGCTTTTAATTGAGAAAAAAGTACAAGAGCAAGCGGCTCATGAATTTATAGAGAGTATTGAAAATTGTGAAAGAGCCCGATATGCACCAGGCTCTATGGTAAATATTCAAAGTGATTTTGAAAAAGCAAGTACGAGTATAGCCTCATTAGACCGACAGTTATGAAAAAGAGACACGCTATTTATCGAAAATCAACGGTGTTACTTTATATCGTCATATTTTGTGGACTAGGCGCTTTACTTAATGCGCAAGCCTCAATGCAACCTTTATTTGAAGAAGGAAATCAAGCCTATAATGAAGGGGAATATAGTAAAGCGGTTGCCTTATACGAACAAGTTTTAAAAATGGGGCAACACAGTACAGCATTGTATTTTAATTTAGGAAATGCCCACTACCGACTAAACCACGTAGCCGAGAGTATTTTTTATTATGAAAAAGCCAAACAGCTTGACCCTACAAATGAGGCGATTCTGATTAATAGTATCTTTGCAAAAAACATGACTCTTGATGCGATTGAACCCTTACCTCAAACCCAACTTCAAGTTTTAGAATCCAAACTACTTTCCCTTTTTAGTCTGAGCACTTTGGGTCGAATTACGGTTGTTTTGTTTTGGTTATTTGTTTTGTTGTTTTTAGGGTATCTTTTTGTAGGAAGTTCAATATTAAAACGAACTTTATTTTTCACTTCTCTTCTTGCTTTATGTTTAGGAATAGCCAGTTTTAGTATTGGTATCGTAAAAAACAAAAAAGA
>RGZR01000077.1 GCA_010031465.1 Flavobacteriia bacterium
ATACTTGGGCTTCCTTTTTGAAGCGGATATCAACTGTTTTCACTTTCTTAGGAGTTGGATTTTGACAGGAAACAACCCATCCAATACAGAAGAATACGAAAAGAGAAGACTTTAATTTCAAGTTTCGGAAATGCTTTTCTTTCTTAATATAAGGAAGATTCCCAGTAAAATGAAAGGAATGCTGAGCCATTGACCTGTAGAAAACAAGGGCATGACTTCTTCAAAACCTCCTTGGCTTTCTTTTAAAAATTCCAAAATAAATCGTAGTGTAAACATTCCTAAAAAGAAAGTTCCCAATAAAAACCCTTCTTTTTCTTTTTTTGAGGTTTTGTAGAGCTGTCGAAGAACAAAAAACAAAATGACATACCCTATTGCTTCGTAAAGTTGAGAGGGGTGTCGCGGAAGGGTTTCTCCTCGGTTCAGGAAGACAACCCCAAAGTTAGTCCCTGTATATTTTCCAACAATTTCAGAATTGAAAAAATTCCCAAACCTAACAAAACTAGCACCAATAGCTACGGGTATGGTTATCCGGTCTAAAAGCCAGAGCAATGAGTGCATTTTGAAGTTTAGTTTGTATAAGTACAGCCCTACTAAAACGCCTAATACTGCACCGTGACTGGCTAATCCTCTAAAACCAGTAAAAGTATACCCCTCTGCAGTTTCCCGAATGGGAAGAAGGATCTCAATAAGATGGTCTTGGTAATAATCCCAGCTGTAAAAAAATACATCACCCAAACGTGCACCGAGCAAAATAGAAAGTACCATATAAATGAACAGTGATTCTAAGTAATTAATCGGTACCGCTTCTTTATCAAATATTTTTTTCATTAAATAATAGCCCAAGGAAAAGGCCACAATGAACATAAGGCTGTAGTAGTGAATCCCAAAGCTTCCAATTTCAAAAAGAGTTTCACTTGGCGCCCAGTTAAATTTCAAAAAGTACATATGGTGTTCTGTTTGGCAGGTAAAGGTAATTAATTATAAGGGGGCGGGAAAAAAAAACTCAGGGAATTGGATCGTATCCTGATCCTCCCCAAGGATGACACTTACTGATGCGTTTGAATGCCAAAACACCACCTTTACGTAGTCCGTATTTTTGTAACGCCTCAAGTGAGTATTGAGAACAGGTAGGTTGAAAACGACAACTAGGAGGAAGTAGGGGAGACATTAATAGTTGGTATCCTCGTATCAGAATAACAAAAGGGAAAAGGATTATTTTTTTTAGAAACGATTTCAATTTCTTTTAAAGGTTGATCCTTCGGAGGTGTCATTTACTTGGATATCAAGTTCATTAAGTGCATCACGAATTAAATCTGAAGTTCCAAAGTCTTTGTTGTCTCTCGCTTTATTTCGAAGTGTCATTAACAAGTCTAGTGCCCCATTCAACTGGTCGTTTCCTTTACTGAGAGTTTCCTGAAAGGGCTTTTGAAGGCCCAAAACATCAAAGAAAAAGGCATGAATATACTGCTTCAATTCTTGAGCTTCTTTTGCCGTAATGGTTAATGAACCATGGTGTACATTATTAATGAATTTTACCGCGTCAAATAAATGGGCAATAAGTAGAGGACTGTTAAAGTCATCGTTCATGGCTGCATAACATTTGTTTAGCCAAGTGACGAAGTCAAATCCAGTAGTGGTATTACTTTCCGGTAATGTATCGAGTTTTTCTAACCCCTCAAGAAGGCGATAAAAGCCCTTTTTTGAAGCTTCCAAAGCAGATTCGCTTAAGTCAACTATACTGCGATAATGGGCTTGTAGAATAAAAAAGCGAACTACCATAGGAGAAAAAGATTGTTTAAACAGGCTGTTTTCGCCCGTAAAAATTTCTTCCGGCAAAATGTTATTTCCTGTTGATTTTGCCATTTTTTTCCCGTTAAGGGTCAACATATTGGCATGAAGCCAATACGAAACTGGTGCTTTTTTAGTTATGGATTCGGCTTGGGCTATTTCACATTCGTGGTGTGGAAATTTTAGATCCATTCCTCCTCCGTGGATATCAAATTGATTTCCTAGGTATTTCGTACTCATAGCAGTACATTCTAAATGCCATCCAGGAAAGCCATCACTCCAAGGGGAAGGCCAGCGCATAATATGAACCGGTTCTGCTTTTTTCCAAAGGGCAAAATCTTGTGGATTTTTTTTATCCGATTGCCCGTCAAGTGCCCGCGTATTGTGAATCAATTCATCAATATTCCTTCCGCTTAACTTTCCATAGGGAATGTCTTTATTGAATTTGATAACATCAAAATAAACCGACCCGTTGACCTCATACGCATAGCCTTGATTAATAATTTCTTTAATCAATTCAATTTGCTCAACAATATGACCCGTAGCGGTAGGTTCAATACTGGGAGGCAGGGCATTGAATTTTGCCATTATTGTTCTGAAATCGACAGTGTACCGCTGCACCACTTCCATTGGCTCTATGGATTCTAAGCGTGCTTTTTTGGCAATTCGATCTTCTCCTTCATCGGCATCATTTTCTAAATGCCCAGCATCGGTAATATTGCGTACGTAGCGCACTTTATATCCCAAATGTTGTAAATAGCGGTAAATGAGGTCAAAAGAAATAAACGTTCTACAATTTCCTAAATGTACATTGCTGTATACTGTAGGGCCACATACGTACATGCCTACATGATTTTTTTGCAACGGGATAAAAGCTTCTTTTTTTCCGTTGAGCGAATTGTATACCACCAACGAACTGTCCATTAAAACGTCGTGTCTAATTGAATGTAATCTAAAAATTCTCTTTTCTTTTCAGAAGTAGAAAAAATACCTCCAAACTCTGCAGTTACGGTGCTACTTGCAGTATCACTAATTCCTCTTGAATTAACACACAAATGCTTAGCATCAATAACACAAGCCACATCTTCTGTTCCTAAAATTTTTTGTAGTTTATTTACAATTTGAAGGGTGAGACGTTCTTGAACTTGGGGACGTTTTGCATAGTAATCTACAATACGATTCATTTTTGAAAGACCTACTACCGTTCCTTTCGAAAGATAGGCTACATGAGCTTTACCTACTATAGGTAACAAATGATGTTCGCAAGTAGAGTAGAGGGTAATGTTTTTTTCAACCAACATTTCTCCATACTTATAGGAGTTTTTGAAAGTAGAGGCTTTGGGTTCCTTTTGAGGATGTAATCCCCCAAATATTTCGTTGACATACATTTTGGCCACTCGTAAAGGGGTTCCTCTCAAGCTGTCATCATTTAAATCCATTCCCAAGGTTTCCAAGATTGATTTAACATGCTCTTGGATTATGACAATTTTTTCATCAGGACTTAACTCAAAAGCATCAGATCGTAAAGGGGTCTGAGTACTGTTGGATAAGTGATCTTCATCTTCCTGCATGAGTTTATCAACAATTAATTTTTCGAATTTCATATCCATTAAAACTGGCGACAAATATACTCATTTTCTCAGGTTTTTACCCAGCGTCTTGAGGATCAAAGTTTAAGGCTATAGCTCAGGCTAACTTTAGTGCTTTGATTAGAGAGCGTGTAGGGAGAAGTAAGCCCTTCAGAATAGAGTGTAAACTTTTGATTGTGCTCTAGCTGCACAAGTGATAAATTCAGAGAGGAAACTCCAAAATCAAAGCCTATTCCAAAAGTGAATGCACTTGTTTGTAACGCGTTGTTTTTTAAAGGGGCGTTTTTTTCCATATACCCTCCACGAACACTAATGCCACTAAATCGGTATTCACCTCCAAAACGCAGTGTATGTTGGGGTTGATTTACATTTCCTATTTCATCTGTAAGGGCATCTAAGTAAGCGCTCCCCCCAGGCATAGACAAACGTGTTTGAGCCGTGTTTTGATAGCTGTAATCAACGGAAAGCAAGCCTTTTGAACCTAAAATATAGGCACCACTTATTGTGGTTTTCGAAGGTAATTGCACCTGATATGCAGTATAAATATTGGTTGTATTAGGTACAATTTTTTCATTTACAATTAACCCTTCTTCAATATGATAAGCACTAATTGACTGTCGCGTTTCGTCAAAAAGGGTAAGCCACTGAGGGGAATCATAGGTAAACCCTAGCCGGAGCGATGTTAATTTTAAAATAAAACCCAATTGTGCAGAATAGCCATCACCATAACTTAATAATTCATTTTCAAATTCTATGTTGTAAACAGGTGAGGAAGGGTCTTGCTCATTTTCTTTCAATCTATGATTTTGAGCGTAATCTAGTTTGTGATAATTAATGTTGGCTCCTATATGAAGTCTATTTTTATACAATCCACTGACATTAAAGGTTGTTTTACGGTGTTTACCAGAATTTATCAGATTTAACTGATGGTTTACTCGGTCGTAAAACACGTTAGAAGAATACCCGGTATTGTCATCATCAAAACTAAGGGAGTTAATAATATAACTTTGATAGCCTAAAAAAGCTTGTTGTGCAGCAAATCCGTTGCTTTCACCGAGGTACGTATACACTTCTTCTATAGTCTCTCCGTCGTATAAAGGAAGGTTTTTAAAAGGAAGCCCTTCTGCATAATGAACAAAATACTGATCAATTCCCCTGGGGGCAGAACCCTCTACAGTGGCTTTTTCATCAAAATTATACACACGAAAACTATTTATTGCGGTACTTACTCGAGTCCACGCTCCATCAGGATCAGTATTGTTAAATACAAAAACAATACCCGCTTGTTCTAAATTTAAGTCTCGGTTTTCTGATGTGTTTGAGGTTCCAAAATAGTTGGCTTTTAGGGCATTATTCGCAAATGATAATGTTCCTCCAAATTCTGAATGCAAAAACACAGAAGATCCTGCCGGGTTGGTACTAATGGCAGTGATATCCCCACCTAATGCCCCAAAAGCACCTGCCATTCCATTAAAACGAGCCGTTCCGTTTAAAGAGGTGTTTAAAAATTGATTGACATCGTTTACGTTTTGCGCCGAACTCCAGTACGAAATCAAAACCACCGGCAAAAGCAGGAATAGGGTAAGACGTTTAGGCATGTTTTTGATTAAGGATTTCGTCTTCCTCCCGATGAACTTCGCCCACTTGACACAGAACCTCTACTCGTTGACATTGATCTGGTTGGTGCTGGAGTATATGAGCGTTGAGGAGAACTGTTATAGTTAGGTTTTGAAAACGACTGATTCGAATTCTTGATTCTAGAAGAATTATTTTGAATAATTCTAGTGTTTGTTATGTTGCGTTGAAGCGAACTATTTGTTCGTGTAGAAGGAGTTGATCTGTTTCGAGCACCCAAGTTATATCGCGATTGGGTAAACCGTCCTGTATTCCCTTGTACTGATTTTGAAGGACTAGTCGAAGTACGGTTTGTTCCCTGTACATTTGGAGCATTGTAAATGGGACGGGTGGTTTTTGAATTACCGGAAATAGTTTTACTTCCTAATACATTTTGACGATTATTGAGAATTTGTACATTTCTTCCCAAAGAAGAAAAGCCACGCCCCATGTTAATCCGATTTAGCGTACTTTGGATGTCTGCAGAATTGTTTACACTTTGACGACTGTCTTTGTTTTCTCTATTGCGCTTTGGTTTGTCATAATTTTTTTCACCACGGCCCGATTGAACTCGAGCAACTGTATTTCGGTAATCTTTATCGCCATTCCACCGCTGATTGTTGTAGTGGTTTCTGTTGTGGTATCGATTCAAACGGTAAGGGTTGTACCCTGCATATCCAAAATTCCAACCGTAGCCTGAATATCCGCCGTAAAATCCTCCGTAAAAACCCGCATAGCCAAAGGGACTGTAAAAGGGATCGTAAAAATCCAAATACGAATGGTAACCGAAAAATCGATTGCGGTAAGGATTATAGAAGGAAGCGTAGGGCCCATAGCCAAATCGATAAGGATTAGCATAATAGGAATTCCAAAAGGGAGAATTCATAAAAGCTAAACCAGAAAGTCCCCAATAGTTTGGACGAGTGTCCATAAAAATGATTTCGGTTTGCGTGGTTTGACTTCCCCACGGGATTTGTGAATTTTGAACCCCCACAGAAGGGTTTTCTGTTGTATAGTCCGAAGTATATCCTTCGGAATCGGTAAAATACAAATCATCATTAGCTACATCAAGGTATCCGTCGGCTGCATTTTTAAAATAGCTGCTGTAATAATCACTTTTTGATGATTTTTGTGCTGTTGTATTTGGGTTTTGCCGAATTTCATTACGGGAAGTATAAATACCATCCGACTCAAAATAAGATGCACCTTGGAAACTACCACAGCTCAGAATCACCATGGTTGACATTCCAAGGGTTACGATATTCTTAAGGGAAGCGAAAGTGTGTAGTGCATTCATCATTTTTAGGTTTAGAGATGTGCTACAAAAAGTTTAGTTTTGTAACTCAAAAATTACTAATTCAAATATAGGCAAATTTTATGCCAAAGTCATATGGCAGATAAACTCACCTCAAGAACTACCGATTATTCCAAGTGGTATAATGAAATTGTAGTCAAAGCTGATTTAGCTGAAAATTCATCTGTACGGGGCTGTATGGTCATCAAGCCTTATGGCTATGCCATTTGGGAAAAAATGCAAGCCCAATTGGATATTATGTTCAAAGAAACCGGCCATGAAAATGCCTATTTCCCTTTGTTTGTTCCGAAAAGCCTTTTTGAAGCAGAAGAAAAAAACGCTGAGGGTTTTGCAAAAGAATGTGCTGTTGTCACACACTATCGTTTAAAAAATGACGATAAAAATCCGGGAAAACTGATGGTTGATCCTGCAGCAAAACTTGAAGAAGAATTGATAGTTCGACCTACCAGTGAAGCCGTTATTTGGAATACTTATAAAACGTGGATCCAATCCTATCGTGATCTTCCCATTCTAATTAATCAGTGGGCCAATGTAGTCCGTTGGGAAATGCGTACACGTCTTTTTTTGCGTACCGCTGAGTTTTTATGGCAAGAAGGCCACACCGCTCATGCCACCAAAGAGGAGGCTTTAGAGGAGGCCAAAACCATGAATCAAGTATATGCTGATTTTGTAGAACACTACATGGCTATTCCTGTTGTACAGGGCGTTAAATCAGAGAGTGAACGTTTTGCGGGTGCTCTTGAGACCTATTGTATTGAAGCTTTAATGCAAGACGGAAAAGCCTTACAGGCCGGAACTTCTCACTTTTTAGGGCAAAATTTTGCCAAAGCTTTTGACGTGAAATTTGCAACAGCTGAGGGAAAACTAGATTATGTCTGGGCCACTTCCTGGGGCGTTTCTACACGCCTAATCGGAGCGTTAATTATGACGCATAGTGACGATAATGGACTTGTATTGCCCCCTAATTTAGCTCCTGTTCAGGCAGTAATTATTCCCATATATAAAGGAGAAGAACAGCAAAACGCAATTGCTGTAGTCGCTGAAGAAATTCAAACTCAATTAAAAAAGAGGAGAATACGTGTTAAATTTGACAATCGTGATAAATTCAAGCCGGGCTTTAAGTTTAACGAGTACGAATTTAAAGGTGTACCCTTACGAATAGCTATTGGCCCAAAAGATTTAGAAAACGGAACTGTTGAAGTTACCCGTCGCGACACCCTTTCCAAAACGGTAATAAAGGCAGATCAAGTGGTTGATTATATAGAAGACACCCTTCCTAAAATTCAAGCCGATTTATATACAAAAGCACTCCAATTCAGAGACCAAAACATTACCCCTGTAGATGATTATAGTGCCTTTAAAAAAGTGATTGAAGACAAAGGGGGATTTGTATCTGCACATTGGGACGGCACAGCCGAAACCGAAGAGGCCATTAAAAAAGAAACAAAAGCTACGATTCGTTGCATCCCTTTACATGGGGAAAAAGAAGCGGGAACTTGCGTCTATTCAGGTAAGCCTTCTGCCCAACGAGTACTTTTTGCCAAGGCCTATTAAAGCGTAACAATAGTTGCAATTTTGGTGTGCAAGAACAACAGGCTATGGGGTTGAATCTTCGTTGCTTATCTCTTATTTTTTTATCTCTAAAAAAAGTTTGATTTAATTTATGCGATTTTGTTTACTAAAGGAGTTGTATAATAACAATTTTACATTTACATTTGCGCACGAAAATTAAGGCCCGTTCGTCTATCGGTTAGGACGCCAGGTTTTCATCCTGGAAAGAGGGGTTCGACTCCCCTACGGGCTACATAAATAGTAGTTATGGCAAATCATAAATCCGCTTTAAAGCGCATTCGATCAAACGACAAAAAACGTATTTTGAACCGTTATCAGCACAAAACGACGCGTAATGCAATCAAAAAGTTGCGTGATCTAGAAAAGAAAAAAGATGCTCAAAAAATGTTCCCTTCCGTTATTTCGTTGATTGATAAATTAGCAAAGAAAAACATTATACATGCAAATAAAGCGTCCAATTTAAAATCAAAATTGGCCAAGCATGTAGCTGCCCTCTAAGGGAAAACACCCATTTTAAAAGGGCTCTTTGACAGAGCCCTTTTTTATTTCCATTAAAAGTTCTAAATACTACTCAATCAGACGCTTCTTCGTAGCTATACTACTTTTACCCCGAGTTCCTCTAGTTTTAACTGTAAAGTCTTTTTACTTGAGGCTTCCAGTTGCTCTGTTGAAATCGTTTTTTCTTTTGATTTGGTGTGGAAAATATAATCGCCATAAAAGGTTCTGACATACTCAATATCATCAACGGTTAGCTTTTTTCCTAAAGTGCCATTGATTAGGATGATTCCATTTTCAATATTAAGGTATAGACACTTA
>RGZR01000078.1 GCA_010031465.1 Flavobacteriia bacterium
AAGGTTCCTGCGATAGGATGTATCTCCGCTTTCCCATTTTGAATTACGATTTGTGCTTCGGGCGAACTTCCGAAAATTTTAAAAGAACCGTAATCAAAGAAAAACAAATAGGGGGAGGGATTTATGGAGCGTAGTGTGCGGTAAACATTAAATTCATCTCCTGTAAATCCTTGAGAAAACCGACGAGACAAAACAAGTTGGAACACATCCCCTCGATAACAGTGTTTCTTTCCTTTTTGCACTAAATTAAGAAAGGAATCATCGGTCATATTGGACTGTTTTTCACCCATTTTATGAAAAGGAAACGGATTTACACTTTTATTGTGTAGAATTTTTTCTAAAAGATCAAGGGTATGGGTTCCGTTGTAAGTATGGGAAAACAAATGTGCTTCATGATTAAATAAACTTATGGCAATTATGTTTTGATATACTGCATAGTAGAGGTCTGGAATTTCAACACCGGGCTTATCGTCCTGTAATTTTAATGTATCAAAATAGGTAATAGCCTCATGGCCCATAAAACCAAAGAGACCATTGCTTATAAAAGGAAAGGCAAAATCTTTTGATTTAAATTGCTTTGAAAAGGCTTCGATTTTACTTGGAATAGCTGAAGCAAATGTTACCTTTTCTTGCTGAGAAGTCCCGTCAGGATAGTGCGTAATGAGTTGTCCTTTTTTTAATTCTATGGAAGCGATGGGATTACAACAGATGTAGGAGTAATCATTATTATTAGCACTATAGTCACTGCTTTCAAGCAATAAACTGTGTGGAAAAACATCACGTACTTTTAAATATACACTCACGGGAGTTAAGGTATCCGCTAATATTTTTTTGTGATGAGATTCAAGTTTGTATTCCTTCATTGGGCCATTAAAAAAGGCCTGTCGTGATGACAAGCCTTTGGTAGTATTTATAGGTTCGCGTACACGAGAGTTAACATTGCTCTGTGTTCCACCATAAGGTTAAAAAAATTATATTCCGGTTCATTAAATCAAATATAGTATAAATTTTAATTACCCCAAATCCCCGAACAATAATCCTAATTAAAATTTAAGAACAACATCAAGTTCAAAATCATCATAAATTAAATTATCACCCAAATTTTCAAAGAAAGATCCTGAGCGAAACTTTACATTGTATTTAGAACGATCGATTATCACTTTTGATGAAGCGGAATTATCAACTAAATGCATTTCAAAGTTGACAGCATGTGTAATGCCTCTAACCGATAAATCTGCCGTTACGGCATAATGATTTTCCATTTTTTTCTCTGCTTGGGTAATAACCAAAGAAGCGGTTGGGAATGATTCCACTGCAAAAAAGTCATCAGACTTTAAGTGCCCTTCTAATTTTTCTTTGTACTCACCAGAGAGATCTTGAACGGTAATTGAAGTCATGTCTACTTCAAATTGCCCCCCAACTAGAATACCTTCGTTGATTTCTAGAGCTCCAGAAATCAGGTTAATAATTCCATCATGTTGTCCAGTCACCTTTTTTCCAACCCAATGAATGCTGCTCATTTCTATGTTAATTGGAATTAAAGTGGATTGACCCCAAGAAGAGATTGTAAATAATACTACTACAATAGTGCTAATTGTTTTTTTCATTTTCATTTTTAATTGTTAAGTTTTGTTAATATTTCCATTATTTCTTCATGTTGATCGTTACTGAGTGATGCTAAAAATTCCGCTTCAATTTGATCTACAATAGGATCAACAAGTTTCAATAAGGATAGTCCTTCTGTTGTAATGAACAATTCAATTTTTCTTCTGTTCTCCTTACACACATTTCGATTGACTAAACCTTTATCGATAAGCTTATCTACTAAACGTGTAGTATTGCTCATTTTGTGTATCATTCGTTCATGAACAGTATTTAAGTTGGATGGATTTCCCTTTTGTCCTCTTAAAATACGAAGCACATTAAATTGTTGAATCGATATCCCCATCGGTTTTAACCCATGAGACAGGGCTTCAGTTATTTTACCATTCGCCTTAAAAAGCGCAACAATAATGGCTTTGTTATTCAATTGTTTGTATTTACAACATTTGTTGGTACAAAAATAGTATTAAATTTTGTAAGAAAAATCTTTTTTTACAACTTGTTTCAGATCATTAGCTATTGTATTTTAGCAAAAAAAATCAGATGGATCTATCACAGCAAGATTGGATTTCAGGGCAACAGCAAAACCCTAAGAGTATCATTTTAGATGTACGTACTGAAGAAGAATTTGAAGCAGGACACCTAAAGTATGCTCAATTGCTGGATATACGTGATCCCGAAGGGTTTATGGAGGGTGTACGTCAATTAGAGAAAGATACCACTTACTATGTTTACTGTCGCTCAGGAGCCCGAAGTGCTCAAGCTTGTCAAATTTTAAAACAATCTGGAATACCCGATTGTTACAATTTGCTAGGCGGAATTTTAGATTGGAAAGGGGAAGTGGTTACAGACTAACAACAGTACCCTTCTATTAATTTTTTGTCCCCATATCAAATGATTAACGAAGCTTTTTTCACTACTTATGGCGTTTTCAAAAATTTACTCATCGAAATTTTGAAACCCCCGAAGGGGAATCTTTTGAAATCCTTTTCCCTGGAAATTGGAACCAGTTATCGGGACCCGATTTTAAAGAAGCTCGACTG
The DNA here is from genome assembly GCA_010031465.1 of Flavobacteriia bacterium. GTDB lineage: Bacteria > Bacteroidota > Bacteroidia > Flavobacteriales > Flavobacteriaceae > MS024-2A. The sequence goes on from RGZR01000078.1 coordinate 2,646, forward strand.
TATATTGCGGGCATTCAAAGGTCGCCTTCAATGTCAAGTAGGAAATTTTATGATGAAGTCTCAAAAACATTAAAATTAATACTTTTGAATTGACTACTTTTAAATCCATGAAAACTCCCTTTCATTTACGTCTTTTTTTTGAACGAAATGGCTTTGCTGTATCCACCCGATTGGCAGAACTTTTGGGAATGAGAGTAAAGAGCGTAAGGTTGTTTTTTATTTATGCCTCATTTACTACCCTCATTGGAGGGTTTGTGCTGTATCTTACTCTTGCCTTTTGGCTAAAACTTAAAGATATGATTTATACCAAACGTAGTTCTGTATTTGATTTGTGAGTCTGATGCGGAGGTGATTATATGGCAGCCTTGTTAACCGAACCTAAGTGATTCAATTTATAGTAGCTTTAGATTGGTGGGAAGATGAACGAGTCCTAATGTTGAAGAAATTGATCTTAAAAAAGTGGCTAAAGAGTTTCAAAATAAATCTTTAGCCACAAAGGAATTAAGAAAAAGAACAGGGTGTAATGTGATTGGCTATTGTGATCCTCACGGAAATCAAATTATAAATCCAGATGCAAATCATACGTTATCCGTTGATGTAAAGCTAATTTTACTCGGATCTATAGGATTAATTGTAAAAATCAATAGAATGTTTCACCTCGATTAGTTTGATTTTCACTTCCTTTTTATGATATTGGTCATCTAATCTATGCACTACATGAAAGCAAAACCCATAAACTATATTTTTTCAACACTACTTTTCTTTTTAACTACTACACTTTCTGCCCAAGAAAAAGGGCTAGACGAACAAATTAACGAGGCATTTACTCCTATTGCAAATTGGTGGGAAGGTTTGATATTACACAATTTTTTAGGGACTGGCATTCCTACAATAATCATCTTACTTGTAGGGGGAGCTCTATTTTTCACCTTTTATTTTGGATTTGTGAATGTTCGACATTTTGCTACTGCAATTAATACTGTGAGAGGAAAATATGACAGCATTGATCATCATAGTGCAGAAAAATCTCAATTGGCTTACGATGGGGACATCAAAGGAACAATAAAAGATGAAAGCAAAGAGGGTGAAGTAAGTCATTTTCAAGCCCTTGCAACAGCTGTATCGGGTACGGTAGGAAATGGAAATATTGCAGGAGTTGCCTTGGCAATAGCCGTAGGTGGCCCCGGCGCAACCTTTTGGATGATTTTGTGTGGACTTATTGGTATGTCTACAAAATTTGTAGAATGTACACTTGGTGTGAAGTATAGAGATATTGGTGAAGACGGAACGGTATATGGAGGGCCTATGTATTATTTAACAAAAGGACTTCAAGAAAAAGGTTTCACTACTTTAGGTAAAATTTTAGCCGGTATATTTGCTTTCTTATGCATCGGCGCCTCTTTTGGAGGAGGAAATGCCGCTCAATCAAATCAAGCGGCTATGCAGTTGGTAGAATCCTTTGGGATGACCGGAGGAAGTGCCAGAACTATTATAGGAATTATTTTAATGGTACTTGTTGGGGTAATTATCATTGGAGGTATTAAGCGAATAGCAATGGTAACTGAGAAGGTAGTTCCCCTAATGGCATTGATGTATATTCTTGCCTGTTTGTATATTATTATTACCAATTTTTCCTTCATTGATGATGCCTTTGGAATGATCTTTAGCCAAGCGTTTAATCCGCAAGCTGGATTAGGGGGCTTGTTAGGGGTTTTGATAACTGGTTTTCGACGTGCCGCTTTTTCAAATGAAGCCGGAGCCGGGTCAGCTTCAATAGCCCACTCAGCAGTAAAAACAAATTATCCTGCCTCTGAAGGCTTAGTGGCTTTACTTGAGCCTTTTATCGATACGGTAGTTATTTGTACCATGACGGCTTTGGTTATTATAATTTTTAATGGTGACAATACCGTGTTTGATTATGGAGGAGTAGGAGGAGTTGTTATGATTGACGGTCAGCCTGCTGAAGGTGCGGGAATCACTGCTGCAGCCTTTTCTAAGTACATTGCTTTTTCAGGGCCTTTCTTAACCATAGCCGTAGTTTTATTTGCTGTTTCAACCATGATTTCTTGGTCCTATTACGGACTGCAATCTTGGATGTATATTTTTGGCAAGAGTCGTGTTTCTGAGCTTTCTTATAAATTGATGTTTTTGATTTTTATAGTTATCGGTGCTGCTGGCGATATGTCCTCCGTTTGGGCGTTTTCTGATGCTATGATTTTGGCTTTAGTATTTCCTAATATGATCGGTTTATTGCTATTGTTTCCAAGAGTAAAAGAAGAATTAAACACATACTTAAGTGCTATTTATGCCTTAAAGAAAAAATAACCATTTTCCCCGGTTTTGGTTTTCGTTTGAAAATTCCCCAATTTCAGCGAAGTGCAATACTGCTGTTACTTCTTGTTCTTATGGGGAATCAGTGGTTGCAATACATGAAAAAGGGGGAGGGAATATTGAAACTAATGCTGAGGAAATGGCCTACTATCAAGCCCAACTGGATAGTCTTAAAGCGCTACAACCTATTCATAATCCCAAAGTATTTCTTATTAACCCTAACTTTATGAGCGATTATAATGCCTATGTATTGGGGCTTTCTCCAGAGGCATTTGATTGCATACAGGATTTTACTCAATCGGAAAAACGATTAAAATCCTTATCTGAATTTCAAAAAATCGCACAATTGCCCGATTCCTTAGTCACTAGAATGTCCAAAAGGCTTAGCTTTCCAATTATTCGAAAAAACTACAAGGAAAAAGCTCCAGTAGTAAAAAAAGAGTTGAATAAAGCAACGGCTGAGGACTTACAACAAGTTCGGGGAGTAGGTAAGGTTTTATCAGAGCGGAATTGTAAAATTTAGAGCCTATCTCAAAGGCTTTTTGCTGCTGGATCAATTGCATGAAGTTTACGGTTTGGACAGTTTGGTGGTAGATCGGATTGAAAATTATTTTTACGTTTCGGACACAGCTCAACATCCAAAAATTGATTTAGCCACAGCGAGTCTTGATGACTTAGTTAAAATTCCTTATCTTAATGAAAAAGAAGCACTAAAATTGATAGCCTACCGAAGTAAAACGAAATCATGAAATTTAGAAATTTTGTCTGAAGTTTTTGCAGATTCTCCAAACAAAATTGAGAGATTAAAATTATATTTGCGGTAAAATTAAACTATGATCGATTTCGATATACGTCCCGAAATTATAACAACAGAGACTCAACAAATGGTGTATGAGTCATCTCGTGATTTTGCGGCTCAGCACATTAAGCCACATGTTATGGAATGGGACGAACAACAGTATTTTCCAAAGGCGCTCTTTGCAGAGGCAGGTTCTTTAGGATTTATGGGCATGATAATTCCAGAACAATATGGAGGTTCTGGGATGGGGTACCATGAGTACGTTACCTTAATCGAAACTCTATCAATGGTTGATCCCTCCATAGGGCTTTCCGTTGCGGCACACAATTCATTGTGCACCAATCATATTTATTTATTTGGAACCGAAGAACAACGTCTTCGTTGGTTACCTGGACTTTGTAATGGTACTTTAATTGGAGCCTGGGGATTAACAGAACACAATACTGGATCCGATGCCAAGTCCATGTCTACTACAGCAAAAAAACAAGGCGATCATTGGATTCTAAATGGTACAAAAAACTTTATAACCCATGGAATTTCTGGAGATGTAGCCGTAGTCATTGCCCGAAACGGAGAGTTAGGGGATAGCCGAGGAATGACTGCTTTTGTAGTTGAACGCGGTACACCTGGTTTTACGGCAGGGAAAAAAGAAAATAAATTAGGGATGCGAGCCTCAGAAACGGCTGAAATGGTATTTGATCAATGTGTCATTCCGGATGAAAATCGTTTGGGTCCCGTAGGCGATGGTTTTATACAATCCATGAAAATCTTAGATGGTGGACGAATCTCAATCGCAGCATTATCTTTAGGAATAGCAAAGGGAGCTTATCAAGCAGCACTTCAGTATTCTAAAGAACGAAAACAGTTTGGACAACCCATTTGTAATTTCCAGGCCATTTCTTTTAAGTTGGCCGAGATGGCTACAGAAATAGAGGCAGCAACATTACTAACCCAAAAAGCCTCAAAATTAAAAAACCAAAACTTAGCGGTAACTCAGCAAGGAGCTATGGCAAAATTATATGCCTCAGAAACTTGTGTTAAAGTAGCCAATGAAGCCGTTCAAATTCACGGTGGCTACGGTTTTACTAAAGATTTTCCTGTAGAGAAATTTTACCGGGATGCCAAGTTATGTACCATAGGCGAAGGGACAACTGAAATTCAAAAACTTGTCATTGCACGAAAACTTTTAGAGAAGTAAAAACTTTTTTACAAGAGAGTATTCCCAGATCATACTTTTGTCTATATTTGCAGCCTATTATGAAAGGAGGTGCTATATTATGTTAATTATACCCATTAAAGACGGCGAAAATATCGATAGAGCGTTAAAGCGATTTAAACGTAAATTCGACAAAACAGGAGCAATGCGACAGTTGCGAAATCGAAAGCAATTCACAAAGCCTTCTGTAAAGAATCGTCAAAAAATGCTCAAAGCACAGTACATCCAAACGCTAAGAGATTCAGAAAACCAATAGGTTTTAACACATATTTATCAAACGCTATTGCATTAAAGTAGTACTTTTATGGAGTAGCGTTTTTTTATGTCCATACCTTCTTACTTAGCGTATCTTACTTTAGAAAAAAAAGGGTCTCCACATACGGTTAAAGCGTATAAAACCTATTTAGAATCTTTTCAAGAATTCCTCACTCAAATGGAGGAAGTATCCTCTATCGAAACCGTAGCCTACGGCCAAATACGCTCTTGGATTGTGGCTTTAGTGGCACAAGGCAATAGTAGGCGTACCATAAATGCAAAGATTTCGGCTTTGCGATCGTATTTTACTTTTTTGCTGAGAACTCAAGTGATTTCTGTATCTCCACTCAAAGAGCACAAAGCCCTAAAAACAACTGCTAAAGTTGCATTGCCTTTTTCATTGGAAGAAATTGAAGCGGTTCTTGATCCTGAACTTTACACAAAAGACTTCAAGGGGAGAACACAACGCACCCTTATCGGATTATTGTATTACACAGGAATACGACGATCTGAATTGATTGAATTGAAAAGGAATAACATCAACTTGTCAAAGGGGTTGATGAAGGTATTAGGGAAACGAAATAAGGAACGTATTTTACCGCTTTTACCCGAAATTACATCCTTACTAAAAAGCTATGAGCAAGAGCGAAATCAACTTGAAAACATTCAAGATGAAACCTATTTTTTCATCAACGAACACGGCGAAAATCTCACAGATTCATTTGTATATCAGACTGTAAATGATTATTTTGGTAAGGTATCGACCAAAACAAAAAAGAGTCCACATGTACTTCGTCACAGCTTTGCAACTCACTTGCTCGATCAGGGTGCAGACCTTAATGCGATCAAAGATTTATTAGGGCATAGTAGTATTGCTGCAACGCAACATTACACGCACAGCAGCATGGCGAAAATTAAGGATGTGTATCAGAAAGCACATCCTAGGGAAAAGAAATAATAACGATAATTCGATAACCTATGATTACAATTCATTTTCAAGCCGTCAATTACACAGCAGATGCAAAATTAAAGGAGTTTGTACAGCAGCGTTTAGAAAAGTTAACCTTGTTTCACAATCAGATCAGTGAGGTCTTTGTTTATACAAAGGTCGAAAACACTTCTGATCGAATAAATAAGTGGGTTGAGCTTAAAATTGGTATCCCTGGAGAGGACGTTGTAGTGAAGAAAATTTGCAAAACTTTTGAAGAGGCAATTCAAACGGCTTCTGCTACCGCAGAACGAATTCTTAAGCGACGAAAAGAAAAAGTTCGAGCTTAAATACAATTTTTCATTTTTTTTTTTGAA
>RGZR01000079.1 GCA_010031465.1 Flavobacteriia bacterium
GAACGATATTTTCCAAAACCTTTCGCACCGCTTTTACTTGGTCTTCAGATAGGGTTAAAGCAAGTTCCATCTGTTTTACTTGCAGCGTAGTGCGCTGTTCGGGGGTTAATTTTGTTTTTTCATGGGGCCGCTGTGCCCAACTTATAAAAGGCAGGGCAAGGGCAAAAAGGATACATAATTTTTTCATAATTGTGATTTTCATATTTAGATGCCTTTTAGGAAGTAGGGTTTAACCCTTTAGTTTATTTTAACATTTCAATAAACAACCCTTCTTCTTTTTTTACAACAGCGACTATCTTTTTTTGAGTTAAGGCTTTGATAGATACATCCCATTTTTTATTGCTAAATCCACACAGTTCTTTTGCCTTTGGGAGGAGGCAGGGTGATTGTGATTTAACTATGGACAAAAGTTGTTTTTCTTCTTCGGTAAGGGCGGGAAGGGCTTGTTCTGGTTTCATTTGAGGAAAAAACAAGACTTCTTGAATAGAACTTTTATTTGTCATTAGCATGACTAATCGATCAATCCCAATTCCTATCCCAGAAGTAGGGGGCATACCGTATTCTAGAGCGCGTAAAAAATCCTGATCAATAAACATCGCTTCATCATCTCCTTTTTCGCTTAAAGCCATTTGAGATTCAAAACGCTCACGTTGATCAAGAGGATCATTGAGCTCTGAATAGGCATTAGCTAATTCTTTTCCGTTTACCATCAATTCAAAACGCTCTGTTAATCGAGGATTACTTCGGTGTTCTTTGGTCAATGGACTCATTGATTTAGGATAATCGATAATAAAGGTGGGCTGGATGTAATGATGCTCGCATTTTTCGCCAAAAAGGGCGTCAATTAGTTTCCCCTCTCCCATTGTATCGTCTACTTCAATGCCTAATTTCTTAGCTGAGGCTCTAAGTTCGTCTTCATTCATTTGCGAAACATCGATTCCCGTATGAGTTTTTATGGCCTCTAAAATAGGAACTCGAGGATAAGGAGCTTTAAAATTGATTTTTTGGTTACCAACTTGTATAGTGGTGGACTGATGTACATCAAGGGCAATTTTTTCAAGCAATGATTCTGTAGTTTCCATCATCCAGAAATAGTCTTTGTATGCCACATAAAGCTCCATAACTGTAAACTCAGGATTATGAGTACGGTCCATACCTTCGTTGCGAAAGTCTTTTGCAAATTCAAATACTCCTTCAAACCCTCCTACAATTAGGCGTTTTAAATAAAGCTCATTGGCAATCCGTAAATACAAGGGAATATTAAGTGCATTGTGATGGGTCACAAACGGACGTGCTGCAGCTCCCCCAGGAATCGGTTGTAATATTGGGGTTTCTACTTCTAAATACCCTTTTTGGATTAAAAATTCACGAATACTAGTTGTGATTTTTGAACGCTTTACAAAGGTGTTTTTCACCTTGGGATTAACGATTAAATCAACATAGCGTTGGCGGTATCGCAATTCAGGATCATTAAATTCATCATACACATGTCCTTCTGCGTCTGTTTTAGGCAGGGGTAAAGGACGCAATGATTTGTTGAGCAGGGTAAAGTTTTTTACCATCAGGGTTTGTTCACCCACTTGAGTGGTAAAAAGTGTTCCGGTGACTCCAATGATATCTCCGATATCAAGTAATTTTTTGTACACTTCATTGTACATGGTTTTATTATCACCAGGACACATTTCATCGCGGTTAAAGTACAATTGAATTTTACCTGTACTGTCTAGCAATTCGGCAAAACTTGCTTTGCCTTGAATACGGCGCGACATTAATCGTCCGGCAACAACAACCTCTTTTCCTTCGCTGTAGTTTTTCGGTAAATCTTGTGCGTAAAAAGTAACGGGAAACAAAGCGGCAGGGTAGGGATTGATTCCGAGTTTTTTAAGTTCTGCTAACTTTTCTCTTCTTATGAGTTCCTGTTCAGAAAGCGTTGCCATGTCTTGAAATTTGGAGCAAAGATACATAGACTAAAAAATCTAAGGGACCAAAATGTGTATCTTTGTGACCTAAACCTTAACATGAGTTTTTTTCGCGTTGTTTTGTCAATTGTTTTTCCTCCCTTGGCGGTTATTGGTCAGGGGTGCGGATCAGTTTTAATCGTATTTATTTTAACACTTTGCGGTTGGGTGCCTGGAGTAATTGCTGCACTGGTTATCTTAAATAATCCGAATCGTTGGAGTTGAATTCAAAAATGGAACCTTCTAAAATTGTACACGAAGTGAATTTAGGTAAGTTGTCTTACCAAAAGGCATTTGAGTTGCAAGAACAGCTCTTTGATGAAATCATTTCTCAGAAAAAAGTAAATCGAAAAGAAGACCTTCCTACACCGACAAAAAACTATTTTTTATGGGTTGAACACCCGCCGGTAATAACCCTTGGTAAAAGCGGTAAGAAAGATCATTTACTGCTTGATGAAACGGCATTGGCAGATAAGGGCATTGCATTTTTTCACACCAACCGGGGGGGAGACATTACCTTTCATGGGCCAGGTCAAATTGTGGGCTATCCCCTTTTTGATTTGGACAACTTTTTTACTGACATTCACCGTTATTTACGGTATTTGGAACAAGCGGTCATTGACACTTTAGAAGACTATGGGTTGAAAGGGGTTCGTAGTCCTGGGGAAACGGGTGTTTGGCTTGATGTAGGCACCCCCTTCGCACGAAAAATATGCGCTCTTGGTGTACGTGCTAGCCGTTGGGTAACCATGCATGGCTTTGCATTTAATGTAAATACAGACCTGAGTTATTTTGATCATATTGTTCCCTGTGGAATAACCGGTAAGGGCATAACCTCATTGGAAAAAGAGTTAGGTCAACCGTTGAACCTTGATGTTGTTAGGGCAAAACTTAAAATTCATTTAGTGCGCCTTTTTGAAGCCCAATGGAAAGAAATTGAATTAATTGATTTGGTAAATCAAAAAGCTATTCGGCTCTGATTGGACTACCATTTCTATAGCATTGTCATCATCAGAATTGCTTACATCTACACTTGAACTTCCGTAAACTGGAAATCCACCTACTGCCAATCCATTACTGTAATATGCATACACCTTTTGGGCATCAAGATCGGTAAGAGTAACATAAATAATGTTGTTGAGGTAGTGAATCTTTGGGGGGGTATATTTTCCATAAGGAAGCAATACGGGAATCCCTTTTATGTCCAGTTTATTTTCTGAAAGGGTGACTATTGATTTGGAAGTCATATCAATTCGGTGGTCAGTCTGTAAGCCCAGGGGTTGAGTTATGACATTTCCGTTTGTGTCAATTTGGAAAAAATCACCCGATTGTGTAGTACCGCTAAAAGTAGAGTTGTATTCAAAAAGAGGATTATCTGACGTTTTGAGATTTGATTTTAATGATATTCTGTCTTTTCCTTGACGACTCAGAAGCCTTACTTGACCCGTGACATCTTGAAGCAGTATATAATCTCTCGTTCCGATGCGAATATGCTTGGCAGGGTGTTGCAACGGCTGATTGATCGATTTAAGTTGAAAACCGGAAACCAAACGCCCTCTATTATCATACATTTTAACCGATTTCCCCTGTGCGAGTAAAAATCGATAGTCACGATTTAAATCATAGTCAAAAACAGATAAATGTTGTGGGGCTGTCCCGTCTACTTTAATGTCAAAAGGGGGGACTACTTTCCCATTTCGATCCAAAATCATAAAACGATTAGGGGTTCTAAAAGCCAATTGTAACCGTCTGTTTTTGTAAAGATCTACTTGTTCAATGGCCCCTATGATTGGACCGGGGAGTTGTTTTTTCCAAAACAGTTTTCCCGTATTCGAAAATAGATAAAGCACATTTTTTTCGTCTTGTATGGCAATGTCCATGGTTTTGTTCCTATGGTTTTTTACCCATTGTGGTGCTCTTTGTACCGGGGCATCAGTGGTAAAGGTATATTGTTGTGCTACGCTATTTTTTTTCTGCTCAGGGTTGTTGATTTGAAGGGTAAAATACATTTGCACAAATCCAGATTCACTCACTCCTTGAAGTAAGGCAATAGGATATTGCTGAACTTTAATCGATTCCCAAGCTTTTGTGTTCGCGTTGGACTTCCATTGAGAGGCTAAGTTTTCTGTTTTTCCGAGCCAAAGAAATGTGCTTTCATCAGCAAGACTCATCTTAGCATTTTTAAAATTTAAATCCCGGGCTAAGGTGGCACCATCTAAATAGTTGCCGATAAGTTGTTTTAAAAAAGTTTCGTTCTCTGCAAAGAGAATAAAATCATCCAACTGTGCGGAAAACTGAACTTTTACTGGTGAAGCAAAAGAAGCGCTAAACTGAAGCAGGTCTTCGGGCAATTTGTGTTGATAAATTCCAATAGACCGAAAAACTGAGCGCTGTTCTCCATCTGGGAACAAGGCAGAGGCTTTATTTTCTGTATTTCGGAGGTGAACAAGAAGTGCTTTTTGATCGTTTAGATCTACCCAAGCTATTTCATCAGCAACACTTAAAAGTGTAAAATCAATTTTTTGGAGGGCTATATTTTTATTTCTACTGTATTGTTTAAAATTGTCTTCAAGGGTTCTGTAGTCTTCAATGGCAAGGGCTAAATAACCATCAAAATTTTGAGGAGCAACTTCAGGTGTGAGTAAAGAAAGGGGTAGTAACCCTTTTAATAATCCTAGATTATCAGGTAAAGAATCATTAATAAAGCCCACACCATTCAATGAAAAAGGTGCTTTTGCGGTATTAAAATCAAAGGCCATCCAAGAATCACTGAGCCCCGGGAAAAGGGGAACATTAGGAAAAGTATTGGCTAATGCTGATTTAAAATCACGGTGAAGCAAAAGGGTAACAGGGGCATTTTCATCTCCCAATTTTGCCAAAGTATAAAATTCACCTTCTTGAATTCCGGGCTTTTGATCTTGAATATTTCGAATACAGTTTTCGACTATCAATTGTGAACTACTTCTAATTAATATTCCATTTACTTCAGAAGAATAGAGGTTTCCCTGTTCAACAGCTTCAATTTGTATAGCAATTCCATTGTACTCTAAATCAGTTGAGAGGGAAGAGGGCAGGGTATCAGTAACGGCTTTTTTTGACAAAAAGGTGGCTGCAATTTCAGCTTTTCCCTCGGGCGTAAAAAGCAAAAGAGACTTGGGAGTAAAATTTTGAGGAATGACAGTTTTTGCCTTTTGATATAAATCGGTGTTAACCTGAAGAGTATTCTTTAACAGAGTAAGATTAGTTAAAGTATTCACCACCATGTTTTGGTCGTTTACCTGAACTATAGCTAGGGTGTTTTGAGGCACACAGTCCATTAATTCAGGTGTCTTTTTTTCCACTGGACTACAAGCTAAAAAAGCATGTATTAAAACAAGTAAAGAGATCCTACGCATACGGTATCAAAATTATAAAACTAGTGAAAGAAGGGTGCAGATTTTATGAAATGTTATTAACGATTTCTACAGCAAATAGTGAAGAGAATTTTATTGGTAACAGGATTAAAATTGAGATTACAACGTTAATTTAAATTGTTCGTTTAGCAAAGTAAATGAAGTTCTATGGTGTGGAGTTTTGCCGAATTGGACTAGGGCCTCTCGGTGTTTTTTTGTCGGGTATCCCTTGTTTTGCGCCCAATGGTATTCTGGAAATTCCTTGCTAAGCGCAGACATATAATCATCTCGGTAAGTTTTAGCTAAAACCGAAGCCGCAGCAATGTGTAAATATTTACCGTCACCTTTAATAATCGTAGTATGGGGAATGGATTGATAAGCATGAAAACGGTTTCCGTCTACCGCAATAAATTTTGGCCGAACAGAAAGTTGATTTAACGCCAAGTGCATTGCTTTTATGGAGGCATTCAGTATGTTGATTTCATCAATTTCTTCTTGATATACATGAGCCACGGCGAAGGCAAGAGCTTCTTTTTCGATTATAGGTCTCAATCTGTTGCGTTCCTTATCGCTTAATTTTTTTGAATCCGTTAATCCGGGTAGGGAAATACTTTTGGGAAGTATTACGGCTGCTGCAGTTACAGGGCCTGCAAGACACCCCCTTCCCGCCTCATCCGTCCCAGCTTCCAAATCGTTACTGTATTGACTCATTAACTTATTCTCAGGCATTTTGGGAAGTTTAGGTCTTGTTAAGACAAATTACTTACATTTATTATAACTTCGCAAACAAATTCAAGACGGCATGTTGAAGCGCCTATTGCAATTCATTTTTTTGTTCAGCCTCTCCCTTTTTAGTCAGCAAACTAATGTTGTTGAAAAGGATACCGTGCCTAATTCTACCGTACTTATATCCAAAAGCAAAGATTCATTAGCGGTAAAGGATCTTACTCAAAACAAGAGTGTTACAGATACCCTTCAAAAGAATACAAAAACAAAACAAAAAGCGGAAGGGGAAGAAAAACCGCGCTATATTCCCTACATAAAACCCATGGATAGGGTAACCGTAGATGACTACAAGATGTTTTTTATGGACGGTACTCAAAAATCAGTTGATACCACTTTATCCTTAGCGGGAGAATATACCTTTAACTTTTTACGTAAAGATTATTTTGAATATTTACCCCTACCCAACATGGGGGAAGGGTTTAACAAATTGGGGTATGATTTTCATAGTGCTCAAGTAACACCTCAAATGGGAGCGCGAGTAAAACATTTTGGGTATTTTGAAAAAGAAGACATCCCCTATTTTGAAGTGCCGTCAGCTTACACAGAACTCTTCTTTAAATCCACTTTCCAGCAAGGGCAACATTTAGATGCCACTTTGGCTATTAATACCTCACCCAAGTTTAATGTGGCAGTTTCTTTTAAAGGGTTTCGATCATTGGGAAAATACACTTCGGCATTAAGTCGATCGCGACAGTTTAGGATTAGCACCCAATACCAAACCTACAATCAAAAGTATCGGCTTCGTCTTCATCAAACCACCCAATCATTAGAAAATGAAGTGAATGGAGGATTAACCAACGACGCTAATTATTTTTTCGAAAACGCACCCAACTATGCTTTAGCAGACGAACAAGGCCAAGCTGTACTCGATGAAAATGGAGAGCAACAATTTATCTTCTACGATGGGTTTTTAGACCGTTCCCGCCTTTCTACACAAATACAGGGACAAAATGAATTAGAGGGGAAGCGTTATTTTATGGAACACCGCGTTCAATTCTATCCAATAGCTAAAGACACTACAGCGTATAAAATGGCGATGGGCTTACGGTCGAGTTATGAAAATAAAAACTACCAATATAATCAAAGGCGAGTAAATTCTTATTTCGGAGAAGCGTATGTAAGTTCTAAAGTGGCAGATTCAACCCAGAACTCAACCTTGGAAAACAACCTGTTTTTAAGCTTTACCAATAAAACTCTTGGAGACCTTCAATTTGATGTATATCAATACCAATGGAAAAATACTTTGTTGGCCAAGTCCTATGAAAAAGACACACTTCAAAACAATACCCGCTTACTTATAAATCAACTCGCAGTGAAAGGTCATTGGAAGGGCTCTATTTTAGGCACAAAAGCAAGTGCAGAATATTATCATTCTCTAGCTTCTGAATTTGCAAGCACTTCTTGGCGCGCCTCGTTAGTAAGACCCCTATTGTTTAACCTATCTGTAAGCGGCGAATATAAATACCGTTCTCAGCCCCTAAATTTTAATTTTTATCGATTCCAGAGTGACTTTATCAATTACAATTGGGATAATCCAGACTTAGTAAATCCTGAGGTATCAACCAAATCGCTAGGCCTTTCACACCCCAAATGGGGAAGGATTTCAGCCCATTGGAATACACTTAATCACTATGCCTTTTTTAATAATGCCACCCGATTAAGAGATTTAAATAAAAAGTTTGAGGTTGAAATTATTCAACGTGAACTCCCCATTGAATATTTTAAAGCACGATTTGATCAACAACTCAATTTTGGAAAATTTACTTGGGCCAATAATGTACAATACCAAAAGGTGGACCAAATTGAAGAGAATACTGATGAGTTGTTAAATGGTCCCCAAGCGTTAAATGTTCCAGAGTGGCTTATACGGAGTACCTTGATGCTTACTTCCGATATTTTTAAAAAAGCATTATTTTTTCAGTCCGGAATGACCTTTGTTTTTTTTACGGACTACTATGCTGATCAATACAATCCATTGTTAGCTGAGTTTGTAACACAGAACAACACTAAGATTGGAGAGTACCCCAGGGTAGATTTCTTTTTCAATGCAAAAATCCAAAGTTCACGTATCTACTTTAAGATTGAAAATTTATCAGGACCTGTCGAACATTTAATTAAACCAGATACCCCTTACGACTATTACGCGGCTCCTTTTGTCCCTTATCGAGATTTTTCTATCCGATTTGGTTTGATTTGGAACTTTTTTGACTAACATAAGCTACTGTCATACAGTTAGTTAAAATTATTTTAACATTTTTTAGAAAATTTCTCAAAAACTTCTTGTTAAGCGAATAAAGGGTTTTATATTTGCATCCGCTAAAGAGGTAACTATGGGTTATTTTTAAAAGCGAGAA
>RGZR01000080.1 GCA_010031465.1 Flavobacteriia bacterium
AGTGCGTTGTTCAAATGAAAGATGAACTTGAAAAAGTAAAGGAACAACTTTTAAACGTTTTATAATGGAGGGGGAAGGGAAACTCATTGTTTTTTCAGCCCCTTCAGGAAGTGGGAAAACCACATTAGTACACCATTTGCTCCAGCAAAACATCCCCTTTGGATTCTCTATTTCAGCCACTTCAAGACCCCCACGAGGGCATGAAAAAAATGGAGTTGATTATTATTTTTTATCAACAGAAGCTTTTCAAGCTAAAATTAAAGAGGACGCCTTTGTGGAATTTGAAGAAGTATATGAAAACACTTACTACGGCACCCTGAAGTCTGAAATTGATCGGCTGTGGTCAGAGGGCAAACATATATTGTTTGACATTGACGTTGTAGGAGGCCTTTCCATAAAAAATAAATTCCTTGAAAACACCTTAGCTGTATTTGTTCAGCCCCCATCTGTAGCAGCATTAGAAGAACGACTACGTCAAAGAGGAACGGATTCAGAAGAAATAATAAAAGAACGTTTAGCCAAAGCCGAAAAAGAACTTTCTTATGCCAATCAATTTGATTATATCTTGGTAAATGATACTTTGGAAACAGCAAAAAAGGAAGTAGTTCAAACGGTTTTACACTTCCTTAATTCCTAAGGGTTGACTACCTTTACAAGGTGAAAAAAATTGGTCTTTATTTTGGTACTTTTAATCCTATTCACAACGGACATCTTGCTTTGGGAGATTATTTTGCTACGCAAACCGATATTGATGCCGTATGGTTTGTAGTAAGTCCGCAAAACCCGTTTAAGGTCAACGATTCCCTTTTAGCGGACCATCACCGATTGGCAATGGTGCAATTGGCAGTAAAAGAGATTCCATATCTAGAGGTATGTGATATTGAATTTACACTTCAGAAACCCAATTACACTATTGATACCCTAAACCAGCTAAAAAAGTTCCATCCCAACCTAGAATTTGTTCTTTTGATGGGATTTGACAATTTAGTTGCCTTTCATACTTGGAAAGCGTATGAATCGATTTTGAATCACGTTACACTTTATGTATATCCAAGAAAACATTCGCAAAAGCTGCCAGACCAATTTTTAGATCACAACAAAATAAAAATTTTTCAAGCCCCTTTGCTTGACTACGCTTCGGAAACCCTTCGTAATTTAATCCTACAAAAAAACCCCTTCCGCCATTTGATGCCATCCCTTAGTTTTCAGTACCTAGAAGAGCATCAATTGTACAGGTCGTAAATCTTCCCTTTTTTTACCTTATAATACATAGTATAATATATGAAACAGAATGCTATTTTAATAGGCTCAGGGTTAATGCTGGGAATGGGGGTTGGTTTCTTTTTTTTACGAAGTAACCCCTTGGCTTTTGTGGGTTGCTTTTTTTAGGCTTAGGACTAGGACTTTTGCTTTACTAAAGGCGATTCTACGCCGCTCTTCATAAGAGCTACGGCTTGATCATGCGGTAAATAGCCATGGTGTGTGATGTTTATATGCGGGAGTTCGTTGCTAAAGTATTCTATGGTATTTTGCCCTATTTTACCCGCAAGTGAGAGTTGAATAGAATGCCGATGTTGAACCTTTTTTAGAGCATTCACTAGGCTATCATAGGCTTGATTTTCAGTGAGCAGTCCTGTGTAAACGATATGGAATATTTTTTGGGGTGTTTTGGGTGTACTACGCAATAAATCCGAATCATAGCCATTGGGAAGTGCATAAAATAATTGCTGTGGCGCTTTTGATTTTAACTCCTCATGAAAGGCGCCGCCAACAGTAGTTAAAACGCGATCTGCGTTTAGCAGAATAGCGGTTTCCTCTCTCAAATCCTTTTCTTTTGCCCATTGCATTCTGAACAATTGCGAATTGTAAAATAGGGTAGTCCAAGGGTCTCTAAAATCGGCAATCCACTGCACTGAAAACGCTTTTTTTAATTGGTGTCCAATCCAATGTGCAGAGTGCGGAGGCCCCGTAGTGATTACAAAGGAGAATTTCTTTTCTTCAAAGAGTTTCTGGGCTTGGTCAAGGGCAAAATACCGCCATCCTTTTCGCGCATCGGGGATGAAAAAATTTCCGCGTACGAATGCAGCAAGCTTTTCCAGAAGCCCTTTGGTTTTGACCTCTCCTTGAGGAATGCCTTTGTGTTTGGAAGCTGTAGTGAGTAGGGAATACCATCGTAAAGGCTCAGCAGTTTGAGTTCGACTCACAGGAATGTCAATCACTTCCTGTTCTAAGCTGGAATCTAACACGGCATAGGAAGCCTTTTTAGGAGTTACAGTTAGCACATGTGGTGACCACCCCAGTTGTTTTAAATGTTTAGCAAAATACATCCAGCGTTGTACTCCAGATCCGCCAGCTGGAGGCCAGTAGTAGCTAATGATAAGAACAGAATGTGTTGAATTATTCACCTTGTTTTTTTGCCTTCATCAAAGGTACTGAAGAACAAGCTTCGCCATAAAAAAGACTTTTCACAACGGGTTGAAGCCTTTGAATGAGCTGTATATAAGCATCTTGTGGGATAGTTGGATCTGAACAACCTTTGATGATAATAGGTTTATTTATAAAATTATCTAAAGGTAACGTGGCTAATTCCTTTTGGAACAAATGGCGTTCCAAGTCATGAAGAGAACCCAAAACAATTTCCTTTGCTATGGGTTGTAAATACGTAGTAATCAATAAGGTTGCCCAAGCGGGGATTAGGGCTTCTGTAGAACATCCTAAAGCAATATGATGCCCTGAAAATGAGTTCCAATCCACTTCTTTTAAAGTGTGTCGAAAATGTTTTTCTCGCAACACCAAGCCTTCTTCTAACCATACCGAAATGTCCACAAAGGTTCGAATACCTTTCGGTTTAAGATGCTCTAAATCAAGAGTAATTAGGGGGCTTTTAGCCACTTTATTAAGAATGGGCTCTTCCATTTTTAAAGCATTCCCAATTCCAATTTGGCTTCTTCACTCATCAAATCTTGAGTCCATGGTGGGTCAAAAGTAATTTCTACTTCTACGCTTTTTACCTCATCAATCGATTTTACCTTTTCCTCTACTTCCATAGGAAGCGATTCGGCTACAGGGCAGTTAGGTGTGGTAAGGGTCATAAGAATTTTGACTTCCATGTCTTCATTAACAAACACATCATAAATAAGTCCTAATTCATAAATATCAACAGGAATTTCAGGATCAAAGATGGTTTTTAAAACGGAAACAATTTTTTCTCCTAATGCATGTGTGTTTATCGATTCAGCCATGGTTTACGGTTTGAGTTGAGTTTGAAAGGCAATTGCGTACAGTTTCATTTGTTTTATCATAGAAACAAGTCCATTTGCTCGGGTGGGCGATAAGTGTTCTTTTAGCCCAATTTGATCAATAAAGGAGGTGTTGGCCTCTATTATGGCATTTGGATTTTCCCCTGAAAATACGCGTATAAGTAAAGCAATAATCCCTTTGGTTAAAATAGCATCACTGTCTGCGGTAAATACTAAACGGTCTTTATCGAGTTCGGCATGAACCCAAACTTTACTCTGACATCCTTTGATAATATTAGAATCGTTTTTGTATTCTGCGGCAATTAAAGGAAGCGATTTCCCCAATTCAATTAGATATTCATAGCGTTGTGTCCAATCTTCAAAAAAGGAAAATTCGGCGACTATTTCGTCTAGTTTTGTTTCTATTGAATTCACACCTAAAAGTAGTAAATTATTGTAACATGGCTTGAGCCTTTCGAACACCTGCCACTAATCGATCAATCTCCTCTTTTGTATTGTAAAATGAAAAGGAAGCCCTTACTGTTCCTGGAATCTTAAAATAATCCATAATGGGTTGAGTACAATGATGTCCTGTTCGGACAGCAATGCCTAACTGATCTAAAATAATGCCAATATCATAGGGATGAATCCCTTCGATATTGAACGAAATCACTGCTGTTTTTGGGTCTGCTTGGCCGTATATTTTTAATCCTTCAATACCAAGTAATGCAGTTGTTGCATAGTGAAGCAGTTCGTTTTCATAAGTGGCAATATTTTCAAATCCAATTTTGTTTAAGTACTCTAAAGCTGCACCAAAGGCAATACCCCCACAAATATGAGGTGTGCCAGCTTCAAATTTGTGTGGAAGAGCAGCGTATGTGGTTTTTTCAAAAGTGACTTCATCAATCATTTCTCCACCCCCTTGATAAGGCGGCAATGCGGTTAGCAAGGCTTCTTTTCCATATAGCATTCCAACTCCGGTAGGACCACAGAGTTTATGCGCAGAAGTAACATAATAATCCACATCTAAAGCCTGAACATCAGCCTTAATGTGCGGACTTGCTTGGGCTCCGTCAATTAATACATGAGCGCCAACCTGATGGGCCTTTTCGATTATTATTTTTATAGGATTTATTGTGCCTAATGCATTTGACACGTGATTTACAAAGACCAAACGTGTTCGGGAGGACAAAAGGGAAACAAAGGCATCCATATCAAGGGTGCCCAGGGGTGTAATTGGGATGACTTTAAGTGTCGCACCCGTTTTTTCACATAGCATTTGCCAAGGCACTATATTCGAATGATGTTCCATGGCAGATACCAATAGTTCATCTTCGGGGTGCAATAGGCTTGCATAACCAGCAGCTACTATATTTATACTATGAGTGGTGCCAGAGGTGAAAATAATTTCATGGGGATGGGCAGCATTAAAATGGCGTTGAATATAGTATCGCGCATTTTCATAAGTATCTGTGGCTTCTTGACTTAAGGTGTGAACGCCTCGATGAATATTGGCATTGTAACGGCTGTAATAATCGGATATCACATCAATAACTTGTTTTGGGGTTTGCGATGTAGCGGCATTATCAAAATAAACCAAAGGATGCCCCTTTACCTCACGAGATAAAATCGGAAAATCTTGCCGGATATGGTGTACATCAAACATTTATAATTCGAAACCAAGGTTAACGCCTAATTTATTGGCAATAAAAGTATTGATCCTTTTTTTTAGTGAAGGGAGTTGTACACTTTCTAAAACATTATTGGCAAAAGCATAGGTCATTAAGGCTTTCGCTTCTTTTCTGGGGATTCCTCTTGAGCGTAAATAAAATAGGGCCTCTTCATCTAACTGACCAATTGTACAACCGTGCGAACATTTTACATCATCAGCAAAAATTTCAAGTTGAGGTTTGGTATTTACGGTGGCTTTGTCATCCAACAATAGATTGTTGTTTTGCTGAAAGGCATTTGTTTTTTGAGCAATCTTATTAACTTTTATTTGGCCGTTAAATACCCCCTCTGATTGTTCTGCAAAAATTCCTTTATAATCTTGATGGCTTTCACAGTTGGGCTGAGCATGGTGTACTAGGGTAGAGTGGTCTACGTGTTGTTTGCCATGCAAAATTGTCAATCCTTTTAGTGTTGAGCGAATGTGTTCTCCCTTATGAAAATACTGAAGGTTATTTCGAATCAATTTTCCGCCGAGTGAAAAGGTGTGTACACTGGAGTGACTGTTTTTTTCTTGAACGATGTACGTATTATCAATCAAAGAGGCTGAGTCAAGATCGTTTTGTAATTTATAATAGTCAACAAATGCATCTTGATGTACATAAATTTCAGTCACACTATTGGTCACCACGGGATGTTCTTTTAGACTTTGGTGCTTTTCAATTATTTGAACTTGTGCATTTTTATCTACAACAATAAGATTTCTTGGTTGTAACCAAAGGGCATTTTCTATACCCGAAGAAAAATGGATAATTTCAATTGGTTTTTCTGCTACGGTACTTTTGGGGATATAGATATAAGCCCCTTCTTTAGCATAGGAGGTGTTGAGTGCTGTAAGACTGTCTTTTTCAGCAGCTATTTTATTAAAATAAGAATCGATAAGTTTGCGATACTTTGGCTTTGTTAATGCGGCAGACATCAAACAGACATCTAACCCATCGTGTGTGGTGTTGGATAAAAAAGGACTGTAAACCCCATCGATAAAAATCACTTTGTATGTATCGGTATCATATAGGAAATATTTTTTTACCTCGTTGAGGTTAATACTGGTTTCTGCTTTTGGGAAAAGGGCATAATCCAATTGCAGTAGGGCATCAAGAGAGGTGTATTTCCAAGCCTCTTCTCTTTTGGTAGGAAACCCTTTTTGTTCAAAAATTTTCAGTGCATTAGCGCGGGTTTGATGAACAGAGTCCGTGAGATCAAGTCCGTCTTCAAAAGCCAAATAGGAAGAAAGTAATTTTTCTTTAAATTCCATAGTTATGCTAATTCTTTGATCCAGTCATATCCTTTAGCTTCCAATTCGTGAGCCAAATCTTTTGTGCCTGACTTAACAATTTTTCCATCAAAGAGAACATGCACAAAATCGGGCACGATATAGTCTAATAATCGCTGATAATGTGTGATGATAATTACAGCATTGTCTTTACTTTTTAATTTGTTAACTCCATTGGCTACAATTTTTAAAGCATCAATATCAAGACCAGAATCAGTTTCATCTAGAATGGCCAATGCAGGTTCGAGCATAGCCATTTGAAAAATTTCATTTCGTTTTTTTTCTCCTCCGGAAAACCCTTCATTTAATGAACGTGACAAAAACTTAGAATCAATTTCTAACAATTGTGCTTTTTCGCGAATTTTCTTTAACAACTCACTGGCGGGCATATCGGCTAAACCTTTGGCTTTTCGATTGGCATTAATGGCAGTTTTAATAAAATTGGTTACCGTAACCCCGGGAATTTCTATAGGGTATTGAAAGGATAAAAAGACACCTTGATGTGCTCTTTCTTCGGCATCTAACTCTGCAAGATCGGTGCCCTTGAACACCAAGTTTCCTTTGGTAATTTCATAGTCTTCGTTTCCCGAAATAACAGAAGACAAGGTGCTCTTGCCTGAACCATTTGGGCCCATAATGGCGTGTACCTCTCCAGCTTTGACATCTAGGTCAATTCCTTTTAAAATTTCTTTGCCTTCTACTTCGGCATGTAAATTTTCAATTGTTAGCATTATTTTTTTGTTTATCCCACGGATCCTTCTAGGGAAATTTCTAATAGTTTTTGGGCTTCTACAGCAAATTCCATCGGAAGCTTATTGAGTACTTCTTTACTAAAACCATTCACAATTAAAGCAATGGCTTTTTCGGTGTCGATTCCACGTTGGTTACAGTAAAAAATTTGGTCTTCTCCAATTTTACTGGTTGTGGCTTCGTGTTCAATTTGTGCACTATTGTTTTTTGCCTCTATGTAGGGGAAGGTATGCGCACCGCAAGCATTGCCCATTAAGAGCGAATCGCATTGTGAGAAGTTTCTAGCATTAGAAGCTCTTGATCCAACTTGGACAAGACCTCTATAACTATTTTGGGATTGCCCCGCTGAAATACCTTTAGAGATGATGGTGCTTTTGGTATTCTTACCCAGGTGAATCATTTTGGTTCCTGTATCCGCTTGTTGATAATTATTGGTAACGGCAATAGAGTAAAATTCACCAATGGAATCATCTCCTTTAAGAATACAGGAAGGGTATTTCCAGGTGACTGCTGATCCTGTTTCCACTTGAGTCCATGAAATTTTAGATCGATTGTGGCAAATCCCACGTTTGGTTACAAAATTAAATACGCCTCCTTTTCCTTCTTTGTCTCCAGGAAACCAGTTTTGAACAGTTGAATATTTAATTTCAGCATCATCAAGTGCAATTAATTCTACAACCGCAGCGTGCAATTGATTTTCATCACGCGATGGAGCGGTACACCCTTCTAAATAACTCACATAACTCCCTTTATCTGCAATTACTAGAGTGCGTTCAAACTGCCCAGTACCTGCTTGATTTATTCGGAAGTAGGTAGACAATTCCATTGGACAACGCACCCCTTTTGGAATGTAACAAAAGGAGCCATCAGTAAAAACAGCACTGTTTAATCCCGCGTAGTAGTTGTCTTTTGGAGGAACAACGGATCCTATATATTTTTTAACCAATTCAGGATGTTCTTTTATGGCTTCAGTAATGGAGCAAAAAATGATACCCTTTTCGGCAAGTGTTTCTTTAAATGTGGTAGCTACGGAGACGGAGTCCATCACGATATCTACAGCCACTCCACTTAATTTTTTTTGTTCATCTAAGGAGATTCCTAATTTTTCGAATGTCTTAAGCAATTCAGGGTCTACGTCGTCTAAACTGTCGTATTTGGGTTTGGTTTTGGGAGCAGAATAATACGATATGGCCTGTAAATCAGGCTTCTTGTAGGTAACATTAGCCCATTCTGGTTCTTTCATTTCACACCATGATGCATAGGCTTGCAGTCGCCAGTCCATCATCCACTCGGGCTCTCCTTTTTTCTCCGAAATTTTACGGATCACCTCTTCGTTTAATCCAATCGGAAACGTATCAGAATCGATATCGGTATAGAAACCATATTCATATTCTTTAGTTTCCAATTCCT
>RGZR01000009.1 GCA_010031465.1 Flavobacteriia bacterium
TAACATAAAACAGCGTAAAAAGGGTGTGTCGCTGAAGGCATAAAGTGTATCTTCTATAGTCTTTTTTTGCGCTGCAAATGTAATGCTTTCAGATTAATAAAGAAACAAAACCAGGCTTTTTTAACTGGGCGAAACAATCGGTTGAAAAAGGCTTTAAATTAAATGGGGTACAGGCTCAAAACTTGAAGCGAAATAAGAATACAATTTCAGCTAAAAGACCCAATGCGTAGGGAATGAAAAAAATAAAAAATTCGGAACGGGTTAATTGTCCGTCAAGATAAAATTGGGGATGAAAAAAAAGGAAATATACCCCTAATTTTACTGCTACCGTTATTAAATAAAAGGAAGATAGATTTTCTTTTTTTTTTGTTAGTCCCCAATACAATAATAGTAATGAGAAAAGAGCAAGAATAAAATTTACCATGTAGCTCAGCATCAAAAAAGATGCCGCCTCAGGATAGCTTTGGAAATGTATCGGCCCTACAATTCCCATTAAAAAAACAAAAAAGAAAAGACGAAGTGAGTTTTTTAATCTTTCTCCCATAATTTTTTACTCTGTTTATATAAATAGTGCCCTAATCGTACCATAACGTACATGATTATGGCGATTTGAAAGGCTAAACTTGAAAAAATCAGCCACTTATTAGGCTGTTTTTTCATGGAGTGTTTTTAATTTTTTAACCCCATCATCTGCAGAGTGCATCGAACAATTGGCATTAAAAATGGCACCAGATTCAACAATTAACTTTTGAACCTGAACTTCACCTTCCACATTACTCCCTGTTTTTAGGGTAAGTATGCCTGAAACTGTAAGTTCGCCTTTGAATGTGCCTTCAATGTCTGCATTAGCACAAAGTACTTTCCCGTTGACATGAGCTTCTTTTCCTAAAATAACTTTGCCTGACGTGTTTACATCGCCTTCTAATGTTCCGTCAATTCGGATATCTGTTTGGGCTTTAAGGCTTCCTTTTAGGACGGTGTTTTTGTCAATTTTACTGTATTGCCCGTTTGTGTCTATTGCTTTCATTTTGTTGGTTTCCAGGATTTGGTTTTTAAATAGGTTCGATATTGGGACGACAAAGCTACAAAATTCTCGTTAGTTAGAACGGTTAGGGAGTTCGTTTTGTTTTCTTCTAGCCATTGTTCTATTTCATTAGGGTCAAGAATACCATGAACAACAACAAATACGAACTTTTCGTTGTAGGGATCAATACTAATGTTCCATTGTGCTCGTGTTTCCTTAATTTGCTTTTGGAAAATTAATACGCTGGGGTCAATTGGATTCCACTGTTCCCTTTGAAAAACAAATACCCACTTATAGTTTTTGTAAATGGGGCCTTGTTCTCGTAATTCCCCTGTAGCTTCAATTTGTAAAAGCAGGTTTTTTGCCGTTTTGCCTTCTTCTATTTCGCCAAACTTATCAACTACTTCGTTAAGCGCCTCTTTCCAGCTTTCAACCCCGTATAGGCGCCCTACTGTGTGCGCTTTCAATAAGGCTAATTTCGGCTCTATCGAGCTGCCGCTTGTCAAAACTTTTAAGGGCTCTAATTTTTCTAGTACCTCAACAAAAGAATTGTTGTTGTACAGCGAGAGTACATTTTCATATAGCCTTTCGGGAGTTACTATCCCTGTTGCACTAAAATTTTCAGGATCAGAAAGCAGTTGAGCAAAAGCAGATTCAGGATAATTTTCAATAAGTTCTTTTTTGTAGTCTTCTGCTCGATTTAACTCTTGCTTTTCGGCTATTCGAAAGAGATGGTACATGGCTTGAACTGCCAATTCCTCTGGTGGGTTTTTCGTTAAGAGTTGGGACAGTTTTTGTTGTGCTAAATCGAAATTGCTAAATTTTTCTTTGTAAATCAACCCTAATTGAAGATAGGCCTTTTGATTTAGGGCGCGGATACTGTCTGTTTCTTTTTCTGTTTTTGGTAGCAAATCAATATACTGATCCGGATTATTACTGAACGCCTCTAGTAGAATCTGAATGTTTTCGCTTTTTTGACTGATTTCAACTTGTGCGCTTTTAAGTTCGCTGGCACTACGCCAATTGTCTACATTTGGGCGATTTCCCCATTGTGAGAGGTACGACTGCCTGCCTTGAAGCAACAAATTTGAATTGTAAAAATAAAAGGAAGATTTGCCTCTTCCTGTTTGAATAAATTGTTTTGTTTCTATTTGTTTTTTTAATTCTTCACCAGATCTTCTTTGCTGATCTTCAATAAAGCGCTCATAAAAGGAACGCTGCTCTGCGACTGAAAGCTTTAATACATCTAAGATACTGTCCGTTTCATTAGCTCTTTTTTCGTAAATGATTACATCCGCTAAATTGTCCCTTTGGCGTTTGGTTTTTTTATAGAGTACACTTTGTTCATCAAATAATGGGAGTACTTTATCTAAATAATCCCCTGTTTTTACATACTCGCCTTGAGAAAAATAATAGGTATATAAAGAAGTATAGTTTTGAATTTCTGTGTAAATGTCTAGCTGGGGGGCTTGGTTTGATTGATCAAATGCAACCAAGGCTAAACTGTCTTGTCCTTCTTTCAAATACAACTCGCCTAAAGCGCTATAAATTTGATGCTCAAAAGGAATATTCTCGTAGTTGTTCAACATTCTTTTGAGTTGCAGTTCTCTTGACTCTGCCAATTCTTCTGAAGCCAAAAAGGCTTTCTTAATTTTAGCTTGTACTGTAAATTTTCTGGGAGCTTTGCGTTTTAAGTTTTCAATTTCTTGATACGCCCATCGTGCAGAATCATGTTTTTGTTGTTGCTCAAAAAGTTGTCCTGTTATAAATAAATAGCGCGCCTTATTTTTCTTTTTGGGTTCTTTATCTGCTGCCTTCTGAATATAATATCGAGCAGAGTCAAGGGCCTCTAATTGTAAAAACGCCTCAGCTAAGGTGGCATTGGCTAGTGGATAAAACGCATTGTTCGATGGTAACGATTGAACCAAGGGCCTTAAATTATCAATGGCTAATTCATAATTTTTTAATCGAATGTTCGTCTTTTCACGCCAAATTTTTCCTTCCACAAAAACACTCCTTTTCGCTCCACTTTTTAACAGGTAA
The DNA here is from genome assembly GCA_010031465.1 of Flavobacteriia bacterium. Lineage (GTDB taxonomy): Bacteria > Bacteroidota > Bacteroidia > Flavobacteriales > Flavobacteriaceae > MS024-2A. The sequence goes on from RGZR01000009.1 coordinate 3,068, forward strand.
TTAAACGCTTCAAGAGCGGGGAAAAACCTACGGTCAAAATAGCGTGCCTTGCCCAAAAGTAAATAGGCTTGCTCTATTTGATTGTTGTATTGAACCTCATCAATTCGTATGGAATATTTTTGAATGGTTTTAACTGCTTTTTCCTCTGCGCGATTGAATCCAGGGACAAGTGTAGTTTCGTCAAAATTTTCGCCCCTTAAGTTAAGCGGTTCAATAGGGAGTATTTCGTAAAAATTATCATCAAAGGCTTGAGCTAAAATTGTTTCCCCAATAGCTAATGCTTCTTTTCCATTAAACAATACGTTGTATTTTGCATTAATCGTATTGTACCCGATGTTTAGAATCCCCTTTTTTTTTGTAGAGCATGCTAGGCTGCTTAAAAAAAGAGCGGGAAAAAGTACTGACCAAGCAAGCTTTCGAATCATATCTGTCTGTTGGGTAGCTTTATAACTTAAAAATCAACGGTTTCGTATTTTTAACGGGGTTAAAATCTACTTTTTTTATTTGTCAAAAATACACAGTCTTCCCTATCGAATCATTTTTTTACTTTTGCCAAAAAAATGTTATGCCTGAATTTCATTCTTTAACCGTGGAACGAGTTGAACGCCTTACTGATGCTGCTGTAGTGGTTACGTTTTTAGTTCCAGATCAGCTAAAGGAAAAATACCGCTCTCTACCGGGGCAATATATCACATTAAAAACAACCCTTAACGAAGTTGAACTTAGGAGATCCTACTCGCTTTGTTCTGCTCCTGCCTCAGGAGTGCTAAGCGTTGGAATTAAAGAAGTTCCTGGTGGTAAATTTTCGGGTTTTGTAAACCGATCTCTTCGTGAAGGAGATCAAATTGAGGTAGGAACACCCGAAGGCCGTTTTGTGTTTACCGAAAAAGAAATGAATGAGCCTCTTATGGCTATTGCTGCAGGGAGTGGAATTACCCCCATAATGTCGATTCTTGAAGCTGCTTTTGCGCAAGAAAAACCAGCTCCTTTTCTGTTGCTTTATGGCAATAAAACACCTGAAAAAACACTTTTTAAATCTGCTCTTGAAGCCTTAGAGGCTGCCTATGCTCCCTTATTAAAAATCCAATGGTTTTACTCGGAAGTGAATGAAAGCAATTTTTCGAATGGACGAATAGATTCCGAGAAAATTGGTGTTGCCATGGATTCATTTGGGTCTAAGCCCAAAAAAATCTACCTCTGTGGCCCTGAAAGTTTACTAACCTCTAGTCAATCTTTTCTTCTAGAAAAGGGGTTTTCAAAAGAGGCTATTGCTTTTGAATTATTTACCGCTTCAACTGAAATAAATGATGTAGAGCCACAGGCAGAAGGAGGTGAAATAATACTAACCTGTGATGAAGTGCAACATACTCTTGAGATTCAACCTGGAAAAACCATTCTTGATCTAGCGCTTCAAGCAAAAATTGACGTGCCTTATTCTTGTCAAGGAGGGGTTTGCAGTAGCTGTATTGCTAAAATTACACATGGAAAAGCAACAATGCTGAGTAACCAAATTTTAACAGATTCGGAAGTAAATGATGGATTAATCCTTACTTGTCAAGCCATTCCTGAAAGCGCTCACGTTGAAGTAGACTATGACGATGTTTAATTTATCTCCACAAAAAGCGTTGCCACTTTCAATGAGAGCATCAGTAGAACTATAACGTTAACCGTTCTGTCTTTAGATTGTTCAAAAAAATTGCCTAACACATACCACAGGGGCAGTATACTGAGTGTGTAAAAATTTAGTATAGTGTTGCTGATAAACAGTGCTGAAAATAAGCCTATCAAGACTAAAAGCAACAAAAAGTAATTTGCAACGCCATAGCCCATTACCCGTTCTTTAAATCGATTTGTAAGCTGCATGACAATTGTAGCCGCTATCAATGCTATCCACAGAAGGGTTTCAATAGAGAATGGGATCTCTGAAAACGTTATTTTTTGTTCTACTGCAGTTGTTAAAATAGACGGGGCAATAAAAGCCTTTATCGTAATTTCTAAAAATAAAAGTAAAGCAATAGGGAAAAGATATAAAAGCAGGTAACTAAAGGTTTGGAGGCGGGGAAGGACAAAGATCATCAGCGAGCATAAAAACAAGGGAATGAATAGTGGATAAACTACGCACAGTATTGAAAGTAAAAACTGAGTATTAAAAAGGGCTCGTTTTGTGTTTTTACCCTCTTTTAAAAGAGCCAGATTGTGAAACGTGAGGATCAATAAAAAAAGTAATGTGAGCGCTGTAAAATCGATTTTAGCAGGGGGAAGAAATAAGAGCGATAAGGGTAAACTAAGCGCATGTAATGACCCTATCCTGAAATGCCTGTATTTGTTCTCCAAAACCAACAATAGAAACAAAAAAGCGATGAGTATCAAACTATTTGTTACGCTAGTAAGTAAGGCATCAAGGCTAAAAAACACTTCCCCTTGGGGGTGAGAAAACAAAAACACGAAGAAACAACACACCCCACCTAAAAGCAGAGCCACAAAATTTGTTTTACGAAAAATATTGGCTACCATTTCAGATTGCGTTACCTTTGCAAGGTAAGTAAACCCTGTATTGATGAAAAACTTTTTCGAAGGAATTGCCTGGCTTTTTGAAGAAATATTATTTCTTCCCTATGCTTTTTTACGCCAATTAGAACAATCACAATGGGCTTTGGCCAATACGGTAAATTGGTTGTTTTTAATTGTAGGTTTCGCTGCACTGATCTACTGGATTATTCAACTTAACCTTTTTGATAAAAGAGGTGAAGAAGACAAAGATCCTTCAGCGCATTCTTTCTTATAAATCAAACCCGATATCTTTTCGATAATACATCCCCTCAAAGTGAATTTCACTTAAGGTTTCATAAGATTTTCTAACCGCTTCAGTAGGGTTCTTTCCAAAAGAGGTAGCGGCCAAAACCCGCCCTCCTGAAGTTAAGACCTGTGTGCCTTGAATTGTGGTCCCCGCGTGGAATACTAACGCATTTCCTTCTAAGCCTCTTATCTCTTTCCCTTTTTCATAGCCTTCAGGATAGCCCCCAGAAACAGCCATCACAGTGGCCGCAGTATCGGGATGAATATCAAGCGTCATTTCATGAAGGCGTTCTTGGTCTACGGCAAGGAAGAGTTCCAGCAAATCGGAGTTAATCCTTGGAATGACAACTTCGGTTTCAGGGTCACCCATTCTAACATTGTATTCTATTACTTTGGGCTCCTCTCCCACTTTTATTAACCCAATAAAAACAAACCCTTTATAGGGAAGGCCGTCTTTTTTTAAGCCTTCAATCGTTGGTTTTACAATTTGGTTTTCTATTTTATTTTTAAATTCTTCCGTAACGAAAGGGACAGGAGAAATTGCGCCCATACCCCCCGTGTTCAAACCGGTGTCGCCTTCACCAATTCGCTTGTAGTCTTTTGCCATAGGGAGGGTTAGGTAACTTTTCCCATCGGTTAAAACAAAACAAGACAACTCTATTCCCAATAAAAATTCTTCGATAACTACTTTTTGTGAAGCCGATCCAAATTTTTGATCCAGTAACATGGCTCTTAGTTCTTGTTTTGCGGATTCTAAATCCTCAAGGATTAACACCCCTTTCCCTGCAGCTAATCCGTCTGCCTTTAGTACATATGGAGGAGTGCTTTGTGCTAAATAAGCTTCTCCTTCTGTTACGGTTTCTGCTGTAAACTCTGCATAGCCTGCCGTTGGGATTTGGTGTCGTTTCATAAACGCTTTAGCAAATGCCTTGCTTCCTTCAAGCATTGCAGCTGCTTGCTGTGGCCCTATAAACCCTATTGATGACAGGTCAGAATCCCCTAAAAAATAATCGTGTAGGCCGCGGACTAGGGGCTCTTCAGGACCAACTATCACCAAACTAATATTATGGGCAAGAACGGCCTCTTTAATCCCTTCAAAATCGGTTACCGCTATAGGTAGGTTGATAGCACAGCTTGCTGTCCCTGCATTTCCAGGGGCTGCATAAAGCTGAGAACAGCCCTTGCTTTGTTCTAATTTCCAACAAAGGGTGTGTTCTCTTCCGCCACCGCCTATAATCAGTACATTCATTTTTATCGATTTTCCACAAAGATAATGACTATGGCCTTTTAGGATGGGGGGAGTCTAGCAAATCTTTAAAAAGTTTTTCTTTTCCTTTTCAAATCGTTCTAAATGGTTTGCCTTTTCAGAACTAAACCTATACTCCCTTCCGATCCACTGGTTCAATTCACTCGATTTTAAAATTGGGAAAAGGGATTCCATTCCCTCAAAACGGCTTTTTTGATTGGGGTGTTCTAAGCCGTCTGATAAAAACAGTACCGGTGTGCCAAAAGCTACTGCTGGCAGTGCACTGTGTATTCTAGAGGTAATGACCAGTGCTGCTTTAGCAATGGCTTGTAACTGTTTTTCAGCAGCGTTTCTGCGTTCGTGCTCAGTTGAATGCTCTCCCTTAGTTAGCTGACTTGTCCATGCTACTGTCTCTTCTGTCTGCGCTAAATAATCGGTTAAGTGCTTCATTGCCTTGTGATATCGCTTTCGTCGAAGAGGTCTTTTGGCTCGTTCTACTGCTTTTTGTAAAAAACTGTTATTTTGATTTCCCAATGGAGCTCCTGTTGCCACCAAGCGTTCAAATGGACTAATTATCAAAATCCCCTTTCGCTGTGTTTTTGGGGATACAAACGCTGAGCGGTTTAGCGTGAGGGTCAAACAACAAGAATAATAGGCCTGAATGCCTTTTTGTTCTAAGCGGTTTTTTGTATACAAGTCTCTACAGCCTATAGGTTGGTGTGCTTTTAGGTAAGCCACCCCTATGTCTGACAATAGTTTGTTTTCAACTGCCGGATTTAAGTGAAAAGAAATAAAAAAAGGAGCTATTTGAGGAGAAGGTGGCCAATGGGTGGGGTTTTCCATAAACCAACCATTCATTAAAAGTTTGATTTTTGGTCCTTTATACAAATGGAGCGCCTCTCTGTCAATTGATTCCGTTTTTGGATTACCAATCCAGTGCTCCGCAGCGATTTGTTGAATAAGATCGCCTAAATTATTTGAATGAGGATAAGAAAGTACTGCTGTATTTAAATCCATAGTTGTTACGCGTTTAGAAAAGAAGTAAATGCTTCCTGTCTTCGTTCTAATGAATACTGCCTTTGAATTCTCTCTCGTGCTTGTTTTCCAAATGCTGTATTCTCAAGGGTTAAAAACTCGCGAAAAGCATCAATATCCGTTGATGAATCAAAAAGAAACCCTGTGTCGCCAAGGGCATCGGGTATTCCAAATACACTCGATCCCAATGGAATAGCCTCACACAGCATTGCTTCACACAGTACGTTGGGAAGCCCTTCAATTTTTGAGGCTTGTATATAGAACTTGTGAATGCTGTACAATTGTTTTAATTCCTCTCGATTTTGCTTTCCGAGAATACGAACGTTCTTCGGGATTGAAAAGTGATTTTCTAAAGCAAATTGAACGCCAGCAATAGTAAAATTAAATTCCGGAAGGGCTTTTGCTAGTGAAAACACCTCAGGAATCCCTTTCCTAATACAGGTGCGTAAATCCGTAAAAGACGCTACAGTGAGTATCCCATTTTCTCTTATACTACCGGTTGGTTTCCAAAAAGAAGCATCATAGGCTGTGGGCACTTCTTGAATTCTATCCTTTAATTTGGGTATCCAAGATAATAGTCCCGAAGTGGTTCCTGTTTCTTTTTGGGCAACGGGGCAGCCCTTAGCTAAAGTTGAATGAACCACCCAAATTTTATTTGCTAATGAATACGTCCATTGCGCTAATTTTTGGCGCGTATTTTGTTTTAAAAAAAGGCCATAGGAAAGCTTTGGGCTTGCTACAGCATCATATCCACCGACAATTATAAGTTTGGGTTTTCGAAAACATTCCGCCCAAAAAAAGGGAATTACTGTATGATAATCATTAAACCAACTTACTACAGCGTCTGCCCTAGGAATAAAGAACAAGCCAAGAAGTGCCTCGCGTATTCTGTTCCATACAAACCAAAGGGGGTCTTTATAAGGCGGCGAGGAAATTAGTTTTACTTGGTGCCCTTGGTTTTCGAGTAGAGCTTTATCTTTTAATACAAATGTGTTTTGTACCGAGCACAATAAAACGATGCGTTTGTTATACCTTTTTTTGCTATTCATTTGGAATTAAATATTGATCCAAAACATCGGCAATTTTTCGATTATCCGAAACACGTGGCACTTTATTTTGTCCGCCTAATTTTCCTTCTTGTTTCATGTAGGCATTAAAACCCTTTTTTTGAACTAAACGGATTTTAAGGGGCTGAAGAACTTTTCCTACAATTAAATCAGCATAATATATGTTTTTATTTTGCATGGCTTGGTCTACTTTTAAAGCAAAAGAATCCAAGTCATTCGGGGGCGATTCAAATTCTATATACCATTCGTGAAAAGGAAGTCCCTTTGAGGGATTTACCTGAGGAGCAACTGTAAATTCACGAATTAAAACGGGTTCCTTTTCTGTTTCGATAGCTTGTTGAATGGCCTGCTCTACCTCGCTTACAATTACGTGTTCGCCAAAAGCAGAAATAAAATGTTTGATGCGACCACTCACAACAACTTTAAAGGGTGCTTTAGATGTAAATTGAATTGTGTCACCAATATTGTACCGCCACAACCCTGCAGTTGTTGAAATTATCATGACATAATGTATCCCCAATTCAACGTCTTCAAGACGATGAACGATAGGATTTGGGTCAAAAAAGGTATCGGCTTTGACAAATTCATAGTAAATCCCATGGTCAAGAAGTAACAACAGGCCGGGGTCGCTTTGGTCGGTTTGATAAGCAAAAAACCCTTCCGAGGCAGGGTAAAATTCTAAACTGTCCGTAGAGCGTCCGATTAAATTTTTAAAAATAGCTCGGTAGGGTTCAAAATTTACACCGCCATAAACAAATAACGAAAAGTTTGGGAAAAGTGTGCCTACTTGTTTTCCTGAGACAGTGTTTAATCTTTCAAAATACATTTGAACCCAAGAAGGGATTCCTCCAATGAGCGTCATGTTTTGATGACGCGTTTCCTCAACAATAGCGTCTACTTTTGTTTCCCAATCTTCAATGCAATTGGTTTCCCAACTTGGCAATCTGTTTTTTTGCAGATAGGCCGGCACATAATGGGCTACAATTCCCGACAGTCTGCCTAAAGCAACACCGTTTTTATCCTCCATTTTTGGGCTCCCTTGAAGAAATATGTGTTTCCCTTTTAGTAGGCTTGTGTTTTTTGTTGTGTAAATATAATTTAGTAATGCTTCTCGGGCAGCTCTGATGTGCTGTGGCATAGAGTCAGCTGTAATGGGTATGTATTTCGCTCCAGAAGTTGTGCCGCTAGACTTGGCATAATATTTTGGGCGTCCAGGCCATAAAACATCTTTTTCACCCTCCAGAACGCGATCTAAATACGGCCGTAATCCTTCATAATCGCGAATGGGAATAGCGGCTTGAAACCTTTTTAGATCGGTAATTTTATGAAAATTATGATCCCTTCCGAATGTGGTTTTTTGTCCTTTTTGCAGAAGTAGTGCTAGAGTATTTAACTGCGCCTTATGAGGATTTTCAATCCACTTTTTATTGACCCTATTAACCCACGCGGCATAGAGTTTAGCGCCAATTGCTTTAATCATGGCTGGGTGAAGTTAAAAAAGTTTTCAGGATTCATCGGGTAACCCTCAATCCAGAGTTCAAAATGAAGATGAAACCCTGTGCTTAACTCGCCTGTATTGCCGGCAGAAGCAATTACTTCACCTGCAAGTACCGATTCCCCTTGCGATTTGGTTAACGATGCGTTGTGTTTGTATGCGGAAAGCACTCCAAAAGAGTGTTCAATGATAATTACAAAGCCCGTTTGTGCCGTCCATTCTGAAAATATTACGGTACCGTCTGCTATGGATTTGATGGGTGTGTTTTGCTTCAAAACAATATCTACGGCAAAATGGTTTTCTTCTGTATTAAACCCCTGTGAAATCGGACCCAAGGCAGGAGGTAGTAAAAGATCATTTAATTCTAGCTCTGAAGAGATGTTGGGGTTGTATTTTTCTTGTTGTGCCACAAAGGCGCGAAGAAGAGAGTCTTCCGGCACAATGGAAATGGGTTCAGCATCGTTTTGTTCGTTGTCGTTTAAACCCAGATCTGAGGTTTCAGGGTCTTGATAATCAACATCTTCGGCCCATACGGCTCTGACAGCATTTAAGTATTGTAGGTTTTGGTTGTAAATTTCAATTAATGAATCTGTAACAAATAAGTTTTGAGTCGCTTTTTTTCTTAATTCATTCGAGTCGTAGCCGGGAATGTACTCTTTCATTGGCGTGTAAGCTATGAGGGCAAATATTCCCGCAGAGAGTGTGACTAGTACAAAAAGCGAAAGTAAAAAAATTCCTATCCGGGATATGCGAACTTGTATTTGTTCTTCAAAAGTCTCTTCGTTCACAATAACCATTCGGTACGGATTGAAGAGTTTTTTGCGAAGCGTTTTTTTCTTTTTTTCTTGCGTTGCCATTACCTACAAAGATAAGGATTACTTTAGCGGATTAGAACACACTTTATTTTTTCCTATTTGTGAAACTAAATAATTCTGTACATTTGTTTTAAATAAGATAACATCATGTTAACATTAATTTTTCTTGGTATGATAGGTGGGCCTCAAATAATATTAATTATCGCTGTTGTTCTATTGCTTTTTGGTGGACGAAAAATTCCAGAATTAATGCGCGGTTTAGGAAGCGGGATCAAAGAATTTAAAAACGCAACCAAAGAAGAAGCCCCCGCTGATAAAAAAGAAGAGCTAGAAAAATAGGTCTCATTCCTCTTCGTTGAGTGTGCTCAATATAGTGTTCAACTCAAACATATATTCTCTTTTACTTTCTGAAGGAGCAAAGGCAAAACCTTCTACAACCAACCATTGTTTTTTAAGCGTGTCTTTCACCATATAATTAACAAAAGGGCCTGCCATAAAATCATTGGCCACTTCCCAGGTTCCCTTTGTGAGGTAACTTAATTTGCCGTCCAATTCCGTTTTGTAATAATAGGGCAAATAGGCTTTTTCGGTAATTAGGTAGCTGCCCTCTAAACGCCCCGGAACATAAACTTTCCCTATCGAATCCCGAATTTCAGGAATGCGTTTTGAAAGCGTGCCTTCTAGGGCCCCTTCAGGCAGTGTGTAGGCAATTATGTTTAAATGTCCTTTCAAAAGGGGTTTTTGAATCCACACAAAATTGGTGGTGTCCTTGAAGGTGGTATAGGCCGAAGGGTAGGTTAGGGTATAGCCAAATCGTGTTTCTAGTGTCGTTTCGTTTGTTGGTGATTTTTTAATTCGCCTTAGCTTTTCCTTTCGTTCATTTTCAGCAAACGTTTGTCGAAGTAATGTTTCGTTTTCTTCAAAATAAAACGATTGTATTTCTTCGTCATTTCCTGAAACTACGGCCAAAATCTGTGGGCGCGCATATTGATTTTGAGCAAGTTGAAATTGAGCGATTGTATCGTTTCTAAACCAAAGAATGTTTCGGCTTTGTCTTGCAAATCCAGAAAAAGCTTTGGGGGGCATATACATCAACGTATATTGTGGCTCATCTATCGGAAGTCCTTCATATACTTGTTCAAGATTAGCACGAACGGTGGCTCCCAATGCCCCATTCCAATCCCTTTCCGGCATAACTACTGTAACGTGGTTTAAATTTCCGCTCGATTCGGGAACAAAAGCGTTGCTTTTAGAAGTGGTGTTCGAACAGGCCGTTATGAATAGTATAAAAAAAGAAAGGAGTAGGCTTTTCATGTTAATCTTGTAAGGCTTCAATTCCGGGTAATGATTTTCCCTCTAGGCTTTCTAGCATCGCCCCGCCGCCTGTGCTAATGTAGCTCATTTTAGAGGCCAATCCAAATTGCTTTACTGCTGCAACTGAATCCCCGCCGCCAACAAGAGAGAAGGCGCCGCCCTTGGTGGCCTGTCCTATGGATTCTCCAATGGCAATGGTTCCCTTTGCAAAAGCAGGAAACTCAAACACGCCCAAAGGACCGTTCCATAAAATTGTTTTGCAGTTCAAAACAAGCTCATCAAATTGTTGTATGCTTTTTGGACCGGCGTCCATCGCTTCCCAGCCATCAGGGATTTCCATTACATCAAATGTTTTTTGGTTAGCCTCATTGCTAAAGGAATCTCCAGCAACAACATCAACTGGAAGGTGAATTTTTACCCCTTTTGCCTTGGCTTTTTCAATTAGGGTCAAGGCATAATCACAATACTCCGGCTCACAAATTGAGTTTCCTACAGACCCTCCTAATGCTTTGGTAAACGTATAAACCATTCCTCCACCAATTAATAAGTGGTCTACTTTTTCTAAAAGGCTTTCAATAATGGTGATTTTTGAAGAAACCTTTGCCCCCCCTATAATGGCTAAAATGGGCGACACTCCTGTTTTCATTACTTTTTCAATAGCAAGAACTTCCTTTTCAAGCAATGCTCCAAAACATTTGTTTTCGTTAAAAAATTGCGCCATAATTGTTGTTGAGGCGTGAGCTCGGTGAGCTGTACCAAACGCATCATTAACGTATATTGTACCTAGTTGTGCTAGTTGTTTCGAAAAGGAAAGCTCTCCTTCTGTTTCTTCAGGATGAAAGCGTAAGTTTTCCATAAGCAAGACTTCACCCGGTCCTAAATTTTGGGCTTTTTTTTCAGCGTCTTCTCCAACTGTGGTGGGACAAAATTGTATGGGCGTTTCTAAAACCTCGGTTACCGAGGCTACAATTTTTTGAAGGGATTGACTCAAGTCTACCCCTTTAGGTCGTCCTAAATGCGATAATAAAACACAACTTCCGCCTTGTGCACGGATATAGTCGATCGTCGGTTTTGCGGCTTCAATACGAGTTCGGTCAGTAACGTCTCCGTTTTCGTTAATAGGAACATTAAAATCGACGCGAATTACCGCGCGTTGGTTAGCAAAAGAAAGGTCATTAAGTGTGCGCATGAATTAAAATTTTTTCAAAAATACGACAATGGTTGGCCCCATCAAGAAAATTTTAAAAGAACTGTTGTTCCCCTTTTAAGATCTGAGAAGAACCGTATCTTTATGCTATGAATTGGAAAGGGGTTGTAGGGCAAAAACGATTAATCACGCAGCTGGAAAATCTTATCCAAAAAGGGCAGGTTCCCCACGCGCAACTGATAAGTGGGCCTGTAGGTCATGGTATGCTTTCTCTGGCCCTTGCCTTTAGTAAGAATTTATTGTCTTTTGGTGCAGAAAATGCTCAAAATCCAAATCATCCTGATCTTCATTTTATCTATCCTGTGGTAAAAAAAGGCACTGAAAAACATGTTTTTTCTAGTGACTATGCCTCTGAATGGGCTGTTTTTGTGGAGACTTCCCCTTATGGAAGCTATGCTGAGTGGTTTGAAGCGATAGGGGTTGGAAATAAACAGGGCCATATTGGAGTGGCAGAAATTGAAAAACTACATCAAAAAATGCAGCTTAAAGCTTTTGGTGGAAGGGGAAAGGTATGTATTCTCTGGGGTGCAGAAAAAATGAATGGTGCTGCCGCTAATGCCTTTTTAAAGCTTTTAGAAGAGCCCCCTAAAAACACCTTTTTTATTCTTTTAGTAGAAGATGTTGAGCAAGTTTTGCCTACCGTTTATTCACGTTGCCAGCCCATTGCTTTAGGCCCAATTGAACACCAAGCCTTGCTTGAAAATATCCCTTCTGATTTTGTTGGGAATAAAGAGCAAATGGTCGCTATAGCAAATGGTGATTTTGCAAGACTTCATCGCTTGCTTTCTAACGAGGGCGCCAAGTCATATGAAGCGTTGTTGGTTGAGGGGTTACGAACAGCTTTTAAAGCACGAGGAAATAAAGGCGTGGTCTTTTCTTTGATGGAATGGTCTCAAAAAATAAGTGCCCTCGGACGAGAAGATCAAAAAGATTTTTTGGCTTTTTCTATCCAGTTTTTTAGAGATGCTTTTTTAATGAATTACGCTCTTGAGGGAATCGTTCATTTTAAATCCGAAACGGATTTTGACCTTACGAAATTTGCACCTTTTGTTCACTCGAATAATATAACGCCCTTAGTCCGCCTTTTTGAAGATGCGTATCGATTTATACAGGGAAATGGGAATGCGAAGATGGTGTTTTCAGATTTAAGCCTACAGCTTACGCGACTCATTAATTCGAATTGATTTTTTTAAAAACAAAAATCAAAGAAGAGTGCCTTTTGTTAAAAACAGCTTTAAGCGTAAAATAAAAGCCTTTGCAAACCCCAAGAAGCAATGCGGGCTTATTTCCTTTTGCCCGTTCCGATAAATAACTAATATAAAAAGCATCAAACCATAGGGGGTGTTGGGCAACACACTCAAACCCATGGTATAGAGCCAATTTTTTTAATCCGTTGGGTGTAAAGTGCCAAAGGTGACGGGGTACGTCAAGCGCAGCCCAATCAGCACCATAGTGTTGTGCATCATTGCTGTTCCAATTGGGTACAGCAATGATGAGGGTTCCAAAGGGTTTTAAGTGGGTGGCAAAGAATGTAAAAACAGAATCCAGTTCGGGAAGGTGCTCTAATACGTGCCAAAGAGTTATAAGGGTAAATATGTTTGTTTTTGGAACGTTACCTATTGACTTATAGTGAGTTAGGTGATTTTCGTAAGGCTGTATCGCTGTGGAATTTGGTTCGACTATTTCCACGTCAAATCCTTTTCTTTTTAAAAACTTTGCAAAGGTACCTGTACCCGCACCTATGTCTAAAAGGGAGCCCGATTGGTGGTAGGGGCGGATGATTTTCCATTTTAAGAAGAGCATTAGGTATTGAACCGTCTTATAAATTTGATCTAATAAAGAATTTGCGTCTGCTTTGTGAGAAGCGTATTCTTTTGAATTGTAATACGCATCAATGGGCTTTGAAGAAGAAAAATCTGTATGGGCTATTTCTGTAAGACCGTTCCAATATATTGAAAACTCTTCCTTAGAGACCAAATGATCTTTTGCCTTGAAAACAAATGTTTTTTCTTTCATAGGGTTCCACGTGAAACAATTCCTTTAACGCCCCATGGCCACTAACAATACGCTAATGTCGCTTGGATTAATTCCACTTATTCGAGACGCTTGCGCTAACGTGGCTGGGCGTAATTGATTTAACTTTTCCTTTGCTTCATAAGAAAGAGAGGCTAAAACATCGAAATTAAAGCCTATCGGAATTTTGATGTTTTCTAAGCGTTTTAGCTTGTCTGCGTTTTTTCTTTCTTTATCGATATATCCTGCATACTTGATTTCAATTTCGGCCTGTTCAAAAACCTCATCCGTAATGCTGTGGGTTGTTAAAAACTGTTGTATTTCATTCTGTATAAGAATATCCGATCGATCTATGCTGGGGCGAGCTAAAAGTTTTGAGAATTTATCGGTTTGCTTTACCGGTTCTTGATTTTTCGCCAGCAACAGCTCGTTTGTTTGTTCTAAACCATAACTGGTTTTATGTAAAAACTGGACTAAAGCTGTTCGTTTTTGGTTTTTATTTTCAACTTGCCGTAGCCGCTCTTCCTTTGCTAAACCCAAGGCGTGTGACGCGGGAGTTAAGCGCTCGTCGGCATTGTCTTGTCGTAATAGCGTGCGGTATTCTGCCCTTGAAGTAAACATTCTGTAGGGTTCTTTTGTGCCTTTTAAAATAAGGTCGTCAATTAATACCCCAATATAAGCTTCCTCTCTTCCTAACAAAAAGGGATCCTTCTCATTACATTTTAAATGCGCGTTAATTCCCGCCATAATTCCTTGCGCTGCTGCCTCTTCATAGCCTGTTGTGCCGTTAATTTGACCGGCAAAAAACAAATTTGAAATGGGTTTGGTTTCTAAGCTATGGTACAATTGGGTGGGTGGAAAATAATCGTACTCGATTGCGTAACCGGGTCGGAAAAACTTAACATTTTCAAATCCACGGACCTTTTTAAGCGCGTGGTATTGGATGTCGTCAGGAAGTGAAGTTGAAAATCCGTTTACATAGACTTCAACCGTATTCCATCCTTCCGGTTCTACAAATATTTGATGCTGTGATTTATCGCTAAAACGGTTGATTTTGTCTTCTATAGACGGGCAATACCTTGGCCCTGTACTTTGAATCGCTCCATTAAACATGGGTGAGCGATCAAAGCCTGACCGTAGGATATCATGTACATCTTCGCTTGTATGGGTAATGTGACAACTTCGTTGTTTTGTCAAAGGGACCGTAAGCGAAGAGTAGGAGAATTTTGCGGGTTGTTTGTCTCCAGGCTGTTCTTCCATTTTTGAATAATCTAAAGAACGGCCGTCTACCCGTGGGGGCGTTCCTGTTTTCATCCGCCCAGATTGAAAACCATGGTCCAACAGGGCTTGTGTTAGGCCTGTGGCAGCTTTTTCTCCGGCCCTACCTCCTCCAAAATTCTTTTCGCCTATATGAATCAAACCATTTAGAAAGGTGCCATTTGTTAAGATAACTGTATGGCTGTAGATTTTTAAACCAAGTGAAGTAATAACGCCTACTATGGTTTGTTTTTCAACAAGAACATCAACAATCATTTCTTGATAAAAATCAAGATTTGGTGTTTCTTCTAACATCTTACGCCATTCAAGCGTGAACAAGCTTCTGTCCGATTGTACCCTTGGGCTCCACATGGCAGGGCCTTTTGACTTGTTCAGCATTTTAAATTGTATGGCTGATCGATCCGAAACGATCCCGCTGTATCCGCCCAACGCATCAATCTCTCGAACAATTTGTCCCTTGGCAATGCCCCCCATGGCCGGGTTGCATGACATTTGAGCGACATTTTGTAAATTCATTGTGACTAATAGCGTTTTAGAGCCCATATTGGCGGCAGCGGCGGCAGCTTCACAACCTGCGTGTCCGGCCCCAACTACTATTACATCGTATTTTGATTCAAACATGGGGGTTGTGTTTCACGTGGAACATATTAATAAATGCATTTTCTTCTAACCGCATTTTGTCTTTTTCCTTTTTCGTTTTGTCTTCCCAGCCCATACAATGTAACGGACCATGGGAAATCACCCTAAGTAATTCATTTTCAACACTTTCGCCCGTTTCTTTGGCCGACTCTTGTATGGCCCATAAGGAAATGTAAAACTCGGCTTCCAGTCGATTTCCTGTTGAATAATCAAAAGTGATAATGTCGGTATGGGTGTCGTGATTTAAATAGGTTTGATTCATTTCCAAAAGGGTTTCTTTCGAAACAAAATTAAATTGAAGTCGTTTGTGCTGAAAGCCTTTTTCAAGAATGAAATCATGAAGTGTGGCAATTAGTCTAGTAGACTCCATGCTGTTCGGTAAATCCTGAAACGTTATAATGGTTTTCTTTTTTTTGCAAATATAACGGTTTTGAATGCTGTTTTATATTGAATCGGCCAGAAGACCTTATCTTTGCCCAAAAAAAGATGGAGCGCGTACGATTTGCACCTAGCCCTACTGGGCCCTTACATATTGGAGGTTTACGAACGGCTTTGTTCAATTACCTCTATGCGCGTAAGCACAACGGAGTGTTTATTCTACGGGTCGAGGATACCGATCAAAATCGTTATGTTGAGGGAAGCGAACGCTATATTCAAGAGGCGCTTGAATGGTGCGGTATGGTTCCTGATGAAGGCCCGTACAATGGAGGTGAATTTGGTCCCTATCGTCAAAGCGAGAGAAAATCCATCTATCTTGAATACATTCGTGTTTTACTTGAAAATGAAAAGGCGTATTACGCTTTTGATTCTACCGAAGAATTATCAAATGCGAGAGCATGGGCGGAACAAAAAGGACACGCTTTTCGTTATGGTGCACATAACCGGCTACAGTTTGTTAATAGCCTGACCTTGAGCAATGAAGAAATAGAGGAGAGAAAAAAGGGGGATTATGTCATTCGATTAAAAGTAGACCCTGGGCCCATGGTTTCTGTTTTTGATGAGATAAGAGGGGCCGTTGCTGTATCAACGGAAGAGTTAGACGATAAAATCTTAATGAAAAGTGACGGCATGCCTACCTATCATTTTGCAAATGTAGTAGACGATCATTTAATGCAAATAAGCTGTGTGATTCGCGGAGAAGAATGGCTCCCTTCTTTGCCTCACCACCAGCTGTTATATGACGCTTTTCAGTGGCAGTGTCCCAAGTTCATGCACCTCCCTTTAATTTTAAAGCCAAGCGGAAAAGGGAAATTGTCCAAACGTGACGGAGAAAAAGAAGGGTTTCCGGTTTTTCCGTTACAATGGAAGGAAAGCATTGGGTATAAAGAAAAAGGGTTTTTACCCGAAAGTATGGTGAATTATTTAGCTCTTTTAGGCTGGAACAGCGGCACAGAGGATGAATTGTTTAGTCTTGCTGAGTTGGAAAAGCGCTTTTCAGTATCAGGAGTTCAAAAAGGGGGAGCGCGTTTTGACTATGAAAAAGCCCGCTGGATCAATCATCAACATCTTCAAAAAAAGAGCTCGGAAGACCTCCTTCAATTTGGCGAATTTCAAATGGCATTAAAGGATTTTACTTCTGCACAACAATTGATGATTGTCGCCCTAATCAAAGAGCGGTTGTATACCCTTGATGACGTTTACGAAGAAGTGCGCCTGTTCATTTCTCCTTACCCTTTTGATGATAAAGCACTAGAGAAAATACTCCCCAAAAACCCCCTTTTGGTTTTAGAGGAGGTACAAAAAGTCATCGCGTCGGGTGTGCCTGCAGAGGCCTTAAAAGAAGTCCTTTTGGAGTGGGCAACAAAGCAGTCTTTGGGAGTAGGCGTCGTGATGCAATCCCTGCGGATTGCATTGGTGGGTAAGCTTTCGGGGCCTGATTTATTTGCTATTATTACAGTCTTAGGAAATTCGGTATCTTTAAGGAGAATTGAAAACGCTATTACCTATATCAACCTAAAACAAAAATCATGAGCATGCTTCCCTATGTCTTGTTTGGACTAGCAATTTTTTTACTCCTTTCCGGGTTATTTGTTGTTAAGCAACAAACCGCTGCAATCGTTGAACGGTTTGGAAAGTTTATTGCCATAAGGCAATCCGGCTTACACTTAAAAATTCCATTGATCGATAAAATTGCAGGACGCATCAGTTTGCGTATTCTTCAATTGGATGTGATTGTTGAAACAAAAACAAAGGACGACGTATTTGTCAAGCTAAAAGTTTCTGTCCAATATAAAGTGGTTCAAGAAAAGGTTTATGATGCGTTCTATAAGCTCGATTATCCTCAAGATCAGATTACTTCCTACGTTTTTGACGTTGTTCGGGCCGTTGTTCCTAAAATGAAATTAGACGATGTGTTTGAAAAAAAGGACGATATCGCTAACGCCGTTAAGGGAGAATTAAATGATGCTATGATAAATTACGGATATGACATTATTAAGGCATTGGTTACGGATATTGATCCTGATGCAGAAGTTAAAGCAGCCATGAACCGAATTAATGCGGCTGAACGAAAGAAAGTCGCTGCACAATATGACGGAGATGCTGAACGTATTTTTATTGTTGAAAAGGCCAAGGCCGAGGCGGAAAGCAAACGTTTACAAGGACAAGGTATTGCAGATCAAAGACGGGAAATTGCACGGGGTCTTGAAGATTCTGTAGATGTGCTTAATAACGTGGGCATCAATTCTCAAGAGGCCTCTGCGCTGATTGTGGTCACACAACATTATGACACCTTACAATCCATAGGCGAAGCGACAAACAGCAATTTAATCTTGTTACCCAACTCTCCTCAAGCGGGGAGTGACATGCTAAACAATATGGTTGCTTCTTTTACAGCAAGTAATCAAATTGGTGAAGCCATGAAAGCCCATAATCAAAAAATGGGCCTTACAAGTGATAAAAAAGATCCGAAGCGGAAAAACACGGATTAAGGGTTTTGTTTGGCCCATGTGTCTCTGAGCCCAACCGTTTTATTAAAAATTAACTTTTCTGAAGAGGAGTCGGGATCCAATGCAAAATAGCCCATTCGCTGAAATTGAAAGTGATCGCCTGGGGTTGCTGTTTTTACACTTGGTTCAGCAAACGCATTTATTGTCTGTAGTGAATTGGGGTTAAGAAACGATTTAAAGTCTACCTCTTTATCTTGATCGGGCGCTTCCTCCTGAAATAACCTATCGTATAAGCGCACCTGAATGGGCAGCGCCTCTTTTTGGGTAACCCAATGGAGTGTCCCTTTTACTTTTCTCATGCTCTCCTCTGTACCGCTACCGCTTTTACTTTCTGGATCATAAGTGCATAAAATTTCTGTTATATCGCCCTGTTCGTTTTTTATCACAGATACGGCTTTGATAATATAGGCGTTCTTTAAGCGTACTTCTTTCCCAATGGACAATCTAAAAAATTTACGGTTGGCCTCTTCTTTAAAATCCTCTCTTTCGATATAAAGGTTTTTAGAGAAGGGTAGGGTGCGGCTTCCAAGCTCGAGTTGTTCGGGGTTGATTTCGCCCTCTAAGGTCTCTGTATGGCCCTCTGGATAATTTGTAAGGGTTAGTTTAACTGGGTCTAAGACTGCCATCACGCGAGGTGCAGAAAAATTTAAATCTTCCCGGATACAATGTTCTAGTAATGTTAGGTCGATCACGTTGTCTCTTTTTGCAACACCTGCTGTTTCTACAAAAGTGCGCAACGCTTTAGGGGTATATCCTCTTCGGCGAAGGCCTGCTATGGTGGGCATTCTTGGGTCGTCCCAACCTTTTACATGTCCTCCCTGGATAAGTTCCATTAATTTTCTTTTACTCGTAACGGTATACGAAAGGTTCATTCGTGCGAATTCACGTTGTTTTGGACGAAGAGTCTCTAGGGGGCTTAGTGCGTCTAAAAACCAATCGTATAGGTCGCGGTGAGGTTTAAATTCTAACGAACAAAGGGAATGAGAAATGTGTTCTAAAAAATCGGATTGGCCGTGTGTCCAATCATATAGGGGATAGATGCACCAATTATCGCCCGTACGATGGTGAGTTTTATATAAGATTCTGTACATCACCGGGTCACGAAGCAACATGTTAGGTGAGGCCATGTCGATTTTGGCACGCAACACATGAGCTCCTTCGGGATGTTTTCCCTCGCGCATTTCTGTAAATAGTCTTTTATTTTCTGATGTTGGCCGGTCTCTAAAGGGGCTGTGAACCCCAGGGGTTGTCGGCGTTCCTTTTTGACTGGCCATGACGTCTGATGATTGGGAATCAATATAAGCAAGGCCTTTTTCTATCAATAAATGAGCCCAATTGTAGAGCTGTTCAAAATAATCCGAGGCATAGCATTCGTTTTCCCATTGATAGCCCAGCCAAGTAATGTTTTCTTTTATTGCATCGACATATTGTTGCTCTTCCTTTGCCGGGTTTGTATCGTCAAAACGCAAGTTGACGGGAGCATTATACCGTTGCCCAAGGTTGAAGTTAATGCAGATCGCCTTTACGTGTCCAATGTGGAGGTATCCGTTCGGCTCAGGGGGAAAACGAAAACGCAATTGTTTAGAAGAAAAACCTTCTTTTAGCTCTTCTTCAATAAGGTGCTCAATAAAATGCAGAGGGCGCTCCATGCTCTTTTTAATTTTTGCAAAGATACGCATTGGGAATGATGAACCGAAAGAAGAAAACAGTGATTATCTTTGTCGGTAATTATGGGAAAGATCTTTTTAAAAAATATACGCCTATACGCCTATCATGGGTGTATGGATGAAGAGGAAAAAATCGGTAGTGATTATATTGTTAACCTTACTGTCGCAGCCGACCTAGAGCGTTGTTCAAAAAGCGATCGTCTTTTAGACACGGTTGATTATGTGGCTTTGCATAACATTGTAAAAGAGGAAATGAAAATCCGCTCTAAGCTTTTAGAACACGTGGCAGAGCGGATTTTAATGCGCGTTATGAAAGAACACGCCTCGGTAAAAAAATCCACCGTAATGGTTTCAAAACGCAACCCGCCTATAGGTGGCAATGTGGAAGAGGTGGCTGTAAAAAGAGTGCTAAAAAGATCTGCTTTAGATTTGGATTAAAGTCGTATTTTTGCCGCATGGCATCGTGGCCGAGTGGCTAGGCAGAGCTCTGCAAAAGCTTGTACAGCGGTTCGAATCCGCTCGATGCCTCTATTTTTTTTCAAAATAGATTTTTCCTCCTAAGCTTTTTTGTGTTGTTTTTTTCTCGGGATTGCTATATACACGCAACACACTAGCGCCCAAAACAAGGGCTTCTATTTTTTTTTCTGGAGCTACATAGGCGTAGCCTCCTGCGATAAGGTTGATCTTTGCTTGAGGCAAAACCAATTCTTCTAACTCACAGCTTGCTCCTGTTGTTCCTTTGAGAAAAAGAGTGTTTGTTGCCCCTTTTAATACTATCCGGCCACCGAATGAAGAATACAAATCCAAGTGATCGGTTTCAAAACTTAGCGCGATTTGACTGTTGGTTTTTGCAATAAGGGTGGCTTTTGTTTGGCGAAAGGTTTGTAAAGAAGAAATGCGTGCGCCCTGATGGGCTTCGATTCGCTTTAGGGTTCTTGAAAAATACAGGTCTATTTTTGTTTTCCCGGGGTTTAGTATGTTTTCGGATTCGAGTTTTATCCGCAGCTCTTGATTTTTCATCGATAAAATTACTGCATCTTTATTTTCTCCCGTAACAATAGCCTTGTTACTTTCTGAAGGGATTAAGTTTAGTTCTATTTTTGAATATACTTTGATTCCTTCAAAAGGCCCTGTGGTAAGTGTCCTTCTGTCTGGGTCTTGTGCTAAGGCCCCCTGTAGAATTAAAAGGAAGAAAACGGAAAGCTGTTTTTTCAACATAACTCAAACAAAATTAATCAACGGGGACAAAATCAAGAAACCGTTTTACCACATTTACCTTTTTCACTTTTATTTTAATCGGGTCGCCCAGTTGATATACTTTTTGTGTCCGTTGTCCTACATATGCGTGATGGTCGATATCATACACATAATAGTCGTCGGAAAGATCAATGGTGCGAATCATCCCTTCGCATTTATTTTCAATAATCTCAACGTAAAGGCCGCGGTCAGTAACTCCTGATATAATTCCGTCAAAATGCTGCCCGACTTTGTCCTCCATAAAAACCATCTGCATGAATTTTATGGAATCTCGTTCGGCTCTTGTGGCCACTTGTTCTCTTTGGGAGGAATGCATGCAGGCCTCTTCAAGGGCTGATTCGCTTTGGCCATCTTGGTTGTGAATATAGCTTTCTAATAAGCGATGAACTAAAACGTCCGGATACCTCCTGATGGGAGAAGTAAAATGAGTATAAAAATCAAAAGCGAGTCCGTAATGCCCAATATTGTGTGTGCTGTATTCTGCTTTTGACATGCTTCGTAACGCAAGGGTATCAATTAAATTTTGTTCGCTTTTGCCCTGAATATTTGTAAGAAGCGTGTTAATTTCTTTGTGTACGTTTTTGCCCTTTGGATTAAAGCTGTACCCAAAACCCGAAACAATTTTTTTCAAACTAAAAAGCTTCTGTGTGTCGGGCTCGTCGTGGACCCTATATACAAAAGCCCTTTTGTTTTCCTTAAATAGGGTCGCCACTCTTTTATTGGCCAATAACATAAACTCTTCTATGAGCTTGTTTGAGTCTTTTGCGCTTTTAAAGAAAACCGCATCCGGTTTTTGATCTTTATTCAGTTGAAATGCCACTTCTTGGCGATCAAAAGAAATAGCGCCATTTGACATTCTCTTTTTCCTCAGTTTTCTTGCGATTTGGTTGAGGGTGTCAATCGCTTGTTTTACTGTTTCGGTTATTGTATACGTTTTAGCGGTAAGAGAAACGGAAGCATCAATAGATGTCGTGTTCTGGTCTAATACATACTGAACTTCTTCATAAGAAAACCGGTAATCGGAATGAATTGCGGTTCTGCCAAACCATTCTTTTATAATTTCTCCTTTCGCATTAAGTTGAAAAAGAGCGGAAAAAGTCAATTTATCTTCGTTCGGGCGTAAAGAACACAGCCCGTTAGAAAGGGTTTCCGGAAGCATAGGGACAACACGATCAACAAGGTAAACAGACGTTGCCCTATCATAAGCTTCTTGGTCAAGTATAGAGTTGGGCGTTACGTAATGAGAGACATCGGCGATATGAATTCCTACTTCAAAGAGATCTTCACCCAGTTGTTCAAAAGAGAGGGCGTCGTCAAAATCTTTTGCTGTTATAGGGTCTATGGTGAAGGTCAGCTTTTGACGGCAATCTTTTCTTTTTTTAATTTCACTATCCTCAATACGTGTTGGTAAATTTTCTGCTGCTTTTTCTACTTCCTCAGGGAAAGTATAAGGGAGACCATATTCGTGTAGAATGGCATGTATTTCGGTTTCTGATGTTCCTGGTACCCCCAGTGACTTTATTATCTTCCCGTCAGGACTATCATTAAAGGGTTTCCATCCGTTGAAGACCACCACCACCTTGTCGCCGTTCGTATAGTTTTGTATCTCCTTTTTGTCTATAAAAAAATCGGTATAGGAGGTGCTGCTTTTGCAGATAACAAAACCAAATTCTTTTTGTTTTTCAAGGATACCCACATATTCTCGTTGGCTCCTTTCTATAATTCTTTCAACATCACCGAAAAGACTATTTTTTGAGCGTTCTAAACGGACCTCAACACGATCTCCGTGTAACGCTTTGTTTAGGTTTTTTTTAGGAATTAGAATTTCTTCTTCATGCCCTTCTAAAATAATTTTACCTTTTCCTGTTGGTAATATCGTTAGGATGGTTTCAAAGGTTTTAGAAGAAGATTTTAAATAATGGTATTGCCCCTTGTTTTGTTGTCCAATTTTATTTTGTTTATGAAGAAGACCCAATGTTTTTATAACTAAATTTCTTCCTTTGGTGTCTTTAATTTCTAGAGCCGCAGCGATTTGTTTATAGTTAACTATTGCTTTAGGTTTGGATTTAAAGTAAGCGAGAATTTTTTCTTCTATTCTTTTTTGCTCCTTTTTGTTTTTTGACATAGTATCTGATAACCAAACAAAGGTACAACAATCCAATTGCT
>RGZR01000081.1 GCA_010031465.1 Flavobacteriia bacterium
TGAATTACAATATTCGCTGTTCATGATGTGATATTAAGCAATTCATTACCAATGTTTTAATCCCTATTTTATTACAATGACAAATGTCCCTAAAGATAATTTATTTGTTCTGATTAAGTCGTTAACTAAGTCAGAAAAAAGGCAATTTCGTCTTTATGTGGGTCGAATGGATTCGAATGAAGATTCTAAATTTTTAAGCCTTTTTCAAGTATTGGATAAAATGAATCGGTACGATGAGAAAGTGATATTAGAAAAAGGAATTGTGACCAAACAACAATTGTCAAACTTAAAAGCACACCTATACAAACAAATTTTAATTAGCCTACGAATGAATCCGATGCATAAAAACATTCGGATTCAAATACGCGAGCAACTTGACTTTGCCACTATTCTTTATCAAAAAGGACTATACAAGCAAAGTTTAAAGGTGTTGGAAAAAGCTAAATTATTGGCGCTTAAAAACGAAGAAAAATATTCGGCTTACGATATAGTAGAATTAGAAAAAGTAATTGAGTCACAATACATCACACGTAGTTTAAGCAATAGGGCAGAAACCTTAATTGCAGAGGCGGAACAACTCCGTATCCAAAACAATTTATCTACTCGATTGTCAAATTTATCGCTCCAATTGTATGAAAGGTTAATCAAAGCGGGTTATGCCAAAAGTGACGACGAGTTTAGAGAAATTACCAAATTTTTTTATGAAAAGCTACCCAAAGTTGAATTGGATTCACTCGGTTTTCGTGAAAAACTATGGTATTACAAGGCCCATGTTTGGTATAGCTTCTTAATACAAGACTTCCTTTCTACCTATCGAAATGCGGCAAAATGGGTCGAAATGTTTGAGGAAAACCCAAGCATGATAGAAATTCATCCTGTATTTTATCTAAAGGGAAACAATTACTTAATGGAAAGTTTGTCTCTTTTGAAATACCCCTCAAAATTCAAAGAGGTCTTACATCAAATGACCACACAAACTCAGGGTGCCAATTTTCCCAATAACGATAATTTAAGCGCGCTTTGTTTTTTAATTAAATACAGTAACCGTTTCAATCTTCATTTTCTAGAAGGGACTTTTGAAGAAGCCCAGATTCTTATCCCGGAAATTAAAAAAGGAATAAAAGAGTATCAAAACCAAATTGATCCTCACCATGTAATGCTGTTTTATTATAAAATTGCCTGTGTGTATTTTGGAGTTGATGATTATGAAAATTGCATCACTTACCTCGACAAAATCATAAACAATAAGCGATTAAAAATGCGCGAGGACCTTCTTTGTTTCTCAAGAGTCTTAAACATTTTTGCACACTATGAAGCAGGATTTGATTACCACTTGGAATCTCATTTACGCGAAACCTATAAATTTTTAATTAAAATGAACGACTTGCATGAAGTCCAGAAAGCCATGATTCGTTTTGTAAGAGGATTAGGCGATATTTTTCCTCATGAACTCAAAGCTGCTTTTGAAAAGCTGTATGAAGAACTTAAGCAATATGAAGACGATCCGTATGAACGTCGTTCTTTCTTGTATCTAGACATATTGTCTTGGTTAGAAAGTAAAATTAAAAATGTACCTATCGCTCAAATAATTCGAGAAAAGGCTAAGTCTTTGAATCGAAAGGAACGACCTTCCATAACCCACTATCAGGGGGCTCAGCGCTAATAATAAGTGACTTTTGGGTTACCGGATGCTCTATTTGTAATTCTCGGGCATGAAGGCAAATACTACCGTCTGCATTGCTTCTGGGAGCACCGTACTTTAGATCACCCACAATGGGAAACCCAAACTGACTTAATTGGGCTCTAATTTGGTGATGTCTTCCTGTTTCTAAAGTAATTTCAAGAACACAATACCGATCCATGACAATTGATTTGAAATAGTGTAATCGGGCTTCTTTGGCATTGGGAACAGGTTTGGAATGCGCTTTGGACTTGTTTTGTTGGGTATTTCGGGTCATCCAATGGGTAAGCTTTCCTTCTTCGTTTGGAAAATCTTTAGTCACTAGCGCCCAATAGGTTTTATTGGGAAGTCTATTTTTAAATTGCTCATTGAGTCGACTTAACGCTTTGGATGTTTTGGCAAAGAGAACAACCCCAGATGTAGGTCTGTCAATTCGATGCACAACTCCTAAATAAACGGCACCGGGTTTATTGTATTTCTTTTTAAGGTAAGCTTTTGCAGTTTCAACTAAAGGAACATCACCTGTATGATCACCCTGTACCAATTCACCTGCCCTTTTATTAACCATGAGTAAGTGGTTGTCTTCATATAAAATACGCAACTCTAGAGAAGAAGACATTTAGTATTGCTCATTTGCGTTGGGAAACGATTGGGTCTTTACATCAGTAGAATAATTTGCCACAGCGGAATGTATAACGCTATGTAAATCGGCATAGCGGCGTAGAAACCGAGGACTGAATTCTTTACTCATTCCCAACATATCATGCAGAACCAAAACCTGACCATCTACTTGGTTGCCAGCGCCAATACCTATGATAGGAATATCCACAGATGCAGCAGCTTGTTGCGCCAACTGAGCCGGAATTTTTTCAAGTACAATCCCAAAACACCCTATTGATTCAAGCAATTTAACATCGGAGAGCAGTTGCTCAGCTTCAGCATTTTCTTTAGCTCGAACTGTGTAGGAACCAAATTTGTATATGGATTGAGGGGTAAGACCTAAATGACCCATAACAGGAATCCCTGCTTTCAAAATACGCTCAATGGATTCTTTTACTTCACTACCGCCTTCAAGTTTAACTGCATGTGCTCCCGATTCTTTCATGATACGAATCGCAGAACGAAGTGCTTCTTTAGAATCGGCTTGGTAAGCTCCAAAAGGTAAATCAACAACAACTAATGCACGCTTAACCCCACGAACAACACTACTGGCATGGTAAATCATTTGATCTAGTGTAATGGGAAGTGTGGTTTCATGTCCTGCCATAACATTTGAAGCAGAGTCGCCCACCAAAATGACATCAACACCTGCTTGGTCTACCAACCCAGCTAGAGAGAAATCATAGGCAGTTAGCATGGCAATTTTTTCGCCCTGTTTTTTAAATTCTTGGAGTGTTTTTGTAGTGATACGAGAATATTTTTTCTTAGTCACAGTTTTAATTTTTTATCAAAAATAGTGTTTCTTTTTTTTCGCCTGTATTTTCACACTCCGATTCAATGCATTTTTAAGGTAAACGCCGTATTTAATTACGATGAGATTAATAAACTGCCAAGGTGTCAGTAATTTATTTTTGGCATAATGCTTGACAAAGAAATTGCAAAACCTATTTAAAAAGATCATGAGTAAAATAATTGGAATTGATTTAGGAACTACAAATTCATGTGTTTCCGTTATGGAAGGAAATGAACCTGTAGTAATACCCAATGCTGAAGGAAAAAGAACAACTCCTTCCGTAATTGCCTTTGTTGAAGGAGGCGAAATTAAAGTGGGTGATCCCGCCAAACGTCAGGCGGTGACTAACCCGACAAAGACCATTGCCTCTATAAAGCGATTTATGGGGAATAAGTTTTCTGAATCAAAAAAAGAAGTATCCACTGTTGCCTATAAGGTTGTTAAAGGAGATAATGATACCCCAAGAGTAGATATTGATGGACGCTTATATAGTCCACAAGAACTTTCGGCAATGACACTTCAGAAAATGAAAAAAACAGCAGAAGATTATCTCGGACAGGACGTAACAGAAGCTGTTATTACTGTACCTGCCTATTTTAATGACTCCCAACGTCAAGCAACAAAAGAAGCAGGAGAAATTGCTGGACTTAAGGTGCAGCGAATTATAAACGAACCTACAGCTGCTGCCCTAGCCTATGGATTGGATAAAGGGGGGGCTGATAAAAAAATAGCCGTTTATGATTTAGGTGGAGGTACATTTGATATCTCAATTCTCGAATTAGGAGATGGTGTTTTTGAAGTGCTTTCAACCAATGGAGATACACATTTAGGAGGCGATGATTTTGACCAAGTAATTATTGATTTTTTAGCCGAAACTTTTATAAAGGACGAAAGTATCGACTTGCGTAAAGATCCAATGGCACTTCAACGATTAAAAGAAGCTGCAGAAAAAGCAAAAATTGAATTGTCTTCTTCTACCCAAACCGAAATTAACTTGCCTTATGTTACCGCTACTGAAACAGGCCCTAAACACCTAGTTACTTCATTAACACGTGCTAATTTTGAAAAATTAGCCGATGAATTGGTAAAACGCTCAATGGCACCTGTTAAAAAAGCTTTAGAAGATGCAGGGCTTTCCAAATCAGATATTGATGAAATTATTTTAGTAGGTGGATCTACCCGTATTCCTGTGATTCAAGAAGAGGTAGAGAAATTTTTTGGTAAAAAGCCCTCAAAAGGCGTTAATCCGGATGAAGTAGTGGCAGTTGGAGCAGCTATTCAAGGTGGGGTTTTATCAGGAGACGTAAAAGATGTTCTTTTACTTGATGTTACACCACTTTCTTTAGGAATTGAAACGATGGGAGGCGTAATGACGCGATTAATTGATTCGAATACGACCATACCCACCAAAAAATCACAAGTATTTTCAACAGCCGCAGACAATCAACCCTCAGTAGAAATTCACGTTTTACAAGGGGAACGTTCAATGGCTAATGACAATAAAACTATCGGACGCTTCCACTTAGACGGTATACCCCCGGCTCAAAGGGGAACACCTCAAATTGAAGTAACCTTTGATATTGATGCTAACGGAATAATCAAGGTTAGTGCCTTAGATAAAGCCACGAATAAATCCCAAGACATTCGAATCGAAGCGTCTTCAGGATTAACCGAAGAGGAGATAGAACGCATGAAGCAGGAAGCTGAAGCGAATGCCGATGCAGATAAAAAAGCAAAAGACCAAGTGGATAAATTCAATAGCGCCGATCAAATGATTTTCCAAACGGAAAAGCAGTTAAAAGAATTTGGCGAAAAACTTTCAGAGGATAAAAAAGCACCTATTGAAGCCGCCTTAGCCGATTTGAAAAAAGCGCATGAAGCTAAAGACCTTGAGGCGATAGACAAATCACTTGAAGAGATTAATGAGGCATGGAAAAACGCCTCTGAAGAAATGTACAAAGCACAAGCTGATGCTGGGAATACGGATCAGCAAGATAGTCAAGCAAAACCCAAGGACTCAGCTCCAGGAGGTGATGATGTTCAAGATGTTGATTTTGAAGAAGTAAAATAAATCCTTTTTCAATTGGTAATGAAAACCTTCTGTATAGCTACAGAAGGTTTTCTTATTTTAGCAAAAAGTGAACAATGGAAAAGAAAGATATACTCAAAATGGCAAATGCCATTTGTAAAAACACCCTAATGGAAACTCTGTCTATTGAGTTTGTTGATGTGGGTGAAGATTTTCTATCGGCACGAATGCCTGTAACCCCCAAAGTTCATCAACCCGATGGCATATTACACGGTGGGGCAACTGCAGCTCTTGCTGAAAGTGTGGGAAGCGCAGCAGTATTTATTTTAAATAGAGACCCAAATATGCAGGTTCGAGGTATTGAAATCACCGCTCGGCACCTAAAAAGTGCCCAATCAGGGTTTATTTATGCAACCGCTCGACCACAACACCAAGGGAAAACCCTTCAACTTTGGGAAATACGAATTGAGGATGAAGCACAACAACTCATAACACTTTGTACCTTAACTACCCTCGCTAGAAACAAATAGCCCATGTCTTACAACGCGTTGCGGGAATACTTAAAAAAGCGCATTAATGAAAATAATGCATTTGTAGCGTTCCGATTACCTGAAGATTCGATAATTCAACTCTACTATCAAGAGGATAAAACCTTACACACTTCAAGCGATTTAAATGCAACCGGATTTGTAATGGCCCCATTTGATCCGATCGCAGCGATTCCTTTTATTCCGAATACCCATTCCAAGCGATTTGCAATTTCAAAAAAGAAAAATTCATCCCCTCAAAACATTTCCTATTCTGAAAAGGAAGAGGAACGTGATGCCTATATAAATAAAGTTGAAGAGGCAAAAAAAGAAATTGCTTTAGGGAAATTTCAAAAAGTG
The DNA here is from genome assembly GCA_010031465.1 of Flavobacteriia bacterium. GTDB lineage: Bacteria > Bacteroidota > Bacteroidia > Flavobacteriales > Flavobacteriaceae > MS024-2A. The sequence goes on from RGZR01000081.1 coordinate 6,051, forward strand.
GTCTTAACCCGCTCTGTTGCGGGAATACCCCTTAAGCCTCTTGAAGAACTCTTTTTGTCTTTAGAACAAAATTACCCAAGGGCAATGGTGTATCTTTTTGTTCATCCAAAAGTAGGGGTTTGGCTAGGGGCAAGTCCTGAACAATTGATTTCTTCCAATGCTGAAAAGTATACCACTATGGCACTTGCCGCTACCCAACTTGTTCAAACGTCCCCTCCTAAATGGACTGAAAAGGAACAAATTGAGCAAGAATTAGTAGTGCATCAAATTGAAAAAGACTTGCTTCAGCATTATGCTCAAAGTGAAATTGAAAAAGGCGAAACGCATTCTAGGCAAGCAGGTCACTTGGTTCACTTGTGTACAAACTTTACGTTTCCTAAAAACCAAAGTCCCTTAAGTGAAATTGTAAAAAGTCTACATCCCACACCCGCTGTAGGCGGAATTCCCAAAAAAGAAGCCATGACCTTTATAGGGAAAAAGGAAGGATTAGATCGTTCGTTTTATACAGGATTTTTTGGACCAATAACAAATGACTCCACTCAACTATTTGTCAATTTACGTTGTGCTCAATGGTTTTCAGAAAAAGTATTATTGTATGTTGGAGCGGGGATTACCAAAGACAGTGATCCTCAAAACGAATGGGAAGAAACCCAACGTAAATTAAAAACAGTTTCAGGTTAAAATTGGGCAGAAGAACATTCCAATTTTTAGTAAGAGGGGTACCTGCTAAACACTAAAAAAAATTTAAATTGGGGTTTCAATGTGGGCAGGGTTTAAATTCAAGGATTTGGGTAGTATAAAGGTATAAAAATAGGGTTAAACCCCTTTTAAAATAATAAAAAACCAGCTTGTTTTGTACTTTTGTGGCCGGTGGTGAAGAATTATATGCAAAAATACCCCTCTATTCCCCTAGCACAAACGGTGGTTCGCTTATGTGACTCTTTTAGCATCCAGCGTGTTGTTATTTGTCCAGGTTCAAGAAATGCACCTTTAACGAATGGATTTGTTTCACATCCAAATTTCATCACTTACAGCATTGTAGATGAGCGTGCAGCCGCATTTTTTGCATTGGGAATGGGCCAACAATTAATGCAGCCCGTTGCATTAGTGTGTACTTCGGGATCTGCACTACTTAATTTTTACCCCGCTATAGCAGAAGCTTTTTACAGTGATATTCCTTTGGTGATTTTGTCTGCCGATAGAATGCCCCACAGCATTGATATTGGCGAAGGGCAAACCATCCGTCAAAAAAACGTTTTCTCCCCACATGTAGAAGCGGAAGCATCGTTACTTCCTGACGTAATTCATGCTACTTCAACTTTAATTGCTAATCCCCTTCAGACACTTGTAGCTAAAGCGACAGATCAAAAAACGATTGAAGCGATTCAACTAAAGCACCAACAGCAAAATGAAAAGGAAATTGCACGAGTACTTTCAGCAGCAATAAAACAACAGGGTCCTGTTCATTTGAACATCCCTTTGGAAGAGCCCTTGTATGAAATGACTAAAAATGCACTTTCAGTAAAGAAATATCCTATCCCAAAGAAAAAAGAAGCTGTTTCAGAAAGTGAAATGGCAACGTGTAAAACCCTTTGGCACAGTACACCAAATAAATGGGTAATTATAGGGCAAATGGCACCAAATCAATTGGATGAAGAATGGATAACGCAATTGTGTAATGATCCTTCGGTAGTTGTTTTTTCTGAAACCACATCGAATGTTTTTTTAAAAAAGGGTATTGCTTCAATAGACACCTTAATGGCTCCCTTAGAGCAAATAATGGATGATTCACACGACATTACCCCCTCTATTTTACTCACCTTCGGCGGAATGGTAGTTTCCAAAAAAATCAAAGCCTTTCTTCGAAAAAATCAACCTGAACACCATTGGCATGTCGATCCCAAAAAAGCATATAACACGTATTATTGCTTAAATCAACATTTTAAGTGTACAGCAAATGCATTTTTTAAAAGTTTATACACAAACTTTAGTAGTCAGTCGAATAGCACCTTTCAACCATCAGTATTGAAGGTGTACAACGCTTTTAAGCAGAAAGGACAAGAGTATATTAATACCCTACCATTTTCTGATTTTTATGTTTTCAAAACACTGGCAGCTGTCCTTCCTTCTTCGTATCATCTCCAGGTAGCAAACAGTTCTTCAATACGGTATACTCAGCTTTTGGATTGGCCCAAAGGAATTCAATTTTTTAGTAATCGAGGAACGAGTGGTATAGACGGAAGTACGGCCACTGCGGTGGGGGCAGCACAAATCAATCCTTTACCCACAC
>RGZR01000082.1 GCA_010031465.1 Flavobacteriia bacterium
AAATTTTCAAATTATAATTCTTTTGGGGTAATCCTAAGCATTCTCTTATTCTTGGGTTGTTCAAAATCCATAATTAATCCGGAGGTCCTTAATGGGTATTGGGAAATTGATTACATCATGCAAAAGGGAGAACAGTTTAAACCTCAATCCTCAAATTTATTGTATGACTATTATTTTATAGAAGGGAAAGAAGGGATTTATAAAAAAGCATCACCACTAATTGATGGAAAATTTGAAACCTCTTTAGATCAGACTTCTTTTACTTTAGTGGAAGAAAATAATATTACCTATCTTAGATTTTACTCCCGTTGGGACCAGTGGTCAAAAACAATTGTGCATTTAGACAGCATTTCTCTTGTTTTAGAACATGATCAACGACAGTTTTATTATAAAAGACCTTAAACCAGCTTATGGTGACGAAACCCAATGCCAATCAGGACGATCCGCAACCTATAAAAGACGTTCTTAAAGAATTTGTTTCACAGAAACCCTTACAAAAAGGGGTTGAAAAAGTACGTGTTTGTGAAGCTTGGGGTAACGTAATGGGCTCAAATGTGATGAAGTATACTTCGGAAACGCGGTATTCTTATAATATTCTGTATGTAAGTCTTACATCCGCACCCCTTAAAATGGAATTAGGATTTAAATTGCCCGACATTACCGCCCGAATAAATACTTACCTAGGGAAGGAATACGTTAAAAAAATCACTTTGATTTAGAATTGTTCTCGCTTCGAAAAATGAAAAGCAGCTTCAAGCGCCGCATTTTCATCAGTGTCTGAACCATGAACCGCATTTTCGCCCATAGAGGTTGCAAATAATTTACGAAGTGTTCCCTCTGCTGCTTCCGCAGGATTTGTAGCCCCAATAAGTGTGCGAAAAGCGTGAACAGCATTCTCTTTTTCAAGTACGGCAGCAACAATAGGTCCTCGTGTCATAAAAGAAACCAATTCACCAAAAAAGGGGCGTTCTTTATGAACAGCGTAAAACTGCTCAGCATCGTGTTGAGTTAATTGAGTTAGTTTAAGCGCTTTAATTCCAAAACCTGCTGAAACTACTTTTTCAAGAATTGCTCCAATATATCCCTTTTCAACAGCATCAGGTTTAATCATCATTAAGGTTAGATTTCCCATTTTAATTTTTAAGGCAAATCTAAGAAATGTATTGTAAAGCTTCCCATTTAATTTTTACCCTTAATCAACTCCACTTTCTACTTGTACCAACTGCTATGAATATAGTATCTTTACATCGCTATGGATAAAACCTTTGTTACCGCACTACAAAAACGGCTCTCAGACCCGAAAAAAATTGTCATCCTACCTCATAAGAACCCAGACGGGGATGCCTTGGGGAGCACTTTAGCCCTGTTGCATTTTTTAGAAACAAAGGCACATGAGGTTGTTGTTCTTTCTCCAAATGATTATCCTAATTTTTTAAAATGGCTTCCAGGAGAAGAGAAAATTGTAAAATACAATACAAAGACCCTGCTTTGTGATCAGAAAATTAATGACGCTGATCTCATTTTTACATTAGACTTTAATGCGCTCTCTCGTGTTGAAGAAATGGAAAGGGTTGTTCAAAAAGCAAAAGCAGAAAAAATCATGATCGATCATCATGAACAACCGGATTCTTATGCAGCACTTCAATATTCAGATCCGGCTATGAGTTCCACCTGTGAAATGGTTTACCACCTCATAAATGCATTAGATCCTCAAGCGTTTTCCAAAGCCATTGCCACGTGTTTGTACACCGGAATAATGACCGATACAGGCTCCTTTCGCTACCCCTCAACAACCCCAACAACTCATAAGGTGATCGCCCATTTATTAGAATTAGGAGCTCAAGGGAGTACTATTCATGAAAGAATATACGATAGCTCATCCTTTAACCGGATTAAATTATTAGGGCTGACCTTATCCAATCTTAAAAAAATAGAAGGGTTACCCGTTGCCTTCATGACATTAACCCGTGATGAATTACAATCTTGTGATTATAAAAAGGGCGATACCGAAGGATTTGTAAATTACGGCTTGAGTATAGAGGGGGTTATTTTTTCTTGTATAATGATAGAGAATGATGATCAAGAGAAAATCAAAATGTCATTCCGATCTCAAGGTGATTTTTCTGTAAATGCCTTTGCACGAAACTATTTTGAAGGTGGAGGACACCACAATGCCGCTGGAGGTATGTCTTTAGATTCTCTTGCTAAAACAGTAGAAAGATTTATAACGGCCGTTAAAAAAGAATTTCAACAATAACCCAATGAAACCATTGTTTCTTATCTTACTGTTGTCATTGCTGTTTCAGTTTTGTACTGATGCACAACCCCGAAAACCAATCAACAAATCAAAAACTTCTTTTCTCAATAACTCGGCACAACGCAATAAAGCGTTATTAGCTAGAGAAGAAAGCCTCTTAAAAATGGCGGCAGAACAGGACAGTGCATTTTCATTTCAACTTACCGCTACAGGATTTTTATACGCCTATCAACATGTGGAAAATTCTGAGTCGCCTTTACCGGTAAAGGGAGAAAAAGTAAAGTTTGAATACCAAATCGAAACGCTAGACCAGAAGGTACTCTACAGTCGATCAACGCTGGGCGTTACCGAGTATGCTATAGATGAGGAAGATTTTTTACCTGCACTTCGCGAAGGGTTGCGATTAATGCGTGAGGGGGATATTGTGGTATTTCTTTTTCCTTCCTACCTTTGCTATGGCTATCAAGGTGATGGCGATAAAATTAAAATTAATCAGCCCCTTCGGTTTACGATTTGGCGGCTTCCTATTTCGTAATACTTAACTAAATTCATTATTCATGAAACACATAATTTATTCTCTCTTCATTTTCTTAATTAGTATTGGGTGTAAAACCAGTTACCCTGATTTAGAAGATGGGTTATATGCAGATATTAAAACCAACAAAGGGTCAATTGTATTAAAATTAGCCCACGATAAAGCTCCGGTGACGGTGGCAAACTTTGTGTCGCTTAGCGAAGGGAATAATCCAAAGGTGAGCGATGAATTTAAAGGAAAAAAATATTACAACGGAATCACTTTTCATCGTGTAATTCCTGATTTCATGATTCAAGGAGGAGACCCCACAGGTACTGGATCTGGAGGTCCAGGATACCAATTTGATGATGAGTTCAGTGATTTAACTCATGATGGCCCAGGGGTATTATCTATGGCTAATGCTGGGGCAGGAACCAATGGAAGTCAATTCTTCATTACCCATAAAGAAACGCCTTGGCTTGACGGTGTGCACAGTGTTTTTGGTCGAGTGGTGACAGGTCAAAATGTAGTTGACAGTATCCAACAAAATGATCGAATTGAAGAAGTGGTAATTATTCGAAACGGTGCTGAAGCCCGAAAATTTAATGCCCCTGAGATCTTTGAAAACCATTTCGCACAACGTGATGAAATACAAAAAGAACGCGAAGCAAAAAAACAAGAGATTCGCGACAGAAATGTGAGCCGATTTGACTCTCAAAAAAAGGCGTCCATTACTACACCTTCTGGATTACAATACCTTATTACTAGCACCGGTGAAGGAACTGCAGTAAGTAAAACCAATAGCTGTCAAGTACATTATGCAGTTTATTTTGTTGATGGCACCTTGCTAGAAACAAGCAAATTGGAAATCGCTGAGGCCAATGATGTGGTAAATCCGCAACGTAAAAGTGCAGGACAATACCTACCCCTTCCTGCTCGAGTTGGACCTGATGATGGAATGATTGAAGGGTTTAAAGAAGGATTGAGACTTTTAAAAGAAGGAGATCAAGCCACACTCTTCTTACCTTATACTTTGGCTTATGGAGCCGAAGGGGTACAAGGCATACCTCCACAATCTGATTTGATTTTTGAAGTGGAAATCGTAGCCGTAGAAGAATAACAATTCACTCAAAGCCCTGTACCGCAGGGCTTTTTTTTTATGAATCGATTACAATGGTATATCATCCTTTCCTTGCCTCTTCAAATTCTGGGGTTGCAAGGACTTAAAAAATATCCTATTGAGATCGAACAATATTACAGCACCCTACTCTATCCCTGTTTGTTTGACCTGCATCGGTTCTTTTTCAAACTACTCCCTTTTTCCCTTGGCGATCTGTTCTATTTTTTGATACTAGCTTTAATTATAGCACAGTTAGCCTCATTTATTCGCAAACCAAAGGGGGATTTTAAAAAAGGGGTCGTTCGTTTTATAGCTCTAATTTCCTTAGTTCACTTTTTGTTTTATTTGAATTGGGGGTTACATTATTATCGAGTTCCGCTAGCACAAAAGCTCAACTACGAAAAAAAGTATACTGAACAACAGTTAATCATTACCCTAGAGCATGTAATTGAAACAGCAAACATCCTGCATGCTCAACTAGTAAACGAAGATACTTTAGGCGTTCAAATCCCTTATGACAAAAAGACGCTTATGCGATTACTTAACGATACGTTCGTTCCTTTAGGTACCCCTTCAGGGATTCAGCCCTATTCAAATAATTCAATTTGGAGTATTCCCCTCAGCTATATGGGTTATGCAGGTTACTTGAACCCGTTTACCCTTGAGGCACAGGTCAACTCTAAAATACCTAAACTGAGTTACATCACTACTGTTGTTCATGAAATGGCTCATCAAACAGGTATTGCAGCTGAAAATGAGGCTAATTTTATTGCCTTTTACAACGCCATTAAGCACTCCGATCCTTTTATTCAATATGCCGGATATACCTTTGCCCTAAGGTATTGTTATGGCGAACTTTTTAAATCTCGCCCTGAAAAAGCAAAAGAAATTTTAAGTAGTGTCCGCCCAGGGATTATAAACAACTTTAGGGAACAATCCGCTTTTTGGAAAATGTATGAAAATCCTTTTGAACCTTATTTTAAGAAGGGTTATGATCGATATCTTAAAGCCAACGGTCAAATTGAGGGTATTCAAAGTTACAATGCAATGGTAGCCTTAGTAATAGCATATCTAGAAGAAGCTTTAGAGACAAATTAATTGCCTTCTTTTAATTAAGACTTTAAAAATTAAATACCTTTCATAAATGAAATTTATTAGTAGTTCCAAAAACCATGAAATTAAACAATTACGTGCCCTAATTGAAAAATCTAGAGTTAGAAAACGGGAATCCAAATTTGTTGTTGAAGGCCTTCGCGAAATTAAAAAAGCCCTAAAAGGAGGGTATTCATTAGATTTCTTTTTTGTTGAGGAAGGAAGTGAAAAGATTTTGGACTCCTTGGATATTCACCCCTCTGAAAATTCAATTTTCAAGGTGCAAAAATCCACCTTTGAACAAATTACTGTTCGATCCGGCTCAGAAAAAATAATAGCTGTAGGAAACAGTAAATCCCATACATTAGAGGAACTGTCACTTGCCGAAAACGCCATCGTTTTAGTGATTGAGGCGCCAGAAAAACCAGGCAATATTGGTGCATTATACCGAACTGCTACTGCGGCAAATATAGATGCTGTTCTCATTGCGAATCCCAAAACAGATTTTTATAACCCCAACAGTATTCGATCAAGTTTAGGAACTGTTTTTATGATGCCTACTGCGCTCGCCTCAAGCCAAGACGTTATCTCTTTTTTGCAACACCATAGTTTTGCAATACATACCGCTGTATTGCATCCCGAAGCTGCTCGCTACGACCATTTGTCATTCACTCCTCCATGTGCCATAGTAATGGGAACAGAAAGTACCGGGCTTACTTCCGCCTGGAATGAGGCCAGTCACCAATACGTTATGATCCCTATGAGTGAACGAGTAGATTCATTAAATCTTTCAGTTTCTGCAGGTATTTTAATGTATGAGGTTCAAAGGAAGAATAATCGACTTGATTAAGAGGTGATTCTTTACTACCTTTCACTGTAGGATGATTGATCAAGAATTAGAAAATAAGGAAATTGCAAAGCAGTATAAAGAACTACTGCGAAGAAGCTATCAAACGCTAAGCGATAAGGATAAAAAACAAATCCGCTTGGCCTTTGAAATGGCTGTGGAGGCGCATAGTGACCAGCGAAGAAAATCGGGCGAAGCCTATATTTTTCATCCTATTAGTGTAGCTAAAATCGTAGCTCAAGAAATCGGACTCGATGCCACTTCAATTTGTGCCGCCTTATTACATGATGTTGTTGAGGATACTAAATTTTCATTAGAAGATATTGAACGGACTCTAGGGAAAACGGTGGCGAAAATTGTTCATGGACTTACTAAAATCTCGCATTTAAAAAAAGACAAAAATATTTCTTTACAAGCGGAGAACTTTAGAAAAATGCTTCTTACGCTTAATGACGATGTGCGAGTGATTATTATCAAAATTGCTGACCGTTTGCACAACATGCAAACCATGGATGCCATGCCCGAATACAAACAAGTCAAAATTGCCTCTGAGACCCTTTACATTTATTCACCACTTGCCCATAGGATTGGGCTGTATAATGTAAAAACAGAACTAGAAGATTTAAGTTTAAAATATACTGAACCCCTCCGATACCAATCCATCTTTGAGAAAACATTTATAAAAGTACAAGGGCAAAAGAAAAATTCCTTGCCTGGAAAATTTATTCTATCATCACTGATCATTTTACTCCAAACCCTATCCGCCTTCGAGATTGGATTTCTGCTCCAAAATCCAATGGATATGAGGCCTTACACATTACAGTTATGGGTCCTGAAAACAAGTGGGTTGAGGTTCAAATTCGTTCCGATCGAATGGATGAAATAGCCGAAAAAGGTTATGCTGCACATTACAAATACAAACAGGGAGATCATAAAGACATTGGAATTGAAAATTGGCTTAATCGATTGCAAGAGGTTTTAGAAAATAACACAGGAAATGCCGTTGATTTTGTAGAGGATTTCAAACTCAACCTGTACGCAGAAGAAATTTTTGTATTTACACCCAAAGGCGATTTAAAATCGCTTCCGCAGGGGTCCACAGCGCTTGACTTTGCCTTTTCTATCCATACAGAAATAGGCAATAAAACTCGAGGGGTTCGAGTAAATGACCGTCTGGTCCCTTTGAGTAAGGTTCTCAAAAGTGGAGACCAAGTTGAGGTGATTACCTCTGAAATTATTAAGCCCTCCAAAAACTGGCTAGATTTTGTCATCACTTCTCGCGCTCGCTCTTCCATTAAATCAGCATTAAATGATGAGAAAAAAGAACGTGCAGATGAGGGGAAAGAAATTTTACGCCGAAAACTAAAGCAATTAAAAATCACTTTAAACGATAAAACCATTCAACAGATGTTGAAATTTTACAAATTTGACTCAAGTCAAGATTTGTTTTACCGTGTAGGAATAGGCACCCTTGATAACCGTCAACTTAGAGAGTTTTCAAGTAATTATCACAATACCATTTTAAACTTTTTTAAACGACGCTCAAAAAATACTGAACCTAATGCCTTAGCTAATAATCACGCTATTTCAGAAAAATTTGATAAAGATCAATTTTTTACTGGAATAATTCATGTGAGTGTACCCAATAAAGGAATATTGGATAAGCTAGTTCAGAATCTTTCAAAAGTGAATGGTATAGATAAAATTGTTAGGGAATAAGCCAATATAACTATCTTTGGCAACTTATGGTAGCATATAAATCAAATCAAGAGATAGTAAAAGAAGCCTTCATTAAGTTTCTCGATCAACACGGGCATCGAAAAACACCAGAACGCTTCGCTATTCTATTTGAAATCTACGAAAATAAAGAACATTTTGATATTGAGTCTCTCTACATTAAAATGAAAAATAAAAACTATCGGGTGAGCAGAGCAACCCTTTACAATACTATAGAATTACTTCTTGAATGTGGTTTGGTTAGAAAACATCAATTTGGCAAAAATCAAGCCCAATATGAAAAATCTTATTTTGATCGTCAACACGATCATATTATACTTACCGATAGTGGAGAAGTTAAAGAATTTTGTGACCCCAGAATTCAACAAATAAAAAAAACAATTGAAGAGGTTTTTGATGTTGATATCCACCATCATTCTCTTTATTTTTACGGCACCAAAAAAAACACAAAATAAGGCATGGCGGTAGATCTTCTACTAGGGCTCCAATGGGGCGACGAAGGAAAGGGAAAAATTGTAGATGTATTAACGTCTTCTTATGATATAATTGCTCGATTTCAAGGGGGGCCAAATGCTGGACATACCCTTGAGTTTGAAGGCAATAAACACGTTTTACACACCATCCCCTCTGGTATTTTTCATCCCAGTGCAATTAATGTTATCGGAAATGGAGTTGTAATTGACCCTGTTATTTTCATT
>RGZR01000083.1 GCA_010031465.1 Flavobacteriia bacterium
GATACAAACGATCTATTTTTACAAGCATGGGGTGGAACAAACACTATTGCCCGTGCATTAAAATCAATTGAAGAGGAGTACAAAAACACTGACCAATGGGAAACTGTTTATCAAAGGGTATCCAAAAAAGCCATTATCTACACCATCATGGATCAAGACGCTACCTATAAAAAGTACATCGGAATACAATGGCCTGATATTCGTGTATTCTACAATAGCTTTCAATTTGCTGGATTTGCCTACTCGTGGCAAAGAATAGTTCCAAAAGCATTGCAACCCTATTTGGAAGGGGAATTCATGAAAAATAGTATTCAAAATCATGGGCCTCTTCTTGATCATTATTATTCCTATGGAGATGGTAAAAAACAAAAAGGTGATGAGGAGCATATCCATGGCGATCTATCTAAAATAAAAGATGCGCAATGGGGATCTTTTGATCAATATGCTTTTATTTCTGAAGGCGATACTCCTGCATTTTTGCATTTAGTAGATGTAGGGTTAGCCAATTATAATCACCCCTCATTTGGAGGATGGGGCGGAAGATTTGTGGCCTCCAAAACGACACCTTCTCGATTTGAAGATGGAGAGAAAGCAGCAGACATTAACACATTCACAGGCAAATTGGATTCTTTTTTTCCGCAAACACGGTGGACGGAGGTTATTCAAAATGATTTTGCAGCTCGAGCCGATTGGTGTGTAAAGTCTTATGCAGAAGCAAATCATCCGCCCGAAATAGGAATAAAACAAAAAACACAGCTACAAATCAACGCGGGTGATCAAAAGCGAATTGAATTTAATTCCTCTGATCCGGATGGGGATTCCATCCAGCATAAAGCCTGGGTTTATGAGGAAATGAGTACTTCCAAAGCTTCCCAAATAGTGCTTTCAAATGAAGCAGTTGAACTCACTATTTCACCAGACGCTAAATCAGGAGAAGTACTTCACCTTATCATTGAGGGTAAGGATTCAGGCACCCCTCCTTTAACACGATATCAAAGAATACGATTTACTATTAATTAACCTCACTATATAATGAAAACGATTCAATTGCATTTTCCACTTTTCGCCCTGCTTTTTACAATATTACTTTCAATAAGTACATTTGCTCAGAACCGAGAACCTATAATCGATGTCCACGTCCATGCATCGCAAATAAATTCCAATTTTGCACGTGAAATGTGTCCTTGGTTTTTAAGCAATATGCCCGGGGGCGATCCAAATCTGCCAGCACCAAGTTTTATAAATGTAGATTGTGTAGATCCGTTACAACCCGCAAGTTCAACCCAAGATTTTCAAGATCAAATCATCGAAAAAATTAACCGCCTAAACGTTTACATGGTAGTAAGTGGAGATGCAGGTGTAATTCACAACTGGTATGCTGCTGCCCCTGATCGAATAATTCCCTCATTGGGGATAAGTAATCCAAACCAAATGACTGTTGAAGCTTTTAAGGATTCGCTTTCGTCTGGTTTTTATAAGGTAATGGGTGAAGTTGCTCCCCAATACCAAGGCATGTCTCCTAGTGACATGAGTTTAGATGCGTATTTTGGAGTTGCTGAAGAACTAGGAATTCCAGTTGCCATTCACATGGGTACAGGAGGAAATGGAATGTCAAATATCACTTCACCAAAATACCGCGCTTCCTTAGGGCGCCCCTTTTTATTAGAAGATCTTTTGGCCCGTCATCCAAAACTAAAAATATGGGTGATGCACGCAGGCTATCCTATGATTGATGAAATGATTGCATTAATGGGTGCCCATGCTTATGTGTATGTTGATTTAGCAGGATTTATTTGGAGCTATCCTTTAAGTGAAATTCACCGGTACTTAAAACGATTGGTAGAAGCAGGATTTGCCAAACGTATCTTATACGGAACAGATCTTATGATTTGGCCTGACTTATTTGAAACTTCTGTAGGAGTGATTCAAAATGCGAATTACTTATCTTATGAACAAAAAAGGGATATCTTTTTCAATAATGCGATTCGCTTTTTTAATTTAAATCCTGAAGACTATAAGTAATCTTGGTTAAGGCAACGAATACGCCACATAACGATCTCCTGAAGGAGAGCCCAATTTACCCCCACCACAAGCAATGACGAGAAAAGGTTTTCCTTCGATTTCGTATAGAATAGGGGTGGCATAACCTGGAAAGGGAAGTTGATCTTCCCACAGCAGTGCTCCATTTTCTTGATCAAATGCACGAATTTTACCGTCAGGTGTAGCTGCAATGAATAAAATACCCGTGGGAGTTACCAATGGGCCTCCGTAATTTTCACTTCCAGTGATAATTCCTTGTTCAGAAAAAGCGTCTATTTCCCCTAGAGGCACTTTCCATTTCAATTCCCCCGTATTCATATCTATCGCATTTAATGTTCCCCACGGCGGTGCAATAGCGGGGTAACCCTCAGGGCTTTTAAACTTATTATAACCTGTAGACACATAGGGTAAATCAAGAGGTGAGGGTGTACTTGGCTCATTTCCTTTAAAGGGCATATTTTGATTTTGAAGCGATAAAAGATAAGATGATAAGGCTTCTTTTTCATTTGTTGTCAAATAATTAAAAGCCGGCATCATTCTTCGCCCTGAGGCAAGGAGGCTGAATAAACTGTCATTCGTTATGTTTTTATTGAGCGTAAGCAATGAGGGAGAGTGAGCACTTCCCTCCTTATTTTTTCCGTGGCACACCATGCAGTGGGTTGAGTATAATCGTTGGCCCGCCTGCCCAAGGGTTTCCTTTTCAAAGGAAGTAGGTGCATTTGGAACCATTGTCAAAATCCAGGGCATTTCGTTTGCATTTATAAAGAGTACATCATTGTAAGGATTAAATGCGGGTCCACCCCATTCTGCTCCACCATCATACCCAGGAAAAATTAAGGTGCCCTTAGTTGAAGGGGGGGCAAACATTGAATAATGATCAATAGATGCCAATACATTTTGAATACTGTCTTGGGAACTTTTGGGAAGTAGGGGATTGATTTGAGTGGAGTCAAAACGCTGACGGACAAACGGTTTGGGAAATACGGGAATAGGCTGTGTTTTGGAAAGTTGTTCACCAATTAGCTGACTATTTTGGGGAACATCTTTTTCTTCAATTTTAAAAAGAGGGACTCCCGTTTCTCGATGAAAAACAAATATAAAACCTGACTTTGTGGGTTGAATTACAGCTGGGATTCGCTTTCCATTTTGGTTTAAATCAGCCAATACAGGAGCAGTGGGTAAATCACGATCCCAAACATCGTGATGTACCGTCTGATAATGCCAAACACGTTTTCCAGTTGAAGCGTCAAGTGCAACTAAACTATTGGCATAAAGATTGTCTCCTTTTCGGTTGCCACCATAAAAGTCATAGGAGGCTGAGCCCAGGGGAGCAAACAAAAGGCCACGTTCTTCATCAAGACTAAAGCCAGCCCATGCGTTAGCACCTCCAATATACTGCCATGCATTTGGATCTTCCCATGAGGAATACCCTGCTTCACCGGGTTGAGGTATCGTATGAAAAACCCATTCTATTTTTCCTGTAATGGCATTAAATGCGCGAATATGACCTGGGGCAGCGCGTCCACCTTCATCAACGCGTGTACCGATTATGATTAGGTTTTTATAAATGATACCGGGGGTGGTTAAGGCAACATACAAATCGTCTGCAGGGCGGCCTAAATTTTCATGTAAATCTATTTTACCTTCTTGCCCAAAATCTTTAAGTAACTTTCCTGTTTGTGCATCAACAGCGTAAAGATAAGATCCGGCACCGTAGAAAATTCGACCATTCTTACCGTCGTCAAAATAGGTGACTCCTCGGCAAACATTCATTGAAAAAAAGCCCCCTTCTTTATCTTTTTTAATCCCTAACTGAAAAGGATCAAATACCCATTTCGAGTTACCCGTTGTGGGTTCTAGTGCAATTAATTTTAGTTTTGGTGACACACCGTATAACGTTCCGTTGATCAGTATGGGATTGGTTTGAATTTGCGTGTTTCTATCGGCATCGCCACTTTGGTATTCCCAAACCTTTGAAAGGTGCTTTACGTTTTCTTTTGTGAGTTGATGTAAGGGCGCAAAACGGGTATTTTTTTTTGAGCCTCCATAAACACTCCACTCTTTGGGAAGATCATTAAAATTGTTACGACATGCTCCCAAAAGTCCTAAAAAAAGAAATGTTATAACAACTAGAAAACGATTTTTCATCATCTTTTTACTGGTATTTTTTTACACGTTCGTCCTTAATAACTCCCTTCCAGTTTAAACCAAATGCAAAGTCATAACTATTTCCTTCGGAATCCTCGTAGGGAATCATATCTCTGGGAACATCCTCATATTGTTGTTCTACGGTAATCATGTCTTTTGGCATTTGAAACGGAAGTAATCCGGAAGGTTCAAAGTTCCCCGACAGGATTTCCATAAGCGCTTGATCTTGAACCCCCATATGCACAAGTAGTGCTGAAGTAATCTTTTCAAATTCAGCGGGTACAGCAGGGTTGGACAGGCGCATAATAACAATAACAGGTTTATCACCCATTTTTTGATGTGTTGTTGAAATCAATTCTAGGTCGGTTTCATTTTTTGTTTTAACAGTCTTTCCATAATAAGAACGATCCCTAAAGTTTTCTAATGGGCTTCCCCCAGCTAAACTTGTTTTTCGGGCGGAAGATGCCGTGTAGGGTTTGTATTGTAAACTTATAGGTACATACCCATTTCCCCCTTGGTTAACATCCTCTGCATCATAACCTACTCCACCGTTTGG
The DNA here is from genome assembly GCA_010031465.1 of Flavobacteriia bacterium. Lineage (GTDB taxonomy): Bacteria > Bacteroidota > Bacteroidia > Flavobacteriales > Flavobacteriaceae > MS024-2A. The sequence goes on from RGZR01000083.1 coordinate 4,745, forward strand.
ACTTTCAATACCGACAAGGGCAAAATCAGCTTCTTGCGGATCAGTAACGACAGTATAATAGTTGCTTACAATGTCAAGATTAAAGGGATCTTCCTCTCTTTCTGGAGTCACATTTCCAAACCAACTTACACTCGGTGCAATATACCGTTTTGGGATATAAACCTTTTTTTTGGCTTCCAGAGGGAGCGTATTATTTTTATTTTTTAAAAGCACTACGGAACGTAATTGGGCTTCATATCCAGCCGTCATAAATGTGGAATTTCCAACGGTTTTAGTCGTTTCAGGGATGTCCAAATATGGATTTTCAAAGAGACCCGTTTGGAAAATATTTAGCAGCAATCGTATTGCTGAAGCTTCAAATCGTTCGCGCATTGAGGCTTCTCCAATTTCATTGACGCCCATTTGATAGGCTTCAAGCACAGGGCCTAGATTGTTGTTTCCTCCAAACTGATCTACTCCGGCAACAAGGGCTTTATAATGTCTTTGTGCTTCTGATAATAATTCAACACCCCAAGGTTTTCCTTCAAACCTGTCAATTGCCGATACATCCCGAGTAATTCCCCAGTCTGTGCAAATCACACCTTCGTACTTGTATTTTTCTCTAAGCAATGAGGTGAGTACGTAAAAATTATATCCATTTCCAACGGCCTCGTTACCTAAACCCTTTGAAATGGTGTAATAAGGCATAATTGCAGAAGCCATTTTGGTTTCCCCTTTCAATTTAAAAGCACCTTCAACAAAGGGCATCAGATGGTCAGAAAGGTTATTTCCCGGATAAACAGCGTAAGCTCCATATCCATAATGGCCATCTCTCCCCCCTTCTTCAGGGCCACCTCCAGGCCAATGTTTTACCATAGCATTTACACTATGGTTACCCCATCCTTTTTGGTGAGTTGATTGAAATCCATCAACATAGGCTCTTGCAAGGTCTGTGGCAAGTTTCGGATCTTCTCCCATTGTTCCCGTAAACCGACTCCATCTGGGCTCTGTTGCTAAGTCTATTTGAGGGGATAGTGCAGTGGCAATTCCCAAAGCGCGGTATTCTTGAGAAGCTATTTCCCCAAATTGATACATTAGATCGGCATTAAAAGTGGCTGCAATACCCAGTGTGGTGGGCCACATTGAAATTTGTCCTCCAGCTCCTGCATTGTATTCTGTTTCTGCAATGGAACGGTTACGAGGATCCGAACTGATATTTACGGGAATACCATAACCCAATGATTCTACATAGGCTTGTGCGTTATTATTCCACTGGGCTGAGACGGCAGGGCTTTCAACTTGTGTAATCAGCACATGACGAAGATAATCCTCCTTAAAAAATTTCATTTGTTGATCAGATAGGGCACTTGGGACTTTTCCACTTTCTCGATAGGGTTTTCCATCATAAGTAGACGAGGTAAATCCTCTTGAACTCCCGGGAATGGACTGATGAGAACTGTACAACATTAATCCAGCAATTTCCTCAACGGATAATCGTTGGGCTAAATCTTTAACTCTTTCCTCTATGGGTAATTCCCAATTTTCATAAGGTTCAATCTGATTGTTTTTGTTAGAATCCTTAAATGCTTTTCCCTCTTTTATAATATGGGTAACTCCTGATTCTTTATGGTAGCCTAAAGTGGGTCCATCGGTATGATGAATAAGACGAAATGTTTCTTTATCCTCTATTGTGTAGTTTGGTCCGCAACTGATAAAAATCAAAAGGAATGAACAGAAGCAGACGGAAGGTATAGCGTATTTAATTAGTGTGTTTTTCATGGAATAACGTTAAGTCTTCCAAATTAGCTAAAAGGACCGAATTAGAATTATAGAAACGCACTTATTAAAGAATTTTATATTTTTATATCCGACAGTAAAATTAACTCAACCCCAATGAAACAAGCATTGAAACTGATTTTGGGTTTAGAATCCCTACTCGTACTTCCTTTTTTAGCTCAGCTGTTTACAAATACGGTTCAATGGTCCTTATTTGACTATATCGTAATGGGGGTTCTGCTTTTTGGACTAGCCATTGGCATCACCCTTATTTTTAGATTAAGTACAAATAAAAATACCCGAAGAATATTACTTTTTACAGCACTATTTTTATTTCTTCTTCTTTGGGCTGAATTGGCAGTAGGACTATTTGGTTCTCCTTTTGCAGGAAATTGAGGTATTCGTTAGGTGTAAAATAATTAAAAGGTAATCTCAAAGGTAAGGTCAACACCTTCACGTTGAATCGTCACCGTGGTTTGATCCTCTTTTTTAAAGGCGGATAAGGCTTTCATATACTCCATTAGGGTGGTAATCTCAGAGGAGCCCAGCCCAATGACGATATCCCCTTTTTGTAGTCCAACTTTTTGGGCAATTTTACCTTCACTGACACCATCAATTCGCATTCCTTTACCGTCATATAAATAGTCAGGAACTACCCCTAGACCAACGGTAAAACGCGGGGTTTCTTCACTTTCATTTTTCGTTGCTCTGAATGCTAATTTTCCATTCCTGTCTAAGGCATTGATTACTTTTAGCAAGTACTCAGAAAGGGAAAACATCCCTTCATAGTTTAATGTTTCCGCATCATCACTCGGTTTGTGATAATCTTCATGTTGCCCAGTAAAAAAATGAAGCACGGGAATGTCGTTTAAGTAAAATGATGTGTGATCAGAAGGTCCGATTCCAGACTCATTTAACACCAATTTAAAAGAGGTATTGTTTGCATTTAAAGTTTGATTAAATAATGGGGTAGTACCTACTCCATAAACAGCAAGAGCATTGTCTTCTTTTAACCGGCCCACCATATCCATGTTGATCATATAATTTATAGAAGCGGAAGTAATGGTAGTGTTTTTTACAAAATAATTAGATCCTAACAATCCCATTTCCTCACCCGAAAAGGCGATAAATAAATAATTGTTTTGGCGTCCCAATTTTTTACGATTAGAAGCCATAGTGAGTAGTGTAGCTACGCCACTTGCATTATCATCAGCACCATTATGAATAGCAGGTACAGAATCTCGATATAAAGAACCCTCACCACCATAGCCCAAATGATCATAATGGGCGCCTATAACTACTGTATTTTCTGCATTGTTATTGTGAAAACCAATTACATTTACACCGGTAATATATCCTTCTTGATCAGTAGCTGAAAATGAGGCTTCACTATGCGGATCTGTAGCAGGCTTGAACCGAAAGGGTTGTAAAAAGCCTTCTGTACCTTTTGAGTTCAAACCAATTTCATCAAAACGAGCGGCGATGTATTCCGCGGCCTTAATTTCTGCTTGTGTTCCTGTTTTTCTTCCTTCAAGTGCATCACTAGCTAAATAGGCCACGTCATCTTTTAGT
>RGZR01000084.1 GCA_010031465.1 Flavobacteriia bacterium
AGAGTGGACGCGAATGGGGCTTTTTCTTTTCAGCAAGCTTTAAATAAATTAAATCAGCTTAGTGCTTTTGAATTGCATTCTATTGAACAACCCATTGCGCCTGGTCAGTGGGAAGGCATGGCAGAATTGTGCCAAAAAAGTCCATTGCCCATAGCCTTAGACGAAGAATTGATAGGTGTTTACAGCGCTAAAGACAAACAAGAAATGCTCTCTACAGTAAAACCACACTATTTGATTTTAAAACCAAGTTTGTTGGGCGGATTTTCTGCTGCAGAAGAGTGGATAGCGTGTGCTGAATCACAACAAATAGGGTGGTGGGTAACCAGTGCCCTGGAAAGTAATTTAGCATTAAATGCCCTAGCCCAATGGACCTATAGTTTAGGCGTCAATATGCCTCAGGGTTTAGGCACGGGATCATTGTATGTTGATAATATTCAAGGTCCACTTTATATAGATAAGGGTTGTTTGGGCCTTTCAAAATCAATACCTTGGCAAAAAGAATTGTAGATGTTTTTAGAACAATCCCTTTCCTATAAAAATCCCTTTTCGTTGTATATACTGGGGTCATTTGTCATAATTCTCTTTATTGTTTTTGGGCAAATCCCACTTACCATGGTCGTTATTGACAGTGGGGTAACGGATGCATCTGATCCTATGGAAAGCATTAGAGCTTTAGATAAAAACCTACAATTAGCCCTGTTGTTACTCCCTTTCGCCGTAGGGTTTTTAGGCCTTTGGCTGGTTGTTTCAAAACTCCACAACCGTACCCTAAGAAGTATTGCAACCTCTCGTTCTTCAATGGATTGGAAGCGATTTTTCTTTGCTTTTGCTGTGTGGGCTGCTGCAACTTCTGTATTTATTGCTTTAGATTATATGATCCAACCCGAAAACTTTATATGGAATTTTAAAGCAGGTCCTTTTGCTTTGTTGTTTTTAATAGGTATTGTCCTCATACCCATCCAAACCAGTTTAGAGGAATATATATTTAGAGGTTATTTGCTTCAAGGATTTGGAGGATTATTTCGAAATTCTTGGCTCCCTTTACTTTTTACCTCGGTAATATTCGGAAGCTTACATCTGTTTAATCCTGAAGTAGAAAAATTAGGCTATTGGATATTAGTCTATTACATCGGTACAGGACTGTTTTTAGGGATATTAACTTTAATGGATCAGGGCATAGAATTGGCTTTAGGGTTTCATGCAGCCAATAACCTAATTACAGCCCTTTTAGTTACCTCAGACTGGACGGCTTTTCAAACCGAATCGGTCTTGATAGATACATCAACCCCTTCCTTAGGAGCAGAATTGTTAGTGACACTACTGTTTTTATATCCTATATTTTTGTGGATTACAGCTAAAAAATACAACTGGACAGACTGGAAAACCAAATTGACAAATCGTTTTTAATATGCAATTGCCAGAATACACTAAAGTGCACAACCGTTTTCGGTTAAATGGGTTTCATTACAATCGAGAAGGCTTAAAAGAAGTTGCCTATAGTTTTATTAAGGAGGGCGATCAATTTGAGCGGTTTTTAGGCGATTTTTTGATGGATTGGCTTGATGCTTCCGACTCTATTTTCTTAGAAACTTCAGGTACAACCGCAAGCCCGAAGCGAATGGCATTTAAAAAACAAGCTTTGGTGAATAGTGCCATTGCTACCGGTGATTTTTTTAATGTTTCTGTTGGCGATTCCGCCTTACACTGTTTACCTGCAAATTTTATCGCAGGGAAAATGATGTTAATTCGCGCTATGATTTTAGGTTTTTCTCTTGATTTGGTTTCTCCTGCACGAAATCCCTTTCATAAGAATCAAAAGTCGTATGATTTTGTAGCCATGACCCCAATGCAGGCTTATCATTCATTACATCATATAGATCAAATCAAAACGTTGATTGTAGGGGGTGCACCTGTTTCGATTGCATTGCAAAAGGCACTTCTTAAATCGGGGGTAAAGGGGTATGAAACCTATGGAATGACAGAAACGTTATCTCACATTGCTGTTCGAACCATGCGTGATCCGTTGGGGACATTTCAATGCTTACCCCATATCAAAATCCATCAAGACGAACGAGGGTGTTTGGTGGTTAATGCTCCATTATTGGACGTAGTTGATTTGGTAACTAATGATCAAATTGAAATAATCAATACCAAAACATTTCGCTTAATTGGAAGAGTGGATAATGTAATTAATTCTGGGGGGGTTAAATTGCATCCTGAGCAGATAGAACAAAAACTTGCAGCGGTGCTATCGCATTCCTTTTTTATTGGTAGTATGCCTGATCCTACTTTGGGAGAAAAAGTTATTCTAGCCCTAAAAGACCAACCGGAAAGCCCGTGGGAAGCGATTGCTAAAAAAATAAAAACAATTGAGGGGTTAAATTCCTATGAACGCCCAAAAACACTAGTCGTATTTTCCTCTTTTGTAGAAACACACAGTGGAAAAGTGAAAAGAGACAAAACTTTAGCACTAAAACCCCTATATAGCTTAGACTTGTAGGATTCCCAAATTAAACTTTTCAGTGCTGGGAGCGTGATTTGCCAGTTCAATACCCAAACTAATCCAGCTTCGCGTTTCTGTAGGATCAATTACTGCATCTACCCAAAGTTGCGAGGCAGCATAAAGGATATCTGTTTTGGCTTCATAGCGTTTTAAAATGTCTTTTTTAAGGGTGTCGTCTTTCGATTTGCTTTTTTGGTTATTTAGAGCAGCCTTTTCAATTTGTAACAGTACATCTGCAGCTTGCTGTCCTCCCATTACAGCCATTTTGGCTGTGGGCCAAGCTAACATTAGCCTTGGGTCATAGGCTTTGCCACACATAGCATAATTACCAGCCCCAAAGGAATTGCGCAAAACCACTGTAAATTTGGGTACTACAGAGTTGGCTACTGCATTTACCATTTTTGCTCCATCTTTTATAATTCCAGAATGTTCGGCTTTACTTCCCACCATAAAGCCTGTGACATCCTGTAAAAAAACCAAGGGAATGTTTCTTTGATTGCAATTTGCAATAAAACGGGTTGCCTTATCCGCAGCATCTCCGTAAATAACTCCACCAAACTGCATTTCGCCCTTTTTATTTTTTACTACTTTTCGTTGATTTGCAACTATTCCTACAGACCATCCGTCAATACATGCATAGGCAGTAATCACCGTTTGTCCGTATTCTTTTTTGTATTCGTCAAGCGAATGGGCATCTACCAGTGCATCTAAGATTTCATAGGTATCGTAAGGTTGCGTGCTCGATTTTGGGATAAGGCTATAAAGAGTATCGCTTGATTGTTCCGGTAATTTTGAGGGTATTCGTTGAAATCCAGCCGTTGGTGTATGCCCAATTTTATGCATCAGACTTCGGATTTTTTTAAGGGCTTCTTCGTCGGTTTTTACTTTATAGTCGGTAACTCCACTAATTCCGCTGTGGGTATCTGCACCGCCCAGGGTTTCATTATCAATCTCTTCACCTATAGCGGCTTTAACGAGGTAACTTCCCGCTAAAAAGATGCTTCCTGTTTTTTCAACAATAATGGCCTCGTCGGACATAATAGGCAAATAAGCTCCACCCGCTACACAACTTCCCATAATTGCAGCAATTTGGACAATACCCTTACTGCTCATTTTGGCATTATTTCTAAAAATACGGCCAAAGTGTTCTTTATCAGCAAACAATTGGTCTTGAAGGGGTAGAAAAATACCTGCACTATCGACCAAATAAATAATAGGAATTTGATTTTCTAGGGCAATTTCTTGCGCGCGTAGATTCTTTTTGGCTGTCATTGGAAACCATGCTCCTGCTTTCACCGTTGCGTCATTAGCTACAATAACACAACGCTTCCCACTTACTTTTGCAATTACAACAATTACGCCTGCAGCGGGACAACCCCCATAATCCTCATACATGCCTTCTGCTGCCAGAACACCAATCTCATGAATCTCTTTAGGATCATCTACCAATACATCTATACGCTGACGTGCAGAAAGCTTCCCTTTTTCTTCTAAATTTTTTAGTTTTTCTTTGCCTCCCCCATTTTTAATTTTTCGAATTTTAGATTGAAGTTCAGCCCAAGCCATTTTGAGGGTGTCTTTGTTTATTTCTCCTTCTAGTTTTATCGTACTCATAGTTTTCGAGTCTAGCTACGAAAGTAGTAATTTCTATGGCTTAGATTTTAAATAATTATTCGATATTTGTTGCAACCACATTTAGGATATGAGTTTAAACAAAAACAAAATAGTTGGATATACTTCATTAGTTATTGCTATACTAGGCAGCGCGTTAATTTTAATTGGCGTATTGAAATATCCAGAATACGCAATAGGATTCTCCATTACTGGGGTTGGATTTTATGCAATTGCTTGGGCTTTTAATGCCTTGAGGGGAAGAATTTAGTTATGGCAGACGATAAAAAGATAATTTTCTCCATGAATGGGGTTTCCAAAACTTACCCCGGAGCGAATCAACCCGTTATTAAAAATATACACCTCAGTTTTTTTTACGGCGCTAAAATTGGAATTTTAGGGTTAAACGGTTCCGGTAAATCCAGCCTTTTGAAAATTATTGCAGGAATTGATAAAAATTTTCAAGGCGACATTGTTTTTTCTAAAGATTACAGCGTGGGATATTTGGAGCAAGAACCCCTGATGGATGAAAACAAAACAGTTCTTGAAATTGTAAAAGAAGGGGTCGCTTCTACAGTTGCTGTTCTAGAGGAATACAATACGATAAACGATCAATTTGCCTTACCGGAAGTGTACGAAGATGCAGATAAAATGCAATCTTTAATGGATCGGCAAGCCAAATTACAAGATGAAATCGATGCTGCAAATGCATGGGAGTTGGATACGCAATTAGAAATTGCCATGGATGCATTACGAACCCCTCCTGGCGATCAACAAATTAGCGTTTTGTCTGGTGGAGAACGCAGACGTGTAGCCCTGTGTCGATTGCTTCTAAAAAAACCAGATGTTTTATTATTAGATGAACCCACCAACCATTTAGATGCAGAATCCGTGCATTGGCTGGAACATCATTTGGCACAATACCAGGGCACTGTGATTGCAGTAACGCACGACCGTTATTTTTTAGATAATGTAGCGGGATGGATTTTGGAATTGGATCGAGGAGAAGGAATACCATGGAAAGGCAATTATTCTTCTTGGCTTGATCAAAAAGCAAAACGCCTATCGCAGGAACAAAAACAAGCTTCAAAACGGCAAAAAACACTTGAGCGAGAGTTGGAATGGGTGCGTATGGCCCCTAAAGGGAGACAAACAAAGCAAAAAGCACGTTTGTCCAATTACGACAAGCTAATGAGTCAAGATCAGAAGCAGGTAGATGAGAAATTAGAAATATTTATCCCCAATGGCCCTCGCTTGGGAACTCAGGTTATTGAGGCATCACACGTGGCAAAAGCCTATGGTGAAAAATTACTGTATGATGATTTAAACTTTACCCTACCTCAAGCAGGCATTGTGGGAGTTATTGGTCCTAATGGGGCAGGAAAATCAACGGTTTTCAAAATGATTATGGGTGAAGAAACCGCAGATGGAGGAGCGTTTACTGTAGGCGATACGGTCAAGTTAGCTTATGTAGATCAGTCGCATACAAATATTAACCCAGAAAAATCCATCTGGCAAAATTTTAGCAATGAACAAGAACTTATTCAGTTGGGTGGACGCCAGATCAACTCTCGCGCTTTTTTGAGCCGTTTTAACTTTAGCGGTAGTGAACAAAACAAAAAGGTTAGTGCATTATCTGGAGGGGAACGCAACCGATTACATTTAGCAATGACCTTAAAAGAAGAAGGTAACGTACTCTTGTTGGATGAACCCACCAACGATTTAGATGTTAATACACTTCGTGCCTTAGAAGAGGGGCTTGAGAACTTTGCAGGCTGTGCCGTAGTAATTTCTCACGACCGATGGTTTTTAGATCGTATATGCACTCACATACTGGCCTTTGAAGGCAATTCTCAAGTGTATTTTTTCGAAGGTTCGTATTCCGACTATTTAGAAAATAAAAAGAAACGATTAGGGCAGGATGTCCTTCCAAAAAGGATTCAATACCGTCGATTGACTCGCGATTAATTTAGCTTTTAGGCTTTTAAATCGAGTTCCATTTTAATATTTCCTCTAGCGTAAAGTATTCCAGGGTCTATAGGGACTTCTTGAAAACCGTATTTTCTGTAGAGGTAAATGGAATTTTCAAGAGAAGTATTCGAATATAAAATCAATTTATTCCAATGGTGTTGTTCAGCAAATTGGATTGCAAATTGCATGATTTGATTTCCTATACCTTGCCCTCTTAAGTGGGGTGTGACAGCCATTTTGCTAAATTCAAAAAGGCCCTCTGCCTTTTTGATAAAAGCAAAGGTACCTATGGTTTGCTGTTTTTTTTCAACCATAAAAATGAAACCCCCAGCTTCCAAAATTTCTTCTTTTGGATTGCTGAGCACTTTTTCATCGTAAGGTTCTACTTCAAAATAATGAGAAAGCCATTCTACATTTAGGGCTTTGAAAGCTTCAGCATAGGCTGAAGAATAGGGTATAAAGGAAAGAGAATTAGCCATTCCCAATCATATCTTCAGGGCGTACCCAAGCATCAAATTCATCTGGAGTAACATAGCCTAAAGCTACTGCCGCTTCTTTAAGGGTGGTATTTTCGAGATGGGCTTTATTTGCTATTTCGGCTGCCTTATAGTATCCTATTTTAGTATTTAGCGCGGTTACGAGCATAAGGGAATTGTTAAGAAGGGTTTGAATACGCGGATGGTTGGGTTCAATTCCTTCAACACAATTTTCAGAAAAACTGACACAGGCATCACCAATTAATTGGGCAGATTCAATAATGTTTGCAGCCATCATAGGTTTAAATACATTGAGTTCATAGTGTCCTTGTGCACCGCCAAAGGCGATGGCTACATCGTTTCCTAGCACTTGGGCGCAAACCATTGTCAGTGCTTCACTTTGCGTAGGATTAACTTTTCCGGGCATAATCGAACTTCCGGGTTCGTTTGCCGGGATAATGATTTCACCAATTCCAGAACGGGGTCCGGAAGCAAGCATCCGAATATCATTCGCAATTTTATTTAGTGATACTGCCAATTGTCGTAAAGCACCATGTGATTCTACTATTGCATCATGTGCAGCAAGCGCTTCAAATTTATTTTTTGCGGTAACAAAGGGATGTCCTGTAAATGTACTTATGTAGTCAGCAACTTTTTCTGAATACCCTTCGGGGGTATTGATTCCTGTTCCAACTGCCGTTCCTCCAAGCGCTATTTCAGAAAGATGCGCTAAAGTGGCTCTAAGGGCTTTCATACCGTAATCGAGTTGAGAGACATATCCTGAAAATTCTTGACCTAAGGTTAGGGGAGTAGCGTCCATTAAGTGTGTACGTCCAATTTTCACCACAGTTGAAAAAGCGTTGGCTTTTTTGTGCAGTGAATCGCGAAGTTTTTGCACCCCGGGAAGGGTAGTTTCCACAATCTTTTTGTAGGCAGCAATATGCATTGCTGTTGGGAAGGTGTCATTTGATGATTGTGATTTATTTACATCATCATTTGGGGCTAATGTTTTTTGTCCTTCACCCAATACATTTCCTTCAAGTACGTGGGCTCTATTAGCAATCACCTCGTTTACATTCATGTTGCTTTGGGTTCCAGAGCCTGTTTGCCAGATGACTAATGGAAATTGATCATAGAGTTGACCTGCTAAAATTTCATCACATACCTGGGCAATTAGATCGCGTTTGTTTGTTTCTAAAACACCCAGTTCTTGATTCGTATAGGCTGCCGCTTTTTTTAGGTAAGCAAAACCTTCAATAATTTCTTTTGGCATAGAGCCCGGAACACCAATTTTAAAATTTGTTCTTGAGCGTTCGGTTTGCGCCCCCCAATACACGTGTTTAGGAACGTTAACTTCTCCTATTGTATCTTTTTCAATTCGGTATTCCATGGTTTACATTTTATACAAAAATACTAGCTTTAAAAGAAACCCCTTTTATTCCAATACAAATTTTAAATAATCATTTGAAAATTTCTTTAAAATGGACA
>RGZR01000085.1 GCA_010031465.1 Flavobacteriia bacterium
ATTTCATTAAAGATGCTATGCATCAAGCGTTTTTTATCGTTAATACTTTCTCCAAGCGATATCATGGTTTCGGTTCTTGATACCCCAACTATATCATCAATTTTAAAAATAATCTCTTTTGCGTGGTTGGTATCCCTTGCTCTTACCTTACAGAAAATATTAAATTTTCCAGTGGTAATGTGGGCGACCGTGATATAAGGTATATCCCGTAGAGCATTTATAACTGCCTCTGTGGCACTTGTTTTTTCAAGAAAAATACCGACATAAGCGATAAAAGAATACCCTAATTTTTCGTAGTCCAAGTTTAATGAAGAACCTCTAATAATTCCTGCATCTTCCATCTTTTTTACCCGAACGTGAACCGTTCCAGCGGAGATTAAAAGTCGTTTTGAAATGTCAGTAAAAGGAACTCGTGTATTGTCAATGAGAATATCTAAGATTTGATGATCAATTTCATCTAATGCAAACTTACCCATAATTCGTTTTATAAATTTAGAAATGGAAAAATAGTGAAAAAATGCTTATTTTATTGCGATTTATTCAATAAAGTATTGATTTTCTGGAAATAATACATCGAATTCTTGCCGATTTAATAATTTTTCTGCTTTAAACTCAAAAACAAATTCCGATAGAGCACTGGCAAGGGGAATTGTGCGATGGGCGCGCTGTATTGGGCTGCTCCCAAATGAGTGCATTTTGGGAACAAAATGAATGGTATTTTCTTTAAGCCTTTCTTCATATTGAAGTGCAAGAAATTGATTTTCAATAATTTGATTTTTATTTTTAATGCGAGCCCCTGAAACCAAAACATCTACAAATTCGACCGTGTTTTCCGGAATGTCAAAATACGCTTCAATGGAATACGATAAAGGCTCTTTAAGGATGTTGCGACAAACAATCTTATAGGCTTCAACTATGTATTCTCTCGTCACTTCACGTTGATAATCTTCCGGAACGTGCCCCGCTTCAAATAAAATCGTAGGAACACCCAATCGAGAGAAGGTGTCGCCAACGCAATTTTCATTAAAAGTATCATCAAAACGCCCTATTCCATAGGGTATTCGAGGCTTTAGCTCCTTTACAAGTGCAACAATATGCTGTATGGCAATTTTTCGTGCAGGAGTAATTGAACGATTTTCATCAGCGGATGGTGCTAAAAAAGAAACGCTCGCAGCAGGCCCATTCACACCAGCGGCATATATGGAGCGCTGATCATGTAAATTTATACAATAGTCCGGAGCAAAGGAATCAAACAATCCACGCAATGCAATACTTTCAGGTTGACTTAAGACAACAGCGTCACGATTTAAGTCAATTCCATTTGCATTGAATCGCGTATAGACTTTTGCGCCATCTGGATTTAGCTGAGGCACTATACAAAGCGTTAGTTTGTGTTGTAAATCGCCTTGAGCAGGGGCTAAAAACCAAGTGATAAAGTCCACTAATGCTTTTGTTGTTGTGGTTTCATTACCGTGCATTTGAGACCACATTAAAATTCTTTTTGGGCCAAAGCCCAGAGTAACTGCAGATAAAGGCACACCCAAAACGGAATAACCTATCGTTTGCAATTGGATTTGAGATTCAATTTGTTGTTGAAATACACTCCATTGCTCTGGAGGGAAGTAACGTTTACATACCATAATAAGGAATATGAATACAAATGTAAACATCCTTTTGTTTACATTTGTAGTTCACAAATGTTATCAAAAATAAATCTTTTCCCTAACTTACTCTTACTAATGCTACACATGTAAACTTATGATGTTAATAATAATAATATATATCTCTTTTTCAGTTATTTACGATCACTATTTGAAGTGATTATTTAAAATATTAACCCTTTTTTAAACAAAATATTATTACTATATTCGTTTAGCGGACGAATATAGTTTACAATGTTAAACATAGAAGATTTTATTTCGAGAATTGAAAAATTAATGGAAAACCATCAATTATCAGCGGCTGCTTTTGCAGAGAAAATTGGTGTGCAGCGTTCTTCGGTTTCCCATATTCTATCCAAACGGAATAAACCAAGTTTAGATTTTATTTTAAAAGTACATCATCATTTTGAGGAAGCCACTCTCGATTCTTTACTCCTTGGCAAAAAGTGTGCCTCTACCCCATTACCTCACGACCTTGAACCAAAAAATCAAGAAGAAAAAATACATCCACCCCATCCAAGGGCTCTAGCTTCATCAGAAAAAAAAAGTATTTCCTCGCATTCAGAAGAAATACAACAAATAATTCAAGTGTATAAGGATGGAAGTTTTACGGTTTTTATACCTAAAACTTAGTATTTTTGCGCACGATGTATCGAGTTCTATTTCTCTTATTCTTCTTCCTTTCCTCATGCTACACTGTTGAAAGAAACTGCATTCCTTTTCATACGGGAACCTTTGAATTTCAACAAATAATCAATGGGGAGCTAAACACGTCACTATTTGTTCGTGATTCGCTTTATGAAATTGAAATGTACCAAGGGAAAATTGATACGGCAACACTGAGATGGGTAAACGATTGCGAATGTATTTTAACCAAATTGAATCCTACTTCTAATCAGGAGAAGCGACCTATACAAATTAAAATCCTAAAAACCCAAGGGCGCTCCTATACCTTTGAATATTCTTTAGTTGGAGATAGTAAAAACGTTCAACGTGGGACCATAAAAAAAATTAAAGACGAATGACCCCAGATGTAATCATTGCCTTTTTAACCTTAACCTTTTTAGAAGTGGTTTTGGGAATTGACAATATCATTTTCATTTCAATACTCGCAAGTAAATTTCCTGAAAAGAATCAGAAAAAATTAATGCAAACCGGATTGGCGTTAGCCATGATTATGCGAATCCTATTGCTATTAGGTATAAATTGGTTAATTCACATTCAAACGGTTATAATTTCCATTGATCGCTCGTGGTTTAACTCCCAGATCACTTTACAATCTTTGATTTTACTGGTTGGCGGTTTATTCCTCTTGTATAAGAGTACGCACGAAATTTACCAAAAAGTGGAAACGGTAGAGGCGTTACAGGCTGATGCGTCTCCCCAATCTTCCGTTTTCAAAGCCTTGATTCAAATTGTGCTTATCGATCTTGTTTTCTCGTTTGATTCCATTCTGACTGCTGTAGGAATGACCAATGGAATTCCTTTTGCATTGTGGATTATGATTGGAGCTATTGTGTTATCAATACTGATTATGATTGGGTTTGCCGGTCCTATAAATCAATTTATTAATAACCATCCCTCAATTCAAATCTTAGGATTGTCGTTTTTACTTTTGATAGGATTTATGTTGATTACAGAGGCGGCCCATTTGTCAAATACTTCACTTTTTGGAAGTACAATAGGGTCTATACCAAAGGGTTATCTGTATTTTGCCATCGCCTTTTCATTAGGTGTTGAAATGATCAATATGAAATTGCGAAAACGGTAATACGTTGTATTAAAACTCAAGGCTCATTTGAGAATTATCAGCTCCTGTTATGGCTTCTTCTTGAACTTCAATGTCGTGTAAGTCAAGTTCTTCGGGCATTTCATAGGGCAATGCTTCTTTTAATTGAACAGATTTTATTTTTTTATCTGTCAGTTGGTTCCCCAAGGCTTTAAATCCTTTTACTGCAATAAATTCTTCCGCATTAATTTCAAGCGGAGGAAGCGGGTTTTTACCTCTCGGTTTTTCAAAGGTAATTTCAAGTATAGGGCGCCATTCAAAAGTGATAAAAAGTAATTCACCTCCCTCTTTCATAAAAGAATCCTCTTTGTCTGTGGTTTCGAGACAGAACCGTTTTAGAAAATAACGCTCTTTTTCGGCATCAAAATAAACGGCAGTAATGGGCTTTTCAGGAATCCACTTTTCAAGGTACACCACGTGATCATCAAAATGGAGATTTAAATCAGGAGTTACCGCCCGTAGGGTTCCCTGTGTCGCAATTAACAATTTGTCATCGCCTTTAAACGCTCCTAATAGCTGGCCACGTGAGTCCAAATTTAGCCTTCGAATACTGTCGTCAAACCAAATTTTCCGTGGTTTTAAAGTAGAGACTCCTTTTTCTTTAAGCTCAACTTTTTTGATTCCGTATTTCGTTACCGTATTTCCGCGTACGGCCCTCCCTTTAATTTGCAAATCTGCAAAATCAAGATCCCATTTAAGTTTTTTAATCGCGCCTGAACTACGCAATGTAATGGTTACCGTTTCCGCTTCACCATTGGGATTAGCAGAAAAATAAAGAATTTCGGATTGGGCTTTTCCTTGAGTTAAATCGTATATTTTTTCACGGGTAATTCCAGTTACTGCAAAGCGCTTAATAAAAGAAGCTCCCGACTTACCGTCACGGTATATCATATTGTAAATCGTACGTGAATCCTTCTTTTTAAATACAGCGGCATGAATAATGTGCTTGCCTACGAAAACTTTACTATCTACTTTAACCACTTGCATTTTTCCGTCTTGGGTAAAGACAATAATATCGTCTATATCGGAACATTCGCACACCATTTCGTCTTTTCGTAATGAAGTGCCAATAAACCCTTCTTCGCGATTCATGTACAACTTCTGATTACGCACAACAACTTTTTTAGCGTCCACATCATCAAATAAGCGGATTTCTGAACAGCGTTCTTTACCCTCACCATAGGTCTTTTTTAGGTGGGTGAAATAACGAATCGCATAATCAATAAGGTGATTGAGATTATTTTTTACTTCCTCAATATCCCCTTCTAAAGCTTCAATTTTTTGTTGCGCTTTATCCTGATCAAATTTTGAAATTCTTTTGATTCTAATTTCCGTCAACCGCACCAAATCCTCTTCTACAACCTTACGTTTTAAGTGAGCTATATGGGGTTTTAATCCTTCATCAATTGCGGCTAAAACTTCTTCCCAGGTTTCTGAAGTTTCAATATCACGATAAATTTTGTGCTCAATAAATATGCGCTCTAAGGAAGCGTAATGCCATTGGTCTTCTAATTCTCCCAAGTGCACTTCCAATTCCATTTTTAGTAGCTGAACGGTATGGTCAGTTGAAATCTTGAGCATTTCGCTCACCCCAACAAAATGGGGTTTATTGTCAATAATAACACAACCTAAGGGTGATATTGACGTTTCACAGGCAGTAAAAGCATAAAGGGCATCTATCGTTTTGTCAGGTGAAATATCCCCCGGTAAGTGCACAAGTATTTCAACTTCAGAGGAGGTATTATCCTCTATTTTTTTAATCTTAATTTTCCCTTTTTCATTCGCTTTAATTATACTTTCAATTAATGAAGTTGTATTCGTACTAAAGGGAATTTCTGAAATTACTAAGGTGTTTTTATCCCGTTGTGCTATTTTAGCACGTACACGGACTCTACCTCCTCTATTACCGTCATTATAGCCTTGAACATCGACAATTCCTCCCGTTTGAAAATCAGGGAAAAGGGTAAACTTTTTGCCTTTTAAATGCAGTATACTCGCCTCTAATAATTCATTGAAATTGTGCGGTAATATTTTAGTAGAAAGCCCCACAGCAATACCCTCGGCACCTTGTGCCAGAAGTAGTGGGAATTTAACCGGTAAATGGATGGGTTCTTTTTTTCGTCCGTCGTAAGACAGTTGCCAATCTGTAATTTTAGGACTGAATATAACCTCGAGGGCAAATTTTGACAAACGCGCTTCAATATATCGTGAAGCCGCTGCACCATCTCCCGTAAGCAAGTTCCCCCAGTTCCCTTGCATGTCAATGAGCAACTCTTTTTGTCCGATCTGAACCATAGCGTCTCCAATACTGGCATCTCCATGGGGATGATATTGCATCGTATGCCCTACAATGTTGGCCACTTTGTTGTAGCGACCATCGTCAAGATCTTTCATCGAATGGAGAATCCGTCGCTGAACAGGTTTTAATCCGTCGGCTATAGCGGGAACTGCACGTTCAAGAATCACATAGGATGCATAATCAAGAAACCAATCTTTATACATCCCCGTCACCTTCTTTAAGGCATCTTGCTGATCGTCAATTATTTCGTTTTCTTCATTCATTGCTTTGCTACTCCACTGCTTCTTCTGCTAAATCCAATTCTACTTTAAGATTGTCAATAATAAAGTTTTGACGATCCAATGTGTTTTTTCCCATGTAAAACTCAAGTAATTGCTCAATGGTTGTGTTTTTATCTAGCATCACCGGATCTAGACGAATATCTTCTCCTATAAAATATTTGAATTCATCGGGTGATATTTCTCCCAAACCTTTAAACCGTGTGATTTCCACTTTTCCTTTCAACGCCTGAATGGCATCTCTGCGTTCTTGTTCACTGTAACAGTAAAACGTTTGTTTTTTATCACGTACCCGAAATAAAGGGGTTTGAAGAATATAGAGGTGTCCTTCTTTAATTAATTCTGGGAAAAATTGTAAAAAGAAGGTGATCAATAAAAGGCGAATGTGCATTCCATCTACATCTGCATCAGTAGCAATAACAATGTTATTGTACCGTAAATCTTCCAGAGATTCTTCAATATTTAAAGCGGCTTGAAGCAAATTAAATTCTTCATTTTCATACACTATCTTTTTAGACATCCCGTAACTATTCAAGGGCTTACCGCGTAAGCTAAATACGGCTTGGGTGTTTACATCTCTAGATTTTGTAATCGAACCACTAGCGGAATCACCCTCGGTAATAAAAAGGGTAGATTCCAAACGACGGTCCATTTTTAAATCTGGTAAATGAACCCTACAATCTCTTAGTTTTTTATTGTGCAGATTGGCTTTTTTAGCGCGTTCACGTGCTAATTTTCGTATGCCTGATAATTCTTTTCTTTCCCGTTCGGCTTGAAGTATTTTTCGCTGTATTTGCTCTGCAACTGTGGGGTTTTTGTGCAAATAATTGTCAAGTTGAGTGCTTAAAAAGTCGATCACATAACTTCGAACTGAGGGCATGTTGCCTCCCATTTCTGTTGACCCCAATTTTGTTTTTGTCTGCGATTCAAACACGGGCTCCATAACTTTAATGCTGATGGCAGAAACAATAGATTTGCGTATGTCAGAAGCGTCGTAATTTTTACCAAAATGATCACGGATAGTTTTGGCTAAACCTTCTCTAAATGCAGCTTGATGTGTACCGCCTTGGGTAGTGTGCTGCCCGTTGACAAAAGAATAGTACTCTTCGCTGTATTGTGTTTTACTGTGGGTAATGGCTACTTCTATATCCTCTCCTTTGAGGTGGATAATAGGGTACGTTAAATCGCTTTCATTTGTTTGGTCTGTCAACAAATCTTTTAATCCATTTTCAGAAATAAATTTTTCGCCGTTTAAGTCGATGGTTAACCCTGGGTTCAGGTAGACATAGTTTTTCACCATGCGCTCCACATACTCTAAACGGTATTTATAGTTTTTGAAAATGGTTTGATCGGGCACAAAAATCACTTTGGTTCCCCGGCGTTTTGAAGAAGATTCCTGAGGAGTTTCTTCTTGCAATTCTCCAAAGCTAAAAGAGGCGCTCTTGCGGAGTGAATCGCGACAAGACTCTACTTCAAAATGAGAGGATAATGCGTTTACCGCTTTTGTACCTACCCCATTTAACCCTACTGATTTTTTAAATGCACGGGAATCGTATTTTCCCCCTGTATTCATTTTAGAGACCACATCAACTACCTTTCCCAGGGGTATTCCCCTTCCAAAATCACGAACTTTTACACTGCTGTCTTTAATGGTGATTTCAATGGTTTTTCCAGCGCCCATAACAAATTCATCGATACAGTTGTCGATTACTTCTTTGAGTAAGATATAGATTCCGTCATCAGGCGAAGAACCGTCGCCCAATTTACCAATATACATCCCAGGACGCATTCGAATATGCTCCTTCCAATCAAGAGATCGTATATTGTCTTCGGTGTAGGTGGATAAATTACTCATAGTTGGTGTGCTAATATACTTATTGCCCAGTGAACCTAAAACGCTTTGAGCCCCAAGAAATCAACAAT
>RGZR01000086.1 GCA_010031465.1 Flavobacteriia bacterium
TAATTGATGCTCCTAAACTGGGTCGTAAACTACCGGATGTATTGACTGTGGATGAGATTGAAACGGTTTTAGATCAAATCGATTTAGGACATCCCTTGGGCCATCGAAATAGAGCCATTTTTGAAACCCTATACGGATGTGGTATGCGCGTTTCAGAAATTACTCAACTAACCCTTTCTAATTTGTTTTTTAAAGAAGAATTGATACGAATAACAGGAAAAGGAAATAAACAGCGATTGGTTCCTATGGGAACCTATGTAAAAAAATACTTAACAATTTACATTAAAGAAAATAGGGTATTTCAAAAAATAGATTCGAAGCATCGTGATGTTGTGTTTTTAAATCAAAATGGAAAAGCCTTGACCCGGCAAATGATTTTTACTTTACTTAAATCTTTAGCTGAAAAAGCAAATCTTAAAAAAACAATTAGCCCCCACTCCTTTCGCCATTCTTTTGCAACACATTTATTGGAAAACGGAGCCGATTTGAGAACCATTCAATTGCTCCTCGGACATGAAAGCATAACCACTACCGAGGTGTATACCCATTTAGATACCCAGCACTTAAGAAAAGTGGTGGAAAAATTTCATCCTCGAAACCCCCTCTAGGTAATTACCAGACGAAAGCCCTCGCCGTGGATATTTAAAATCTGTACTTTTTGATCTACACTCAAGTATTTTCGAAGTTTAGCGATATAAACGTCCATACTTCGGGAGGTAAAATAGTTGTCATCACGCCAAATTTTGTTCAAGGCAATATCACGAGGGAGTAAATCATTTAAATGCAAAACCAAGAGACGTAATAATTGATTTTCTTTTGGCGAAAGTTTTATAGATTCCCCTGCTTTGTGTTTTAAAATGCGCAGTTTAGAATTGAATGAAAATTCACTGAAACTAAATTCAAATCGATCATCAACGGGAAGAACAGGAGCTTTACTTCGGTTTAGTACCGCCTTAATTTTTGCCATTAAAACATCCGAGTCAAAGGGCTTGGTCAAATAATCATCTGCACCAATTTTAAATCCTTTTAACACATCGTCTTTTAAATGTTTTGCCGTTAAAAAGAATATGGGTACCACTTCATTAATATCTCTTATTTCCTTAGCCAAAGTAAAACCGTCTTTGTATGGCATCATTACATCTAAAACACACAGATCGAAAACTTCTTTTTTAAATTTCTCAAGTCCTTCAATTCCATTTTTGGCTAAGGTAACATCGTAATCATTGAGGCTTAAATATTCTTTCAAGATGCTGCCAAAGTTGGGGTCATCTTCTACCACGAGTATTTTTTTGTTATTTTCTTTCATTGTTTTATGAGGCTAAATTATTTTTTTAAGGGCAGAGTTATGGTAAATATAGTCCCTACATTTTTTTTGCTTTCTAAATGAATCGTTCCCTTATGAAGATCAATGATTTTTTTAACATATGCCAGCCCTAAACCGTGTCCCTTTACATTATGAATATTTCCGGATGAAGCGCGATAGAATTTATCAAAAACCTTTTTTTGAATTGAAGGGGTCATTCCAATCCCGTTGTCTTTAACTTTTAAAAGAATATACCCATCTTCATTGTAAGACTCTAAAGCAATCTTGGGCTGTTTTTCACAATACTTAACGGCATTGTCCAATAAATTAACAACAATATTGGTAAGGTGGCTTTTGTTTCCATAAATCAGCGCTTCTTTTGCTTTCCAGCGATTGTTGAGAACACCCTTTTTGTTTTCTAAAATCAATTGAATATGACTTTCTGCCTCTTCAACAATAGCATGTAAATCAACCTCTTCCATGGGGAGGGGATCATTGCTTTTTTCCAATTGAGAAATTCGCAACACATTCTCGACTTGAGACAACATGCGGCTATTTTCTTCGCGAATCATTTTTACATATTGGGTTACTTTCTCTGGAACATGAAGCGACTTTGGATTTGAAATAGCATCTAATGCCAAGTTAATTGTAGCTATAGGCGTTTTGAATTCATGAGACATATTATTGATAAAATCGGTTTTCATTTCTGAAATCTTTTTTTGACGAATAATTTGAAATAAGGCGCTTGAAGAAACCAATACAATAAAGAGGGTGAAAAATAGTGTGAGTCCACCCAATCCGATAATTGAAGAAAAAACATACTGTTCTTTTTCTGGAAAAGAAACGACCAATTCATATCGATTTGAGCCGTCTTGATTGACAAAAATGGGGGTATTGTATCGAAATCCCTTTTGAGATTCTGAATAATTATTTGAGTTGATTTTCGTGGCTAGACCATTGTCGAAAATACCAAATTCATATGGTGTGCTGATGTTTTTTGCATCAAATTCACGCTTCAAAACAAAATCCAATTCACTAGCACTTATTCGTTTGTGTAAGGGCGTGTTCGAGGTGTAATTTAAAAAGGCACTGCGAATACGTTGATTCGCCACGTTCATACGCTCAATAGTTTTGATCTTTTCAATGGAACTGGCCAGGTTATTTTCCCTGTTGAATACATCATTTTTATTGATGATGGTAGTGTTTTTTACCTGCTTTAGATCGGTAACTGTATCTATGGTATCGCCCAGTTTAGGATCCAAATAAGGTTTTATTTTATAGTCTTCTTCTAAAATACCGTAGGCATAATATGAAATTAAATTATTGGTTTTGTCCTCATCTAAAAACAAAAACACATTTGCAAAACTTGCATTGTCTGGAGTATCTAAAGAATCAATCAGATTTTCGTATGCACTGATGTAATCATTCAGTTCCCGTTCTTGTATCTCCTCTGCTACATCTTGAATACTTTGTTGCACGGCTAAAGAGAATTCTTCCTCCTTATCATTCCAAGCGGAATAAATCCAATAGCCTTGTAAAACAATAATTCCCAGAATGGAAACTATCATAAAAACGACTAAGGAGACAAATAAAGATTTTTTCATACGGGCTAGATTCTAATTCTAAGGATCAGAACCAATTTTTTGCAAATTTCATTTTTTTTATCGCACAAAAGTGTCAAAAAGATGTTAATCTCTATTTTTAACTTGAAAGTTCAGCTAAAATTTGGGCCGCTTGACGATAGGCGTCCTCAATATATCCATTTTCAATAACATAATCGGCCAATTCTCTTTTTTTAGCTTCTGGCCATTGCTGCTTCATTCGAGCTATGACTGAGGCTTTATCCACATTGTCCCGTGTCATAACCCGTTGAATTCGAACTGCTTCAGGCGAACTGACATATATAACGGCATCACACCCTTTTGCAGCTCCTGACTCATATAAGATCGCTGCTTCTTTAATAATCAAATCCGCCTTTGGGTGATCATTCACAAACTTCTTAAAATCATTAGCAACGGCAGGATGTACAATTGCATTTAATTCTCTTAATGCACTTTCATCATTAAATACCAATTTTCCTAATTTTTTTCGGTTTAATGTCCCATCAGGGTGATAATAGGCTTTTCCAAATTTTTCTATGAGCTGATTTTTAAGTGGGCCGTTCATAAGTTTACGTCCTGAAGCATCGGCATCATAACAGGGGATGCCTTGATCTGAAAACCATTTTAAAAGTGTTGATTTCCCACTTCCTATTCCGCCTGTAAGTCCAATAATTTTCATTCCCGTAAAAGATAATTCACTGTTTTGGGAGTCCAAAAAAGTTGTTTTATGAAATTAGGCTGTACTTCAAGTTTAATTTCTAGTTCCTCTTTTGAATCCTCAACAATATCGTTATAATCTACAACCAGTACAAAATCTGAAGCCTTAATTCTTTTTAATTCAGATAAGGGAAATGTAGCTTTAACCGATACCCTTGGAGGAAACAATCTAAGTTTTTTACCCTTCGGTAAATTGCGTAATTCAATACCCACTTCATAAACTTGCTCTGTAAATTGATCTATTGCCAAGAAAGCCGTAACCTGCTCTTTTTCAAATTTTAACTCCGAAATAGGCTCAAGGGAAAGTGTTGTCTGAATTGATTCGTGTACATCCTTTACTTCAAAGGGCATTGTGGTAAGTGCTGATAGAGTATCAAGTATTGAAATTGGCCCATAAACTTCAATGGCTTCGGGCTCCAATTGAATTGAAGAAACACTGAGGTAACCGGGTCGAAATTCTATCGCTGTTGTGGCCAATATAGGCACTTTTTTTGCTCCCAATTTACTGTATGAGAGCGAGGTTATGCTAGGAGAAATTTGTTGAATTTGAGTATTGTCAAACAACTGATTTTCTAAACTATAGCGTTGGGCGGTTAAATTGACTTGAATGGAATGTTCATTTTGCTCAGAGGCTGTGGCTAAAGATATTTCTAGGGGTTTTCGAAACAAACGGTACCATAAAATTTCTATTCCACTTGCTTGAAGAGTCAAATCAATAGAGGACTTGTTTTGGTTAAGAAAAATAGATTTTGGGGCATCCAGCCATTCAATTTCGAATGTATCGACAACAGTATAGGATTTTGAGAGTTTCGTACTCACCCATAATACAAAAGAAAGAAGAACAAAAAAGAAAAAAAAACGAAGCCGTCCCCTCGAGGGCAGTGCCCTTGTCAGAGGGAGAATGTCGTTTTGTTCCGTTTTCATAAGCCTTTTTAAGGCGTGTTGATTATTCCTTGCTTAGGGCATCGATAATCTCTTGACTTACCCCAACACCTGAAAATCCTCCGTCGTGGAATAGGTTTTGAAGCGTTACTCGACGTGTATAGTTTGAAAATAAAGAGACTATATAATCGGCACAATCTTCAGCAGTGGCATTTCCAAGAGGAGACATTTTTTCAGCGTAATTCAAAAACCCTTCCAATCCTGCTACTCCTTTCCCTGCAGTGGTAAGTGTTGGTGATTGCGAAATGGTATTTACTCGTACTTTTTTGTCTTTGCCGAAAAAATAGCCAAAACTTCGCGCAATAGATTCCAAATAGGCTTTGTTGTCGGCCATGTCATTATAATTGGGAAACGTTCGTTGCGCTGCGATATAAGATAGTGCGATAATACTTCCCCATTCATTCATTGCGTCTTTATGATACAACGATTGCATTAACTTGTGGAATGAAACGGCAGAAACATCCCAGCCCTTCTCTAACCAATCGTAATTTAAATCTGTATAGTGTTTTCCTTTTCTTACGTTTACAGACATCCCAATAGAATGCAATACAAAATCCAATTTACCTCCTAAAATTTCTTGTGCTTGATCAATTAAAGCGTCAAGGTCTTCTACACTGGTTGCGTCTGCAGGAATAACCTTAGAGTTAGTTTGGTCAGCTAAGGTGTTGATTGTTCCCATACGCATAGCCACAGGAGCATTGGTTAAAACAAATTTTCCCCCTGCTAAGTGAACTGATTCTGCTGTTTTCCATGCTATAGACTGATCGTCTAAAGCACCAAAAATGATTCCTCTTTTTCCTTCTAATATTTTATGTGACATAAATTGGATTTTGACTTCAAAGATACGGTTAATTCATTAATTGTTTTGCGTGTGCTACAGCTGTTGGCGTAACTTGATTGCCCGAAAGCATTACCGCAATTTCCTGAATGCGTTCCGCTGCATTTAAGGGTCGCAAACGTGTGTAGGTTTTGCCTTCAGAAGTGGTTTTTTCAACTTTCAAATGGTGTTCGCCCTTGGCAGCAACTTGTGGCAAATGAGTAATGGTAAATACTTGTAAATTTTTTGATAAAGCGCTCATAACTTCTGCTACACGATCAGATACTTGACCTGAAACTCCTGTATCAATTTCATCAAAAATAAGGGTGGGTAATTTTTTATATTCAGAAAGAATGCTTTTAATGGCCAACATAATGCGAGATAACTCACCCCCAGAAGCCACTTTTTTTAGGGGTTTAAATTCTCCCCCGAGGTTGGCATTGAATAAAAACGTAAGTTCATCACTTCCAAAAAGCAAAAAGGACGAAGTCGTTTTCATTTCAATTTTAAATTGAGCTTCTTTCATCCCCATTTCCTCTAAATATTTCTCTATTTTCTTTACCAGTATTGGAATGGCTTTTTTACGATTAGCACTTAATTTTTCTGACTGAGCAAGAAGCAAAGATTGGTAAAATTTGATCTCATTGTTTACCTTTTCATTTTGTTGTTCTAGGTTAACGGCTTGATCGAGCTCTTTTTCCAATGCATCTTTAATTTCAAGTAATTCCGTTGCAGAATTTACATGATGTTTTAG
The DNA here is from genome assembly GCA_010031465.1 of Flavobacteriia bacterium. GTDB lineage: Bacteria > Bacteroidota > Bacteroidia > Flavobacteriales > Flavobacteriaceae > MS024-2A. The sequence goes on from RGZR01000086.1 coordinate 6,135, forward strand.
ATAAAGTGACTGTAGTTTATCCCATTGTTGATCAAGTTGCTTAAGGGTTTCTGGATCAGCCTCTAATTGATCTAAGTGCTGTTTGGAAGCTTCCAGTAGGTCTTCCATTTCAACTACAGAGTTTTGAGCCTGTTGTGTTAAAGCTTCGAAATGATCTGATTTTTGAGTTAATCCTATGGTCAATTGCCGTAACCTATACAGTAGATCCATTACCCCTACTTCTTCTTTTTCAAGCAGCTGAACTACCTCAGAAAGGGTAGTTCCTAAATATTCCACTGAATTTAAAAGTGCGCGTTTACGCTCTAACTCCTCTTCCATTCCCGAAACCAATTGAGCTTCCTGAAGTTCATCAAATAAAAATTGTTTTAGATCAAAAGCCTCCTGAGATTTTTTTTGAAGCGCCTGAAGCCGATCCCTTTCTAAAAGTGCTTTTTTGTACTGAGACAAAGTGTATTGATAATCCGTTATCAAGTCTTTATTCCCTGCAAGGGCATCTAATAAATAAAATTGAAAATCGCCTTCCCCGAGTTGAAGATTATCATGCTGTGAATGGATATCAATAAGAGCAGCTGTAATTTCTTCTAAAACAGATAAGGTAACAGGCGTATCATTGACAAAAGCCCTTGATTTACCTTGAGGCAACAATTCTCTTCGCACTACAGTTGTGGCTTCGTAATCTAAATCCAAAGCTTCAAAACGCGTTTGTAAATCGTATTGTTCTATTGAAAAAGTAGCTTCTACAACACATTTTTGGGTGGGATCGAGTAAACTGGTTAAATCTGCGCGTTTGCCTAAAACCAATGACAAGCCCCCCAACAAAATAGATTTTCCTGCTCCCGTTTCACCCGTAATACACGTAAGGCCCTCAGAAAAGGAAACCTCTAATTCATCTATCAGAGCAAAATTTGAAATATATAGGTGAGTTAACACAGTTTTAGACTGATTTTTATGAGCCTAAATATACAATTATTAAAAAATAATTTAGGCTTTGATTTGTTTCCAGCGTGTTGTAAAAAAGGGAGCGATTTTTCGTAAAATCGCTTCTGTTTGATCGAAATCGACCGCTGGTCCTTCACTAAATATATTGACAATTTCATCGACTTTAACATCAAAAAACATTTGAAGCAAAAAAGCATTTGGCCGCCGTTGATAAAGGGGCTCTAGTTGTTGTAGGGCCTTCATGATTGCCGATTTTCCCTCTTCAGGAGTTTGGGTCATTTGATCAAGACCTTCCCGATGATAGGCATACAGTGTTTGGCGGTATTCCCTAAAGCTATTGGAACGCATGGAATCAATTAACCAAAAGCGATTCCGTGTTCCGTCGGAGGGTTTCCATCCTGATTGAGAAGAGGTCTGTGCTATATTCACAATTTGAAGGGCTTGCTCTAAGTAAGGGTTTCCACCATAAAGGGCAAAACTATCGGCATCGATACTTAAGATAATGTAGGCATAGAAACTAATTAAAGAAACTAAATTTGATTCAAAGCTTGCGCGATTAAAAAACAAAGGCTGAAATTCTTGATAGGTAAAGACAATGTCTTTGTCTAAAAAGTTCAAAACTGGACTATCGTAATTCGAATCAAATACAGGGCGCTGGGATTGAACCTGAAGTGTTGCTTCAAAACGATCGTTATTGTAGGCTTTAAGATTTAACACAAAAGAACAACGAATTCTCTCTTGATCTTGAAACGGCTGAT
>RGZR01000087.1 GCA_010031465.1 Flavobacteriia bacterium
ATTAAGAATAAAAACGGAAAAGGCGCGATGTAAAACCGCTTTTTCATGGGCTTCCATTTTGGGCATTGTTCCCAAAGGAGTATCGTTGGTGTCCACTAATATGACGTTTTCCTCTTTCATGCGATTCAAAATTAACGCAAATTATTACAAAAACCTATTCTCAAACGTTTCGCAACAGTAATGAATTATAGTACTTTTGCGAAAAAATAAAGCCAATGGGGTTTATAGAAGAGATTAAAAGGCGGCGCACCTTTGGGATTATTTCCCATCCCGATGCAGGGAAAACTACCCTGACCGAAAAACTTTTACTCTTTGGAGGAGCTATACAAGAGGCAGGGGCTGTGAAGTCGAATAAAATAAAAAAAACGGCTACTAGTGATTTTATGGAAATAGAACGGCAACGGGGAATTTCGGTTGCTACTTCTGTTCTTGCTTTTATCTATAAAGACAAAAAAATTAATATTCTAGACACCCCAGGGCATAAAGATTTTGCTGAAGACACATACAGGACCTTAACCGCTGTAGATAGCGTAATTGTGGTTATTGATGTTGCTAAAGGTGTAGAAGAACAGACTGAAAAACTGGTTGAAGTATGCCGAATGCGCAATATTCCAATGATTGTTTTTATAAATAAATTGGATCGCGAAGGAAAGGATGCTTTTGATTTACTTGATGAAGTGGAACAAAAATTACACCTTTCGGTTACTCCAATGTCATTTCCTATAGGGATGGGTTATGATTTTAAAGGTATTTACAACCTTTGGAAACAAAATATTCAGCTTTTCACTGGTGAACACAAACAAACCATTGGCAATAAAACAGAATTCAATTCTCTAGAGTCCGCTGAATTGGAACAGGTTATCGGGACAAAAAGTATTACCAAGCTTAAAGAAGAACTAGAACTTGTGCAGGGCGTGTATCCTACATTTGAACGTGAAGCCTATTTGGCCGGAACCCAACAACCCGTTTTTTTCGGTTCTGCCTTAAATAATTTTGGAGTACAGGAACTGCTAGATTGTTTTATAGAAATTGCTCCTTCCCCGCTTCCTAAAGCTTCGGAGGAACGGGTTATCCAACCTACTGAAAAACCATTTAGCGGCTTTGTGTTTAAAATACATGCCAATATGGATCCCAATCACCGTGACCGTCTGGCCTTTATTAAAGTGGTGTCAGGAACCTTTGAACGCAATACCCCCTATCTTCATGTTCGACATAATAAGAAACTTAAATTTTCATCCCCAAACGCCTTTTTTGCGGAACGAAAAGAAATTGTGGACATTTCCTATCCAGGAGATATTGTAGGGCTTCACGATACTGGAAATTTTAAAATCGGGGATACACTTACCTCGGGTGAACTTTTACACTATAAAGGCATCCCCAGTTTTTCGCCAGAGCATTTCCGATACATCAATAATGACGACCCTATGAAATCAAAACAATTATTTAAAGGGATTGATCAATTAATGGATGAAGGGGTTGCCCAGTTGTTTACCTTACACCTCAACGGAAGAAAAATTATTGGAACAGTGGGTGCCCTTCAATTTGAAGTAATTCAATACCGATTGCTTCACGAATACGGAGCTAAATGCAGTTACGAAAATGTTAATGTACACAAAGCCTGTTGGGTTGAGGCCAATCCGAATAGTACAGATTTTAAAGAGTTCAAACGAATAAAACAAAAGTTTTTAGCGGAAGACAAGAGCGGAAAACTAGTATTTTTAGCCGATTCTGCCTTTTCTCTTCAGATGACACAAGACACCTACAAAGAAGTAAAGTTTCATTCCACATCAGAGTTTTAAAAAGGAGATAAAAAAAACCGCAATTCGCATTGCGGTTTTTTTTATTTATGCCTCTCCTGTAGGCCCAAAATTAAGTGGTATAGGAGGCGTTTCATCGTTGGTTGTAATGTCTCCATGTACGGATTCGTAACGCTTGATATTGTCACCAAGTGCTTTGTGAAAGCGCTTAGCGTGTTCAGGAGTTAGAATCACACGAGATTTTACTTTAGCTTTAGGTGCTCCGGGCATTACAGTGATAAAATCTGCAATAAACTCAGAGGGAGAGTGATTGATAATAGCCAAATTGGAATATACGCCATCAGCTATATTTTCATCAATTGAAACATTCAATTGATTTTCTTTTGGGGTCTTTTTATCACTCATAACTAAAAGCTAATTTCCTCTTCTTTATCAATTAATAGGCTATTGTATTCTTCTTTAGATCCTACAATGATGTCATTGTAAGCTCTTAGACCCGTTCCTGCAGGAATTTTGTGCCCTACAATAACGTTTTCTTTCAGTCCTTCTAAAAAGTCTACTTTACCATTTACCGCTGCCTCATTTAAAACTTTAGTGGTTTCTTGGAAAGAAGCCGCTGAAATAAAAGATTTAGTTTGTAGAGAGGCTCGTGTAATTCCCTGTAATTCAGGAGTCCCAGTTGCTGGTGAAACTTCACGCGCTACAACTAAAGCCTTGTCTTCCCGTTTTAACAAAGAATTCTCATCACGCAATTGACGCGCTGAAATGATTTGACCAGGCTTAAGGGTTTGTGAATCACCCACATCTTCAACAAACTTCATTCCGTATAAAGCATCGTTTTCTTTAATAAAATCACGCATGAATATCAATTGGTTTTCAAGGAAAATAGAATCTCCTGGATCAAGAATACGTACTTTACGCATCATCTGTCGGACAACAACTTCAAAGTGTTTATCGTTGATTTTCACCCCTTGTAATCTGTAAACCTCTTGTATTTCATTAACCAAATACTGTTGAACAGCAGCCGGTCCTTTAATGCGAAGAATATCTTCAGGAGTAATCGATCCATCGGATAAAGGCATCCCCGCTTTTACGAAATCATTTTCTTGAACTAGAATTTGATTCGATAATTTCACTAGGTATTTTTTTATGTCTCCAAACTTAGATTCAACTACGATCTCCCGGTTACCTCTTTTAATTTTACCAAATGACACTACACCGTCGATTTCAGAAACAATAGCTGGGTTAGACGGGTTTCGTGCTTCAAACAGCGATCTTTCCTTCTTCAATAGCATCACCTTCGTTTACAATAAGGTGAGCTCCAACAGGTAGGTTATAGGAACGTAAAATGTTTCCTTTTTTGTCTACAATAGATAAAGTTGGAATTAGCTTTTTGTTTCTTGATTCAGAAATTACTTTTTCTTTGAATCCGGTTTGTTCATCAATTTCTACTTGATAGGTTAATCCTTGCTCTATGTTTTCAAAGACAATTTTACCTGTAAATTCAGATACGATAACACCATTAAAGGGATCCCATTGACAAATCACGGTATCCTTTTTAATGCTATCTCCATTCTTCGTATGAAGCAAAGAACCGTAAGGAATGTTATTGGTACTCAAAACACTCTTTGTTTTGGCGTCTAAAATTTTAATTTCTGTTGTACGAGAAATTACAATTTCTGCATTTTTACCTTCAGTATCTTTGCCTTTAACCGTTTTTAAATCTTCGATTTCAGCAATTCCATCAAACTTAGCTATAAGTTTATTTTCTTCTGAGATATTTCCTGCAACCCCTCCAACGTGGAATGTTCTTAAGGTTAACTGTGTACCTGGTTCACCAATTGATTGCGCTGCTATAACTCCAACAGCTTCACCACGTTGAACCATTTTACCTGTAGCCAAGTTTCTACCATAACACTTTGCACAAATTCCTTTAGGTGCATTACAAGTTAAGGGGGAACGTACTTCTACAGCTTCAATGGGTGCTTTTTCGATGGCGTCCACATGTGCGTCTTTAATTTCGTGATTGGCTTCACAGATAATTTCGTTAGAACGTGGGTCAATAATATCGAATAAGGCCACACGTCCTAAAATACGCTCGCCTAATGTTTCCACTATTTCCTCGTTCTTTTTCAATGCACGAACTTGTAATCCACGTAGTGTTTCACAATCTTCAATATTGACAATAACGTCTTGGGATACATCGTGAAGACGGCGCGTTAGATATCCTGCATCAGCTGTTTTTAAAGCAGTATCGGCAAGTCCTTTTCGTGCTCCGTGAGTAGAAATAAAGTATTCTAAAATGGAAAGTCCTTCTTTAAAGTTTGAAAGGATTGGGTTTTCGATAATTTCACCTCCACCAACATTTGATTTTTTAGGTTTTGCCATTAATCCACGCATTCCGGTCAACTGTCGGATCTGTTCTTTAGAACCCCGAGCTCCAGAGTCCAACATCATGTAAACCGAGTTGAATCCTTGTTGATCTTCACGAATACGCTTCATTGCAAGTTCAGTTAACATTGCATTAGTTGACGTCCAAATATCAATTACCTGATTGTAGCGTTCGTTATTGGTGATTAATCCCATATTGTAATTTCCAATAACTCCATCTACTTGGCTATTGGCTTCTTCAATCAAGGTGATTTTTTCTTTAGGTATAATAATATCACCTAAACTGAATGACAATCCTCCTTTAAAGGCAAAAGTATATCCCATTCCTTTGATTTTGTCAAGGAATTCGGCTGTTTCAGGTACACTAGTTACTTTAAGAATTTTTCCAATAATATCACGTAAGTTTTTCTTGGTCAATACCATATTGAAGAATCCTGCTTCTTCAGGAACTACCTCATTAAAGAGGACGCGTCCAACGGTAGTCTCTATAATTTGATAAACCAATTGGCCTTCTTCATTAAAATCTTTAGCACGAATTTTAATATTCGCATTAAGATCTACACGTTTTTCGTTGTAAGCAATATGCACTTCCTCAACGGAATAGAAAATCAACCCTTCTCCTTTTACTTTGTGTTCAGGAGTAGATTGTCTTGCTTTTGTCATATAATACAATCCGAGTACCATGTCTTGAGAAGGTACCGTAATGGGTGATCCATTGGCAGGATTAAGTATGTTATGAGAAGCCAGCATTAAGAGTTGAGCTTCTAAAATAGCTTCTGGTCCTAAAGGCAGGTGAACTGCCATCTGGTCGCCATCAAAATCGGCGTTAAAAGCAGTACACACTAAGGGGTGTAATTGAATGGCTTTTCCTTCAATAAGCTTAGGCTGGAAAGCTTGAATTCCTAATCGGTGTAATGTGGGGGCCCGGTTAAGTAAAACGGGGTGTCCTTTAAGTACATTTTCTAATATATCCCAAACTACAGGCTCTTTGCGATCAATAATTTTTTTCGCAGACTTTACTGTTTTTACAATTCCCCTTTCAATTACTTTTCGAATAATAAAAGGCTTGTATAATTCAGCGGCCATATCCTTTGGAAGACCACACTCGAATAATTTTAATTCTGGACCAACAACAATAACCGATCGGGCTGAGTAATCCACTCGTTTTCCCAATAAGTTTTGACGGAAACGCCCTTGTTTTCCTTTTAGTGAATCGGAAAGGGATTTTAATGGACGGTTAGATTCTGTTTTTACCGCAGAAGATTTACGCGTATTATCAAATAAAGAGTCTACAGATTCTTGTAGCATCCTTTTCTCATTTCGCAAAATTACTTCAGGGGCTTTGATCTCTACCAAACGCTTTAAACGGTTGTTTCGGATAATAACACGACGATACAAATCATTTAAATCTGAAGTGGCAAAACGACCTCCGTCTAAGGGAACTAATGGACGTAATTCTGGTGGAATTACGGGTACTACCTTCATGATCATCCATTCCGGTAAATTTTCTCCTCTTTCGTTTGCATCACGGAAGGCTTCAACTACTTGTAGACGTTTTAAGGCTTCTGTTTTTCGTTGTTTTGAGGTTTCGTTATTTGCTTTATGACGCAATTCATAAGAAAGGGCTTTAAGATCAATACGCGATAATAAATCGATCAAACATTCCGCTCCCATTTTAGCAATAAACTTTTCTGGATCGTCATCGTCTTTGTATTGATTTTCAGCAGGAATTTGCTCCAATACATTTAAATATTCTTCCTCAGTTAAAAAATCTAAAGCTTGAAGGGGCTCCCCCTCCTCATTTTTAGCAATCCCCGGTTGAATGACCACATACCGCTCATAGTATATAATCATGTCTAACTTTTTAGAAGGAAGTCCGAGTAGATAACCTATTTTGTTAGGTAATGAACGGAAATACCAAATGTGTGCTACGGGCACAACTAAGTTAATATGTCCAACGCGATCACGACGAACTTTCTTTTCCGTTACTTCTACACCACATCGGTCACAAACAATTCCTTTGTACCGAATGCGTTTGTATTTACCACAAGCACATTCATAATCTTTTACAGGACCGAATATTCGTTCGCAGAAAAGACCATCACGCTCAGGTTTGTGCGTCCGGTAATTAATTGTCTCAGGCTTAAGAACTTCTCCTCGAGAACTTCCTAAGATTACCTCAGGTGAAGCAAGACCTATGGAGATTTTATTGAATTTTTTTTGAGTAATGATTTCGTTATTTCTAGCCATGGCTAAAGAGTGTCTTTGTATTTATTTATTCTTCCAATCGAATGTCAAGTCCTAATCCTTTTAATTCGTGCATTAACACGTTAAAAGATTCTGGTAATCCCGGTTCAGGAAGGGTTTCCCCTTTGACCACAGATTCATATGTTTTCGCCCGACCAATCACATCATCTGATTTTACGGTCAAAATCTCTTGAAGTGTGCTCGATGCTCCATAAGCTTCGAGTGCCCAAACCTCCATTTCTCCAAAACGTTGTCCACCAAATTGCGCCTTTCCTCCAAGAGGTTGCTGCGTAATAAGTGAGTAGGGTCCGATAGAACGCGAGTGCATTTTGTCATCCACCATGTGTCCGAGTTTCAACATGTATATCACCCCAACGGTAGCCGGTTGATCAAAACGTTCTCCTGTTCCTCCATCATACAAATAGGTATGACCAAACTGAGGGACATTCGCTTTTTCAGTCAAGGCATTTATTTCCTCTATAGTAGCGCCATCAAAAATAGGAGTAGCAAATTTCTGTCCCAAATTCTGGCCTGCCCAGCCAAGAACCGTTTCATATATCTGACCGATATTCATTCGGGAGGGTACCCCAAGCGGGTTTAATACAATATCAACTGGAGTTCCGTCTTCTAAGAAAGGCATGTCTTCTTGACGAACAATACGAGCAACAATACCTTTGTTACCATGACGTCCCGCCATTTTATCCCCAACTTTAAGCTTTCGTTTTTTGGCAATGTAAACCTTAGCTAACTTTTTGATTCCCGCAGGAAGTTCATCTCCTACACTAATTGTAAACTTCTCTCTTCGAAGTGCTCCTTGAAGGTCGTTTTCCTTGATTTTGTAGTTGTGAATTAAATCAGCAATCAAAGAATTGGTTTCATCAGTAGTTGTCCAAGATCCTTCCACAAGGTGGCTGTAATCTTCAACAGCAGAAAGCATTTTAAGAGTGTATTTTTTACCCTTTGGCAACACTTCTTCTCCTAAATCATTTATGACTCCCTGGCAAGTTTTCCCATTTACAATGGTGAAAAGCTTGTCTACAAGTACGGTTTTAAGTGCTTCAAATTTTTTATCAAAATCTGATTCTAAAACCTCCATTTCTTGTTT
>RGZR01000088.1 GCA_010031465.1 Flavobacteriia bacterium
TATAGATGAATCCAAACAGTGTGGGTAGCAGGGAATCGAAGTTTCCATTTTTAACATCTAAACTAATTATGTATAGTGTGATAAAAAGGAAGGTGAGCAGAAATAAATCATTACTTAGGTCTCCAAAATAAAATGAGCCGAACATGAGTATCGCACCACTGATGAGTCCAATTTGTTTCATAGGCTTAGAGCCGCCTTTTTCAAACATTTGATAAAGTTCAAGTTGGGCGAAGTAAGCGATGAATCCTAATATAAATACACCCGCTTTAAATGCCTTAGCCCAAAACGGCGTTCGCTTTGACAATTGCTATGTTATGGGGGGGCATCACGGAGCAATTTGCGCTCCAAGCAGAGCAATGCTTATGAGTGGAAAAAATTTATTTAATGTATATGACAGGCTTGACAGAGTGTTAACCCTTCCCCAGTACTTAAGTCAATTTGGCTACAGAACTTTTGGAACGGGAAAATGGCACAATGGAGCGGCCAGTTTTGAAGCTACTTTTCAAGAAGGTAAAAATGTTTTTTTAGGCGGTATGAGTGATCATTTTAATGTGCCCTGCCAAGACATTCAAGCCGACGGCACCTTGGGCGAAATTACCTATAAGCAATTTTCAACCGATTTATTTGCTGAGGCAGCAAATGCCTTTTTAAAAGAAACACATACACAGCCTTTTTTCTGTTATATAGCCTTTACGGCACCTCACGATCCGCGTTCACCCGCCACAGCCTATCAGGCCTCACTCAATGACAGGACAATTCCCCTTCCTCAAAACTTTATGCCCCTTCACCCCTTCCAGTTTGATGATTTTAATGTGCGTGATGAAACCTTAGCCCCCTGGCCTCGAACACCAGAGCTTATTCAATCGTCCCTAGCTGAATATTATGCCTTAATTGAGCATATTGATGATCGTGTAGCAGAACTTATTGAAACCTTAAAACAAACCGGAGCCTATGACAATACCCTTATTATTTATGCTGCTGACAATGGTTTGGCCTTAGGTAGTCATGGTTTATTAGGAAAGCAAAACCTTTATGAACACAGTACAAAAGTGCCTTTACTATTGAGTGGTCCAGGTATTCCCAAAAATGAAGTGAAAGAGGCTTTGGTGTATTTGTACGACCTATTCCCAACCCTGACGGATTTGTTGCACATTCCCCTACCCGATGGCATTGATGGGAAAAGCATACTCCCTATTATAAAGGGCGAGGCAACAGATGTAAGAGAAACGCTATATACTGCTTATCGAAATACCGTTCGGGCGGTCCGAGATAAGGATTGGAAATTGATACGTTACCCCCAAATTGATTATACTCAGCTTTACCATTTAAAAAACGATCCCCAAGAAATTGAGAATCTGGCCACTACCCCTAGCCATCAAGCACGATTAGAACAGATGATGGATTTACTCGTTCTTGAACATCAAAAAAATAAAGACACTATGAATTTGAACCCACACCAAATTCAAGAAAAATACTATGACTATCGCCTCTTAAATCAAACTCCTGATCGGCATCAACCCGAATATATTCTTGAAAAATATTTTTATCCTTTTCAAAACAGGGATTTTAATCCAGGAAAAAATTAAGTTATTAATTAAACATCCAAGCATTACGTAAATCAATAGCTGCTCGAGGAGCATTAGGGTTTTCAACTAATCCTTGTACAACAGCACTTGGTTCACCCACGGTTCCTTGGAGGGTTATTTCTTGACCATCACGCTCAAGAATAACACTAAATTCTTTATTCGCCCCCCACATAAAGGTTGGAGAGAAAATGGCATTTATTGCATCTCCATTTTCGGCTTTAATTTCAGGAAAACGTTGATCGTTCAACCCCAGGAATATATCTCCCAATTGAACTCCCATAGCTTCTAAAGTAGAATTTAGTCCCGTAACTACATACTGAACAATACCTTTTGAATTGGCTTGTGGACGGAAAAAAGGCATTTGCTTGTTTTGAAATAAAATACCGGGAAGCGGTGAATTGATCTCTCCCTCCATTAAACCAGCTTTGGTAAAATAAGTGGCGTAATCTATTGGAGTTGAACCAATCACATGCGTAGTGAAGAAAGTACCCACTTCAGGATAAGTCATAGCCACAATTTCATCTATCAATTCACTGTCATTAAAAGGTTTTTCTGTTCCGTATTTCTTGGCTAAATTTTGCATAACCCATAAAATTCCTTTTTCCCCTCCACTTTGTTCCCGAATGATTAGGTCTAAACACATGTTTATTAAAGCCCCTTTCTGATACACATTGGCGTAATTTGAGGCATAAGGTTCATCTACAATTCCTGCACTCATTTCAGTAAAGGAAAGTGCATCATCATAACGACGTGAATAGTCCACTTTTTCCAATATTCTCCCATAAAAATCTTGAGTATCGATTAAACCTTGATTGATTTGAAATAAGTTGGCAAAATACTCGGTTGTTCCCTCATACATCCACAAATGTTGTGACATTATGGCTTTGTTGTATTCAAAATTGTGTATCTCCTCAGAGTGAATATTTAGTGGCGTTAGGGTGTGAAAAAATTCATGCGATACAACATCCACCAAACTTTGTGTTAATTCATCCGGTTGCATGTCGTCTACAAAAACTACGGTGGTTGACGTGTGGTGTTCCAACGCACCCATCATTCCTCCAAAATATTGCAGGTCCTCCATATCCATTAAATGTAAAAGAATGTCGTAACGCTTTGTATTGTTTGCTTGACCAAGGAATTTTTTTTGTGCCACCATCATTTCCTGAATCGCAGGCTGGTATGCTTCGGCCTTATGCTTCCCTGAGGGGGAATATATCGCTAAGTTAACCTTTATGGCATCTAAATTAAAACTAACGGCGTTTGGAGCGCTGTATAATATGGGGTTGTCGATGATATGAAAATAGCGCTGAGCTAAAAACACATCTTTTCTATCACTCGCAGAAATTGCTGGTAATGAAGTAAAAGGCTTTAAGGTATCGGGGGAATGCACCTCTAATCGGTAAGGTATTTCTTTCAGATCTTCAAAATACCCAATAATACTGTGTAAGTTGAGTAAATACGTACTGTCTTTTTCAAAATTTGTCCCTCCCATAGGATAAATTTGAGATCCGTCAGGACCATCAAAAGTATCGTTCGCCCAATAGGTAATTTTGTCTAATTTTTTTGCTCCAGCAATACGCCAACTATTTTCATCTAATGCAGTAACTTCTAAAGCATTTCCTTTTTTATCGAAGGCTTGAAGTCGATTGACAAACCGACCGAAGTTTGAATATTCATAGGTTCCAGGAACGATTTGTGGAATGTAAAAAACAATTTCATTTTGCTTCAACTTTGGCGGTGTAATCTCAATAAATACTTGATCGTCCTGAACATTAATCAAATCAATTTTGGCTTGAATTTCAGAGGGGTTTGTTCCTGTTTTAAGCGATGAACAGCTTGCAAAGACAACTGCTACTATAAGGGCAAGAAAAGAATTGTACACTGAGGATAAGGTCATGATAATAAATTGAATTAAATTAGGGATTCACCATTTAAATCGGTGGTTAAGAGTTCAGACATATAGTCAAAAAAGGGTCGAATGGCCAAAAAATGATTCACTATTGACTCCTGAAAGGAGGGCTGAACCACTTCTTTATCGGAAAATGATTTTGTGAATATGTATTGTTTTTTCTTTAAAAGGGAAATGTAGGGGTGCTCTTTTGAAAACCCCTTAGGGGCAGTCTTTACTTCATCGCCCTCTAATCCCCCCCAATACGAGGTGATGGATTTATGTTGAAGTACAGTTTCCATTTCTTTTCCATCTTGTTCGATTTCTTTCCGAATTCGGAGTAAATCTTCTTTAGAAGGATCCCAAAATCCACAGGCAATAAAGGTATCGCCAGGACTAATGTGAATGTAATATCCACCCCGCAAAGTGGGTTTTTTTCTATGCAAAGCAAGACCAAAATGAGTTTTGTACGGGGTTTTGTCTTTAGAAAAACGAACGTCTCTGTAAATTCTAAACACCTTTACGTCATCCACTTCATCTTTTGTATTTAAGGCAAGTTGGACTTCTTGTCCAAATGACTTCATGGTTTTTTGATGTTGAACATACTCTTTTTTATGCTCCTCAAACCATTCGCGGTAATTGTTCGCTTTGAGTTGTTTTAAAAATTCAAAAATGGTGACAGGTAGACTTGTCATGCTTTTAGATTATAATGATGTTGTTTCTGTGGAAATCCAGTTTTTAATTTTGTCTTCTAAATAGGACAAAGGTATACATCCAGATTCAAGCACTATACGATGGAAATGCTTGATGTCAAAATCTGAGCCCAATGCAGTTTCTGCAAGAGTACGTAGTTCTCTGATTTTTAACTGTCCTACCTTGTAAGACAAGGCTTGACCTGGATTTGCCATATAACGCTCAACTTCTGAAATAATACTAGCCTCAGATTCGGCCTCATTGTCTAATGAATATTGAATGGCTTGCTCACGTGTCCATCCCTTTGCATGCAATCCGGTATCTACAACCAAACGAATAGCTCTGTGAATTTCGGCTCCCAACATGCCAAAATACTGATACGGATCTTCATACAATCCCAATTCTTTTCCTAGGGACTCTGTATACAAGGCCCATCCTTCGCCGTAAGCACTGTACCATAAATCTTTTCGAAAGGATGGTAAATTTTCATTTTCCTGTTGTAAGGATATTTGAAAGTGATGTCCTGGAATGGCCTCGTGTAAAAAAAGATCTTCATCTGAAAAATTATTGTATTCGGTCACATTGGGTATCGGAACATAAAAAATACCCGGTCGGGTACCATCAAGTGATCCTTGATTGTATTCTGCACTTGCTGAGGCTTCTCTAAATGCTTCTGTTCGACGCACTTCAAAAGCCGTTTTAGGCTGCAATTCAAATAAGCGATTCACTTGGGGCAACATACGTTCTTGTATGCTGTAAAAACGATCTATTACTTGTTGTGCATCAGTATAGGGCATTAATTCTTTTAGTGTTCTTACATGATCAAAAAACGCTTTTAAATCGCCCTTAAATCCGACTTGATCTTTAATTTTCTCCATTTCACTTTGGATACGGGCTACTTCATTCAAGCCTAATGTATGGATTTCCTCTGCTGTCATATCTGTAGTTGTGTACAGGCGAATAGCATATTGATAATACGCATCACCCTCGGGCAATGCGTTGAATCCACTTGATTCTCTTGAGGCTGCGAAGTATTCACCACTCATAAACTCAACTAAATCAGCGTATGCCGGAATAATTTTATTCTGAACCATCGCAGCATAGGCCGCTGAGAGTCGACTTCGTTCTTCTTCAGAAAAGCCTTCGGGAAGGTTTCGGATGGGTGAGTAAAACAAATGTTCATCCCATTGTGTTGTACTCATTACTTCCAATTGAGGGATTACTTTATGCACCAAAGAAGTAGGCAAAACCCATCCTACAGCCATGCCCTCCTTCATGTTCTCTTTGGCACTTTGTAGCCAGCTCAGGTACCCTTCAATACGAATCAACCAATTGTCATAATCCTGAGGGGTTTTGAAGGGCTGAGCTCCCATTCCACTCGCCAATTGCCCCATGGTGAGCTGGAAACCCCACATTTGATCAATGGGCATAAGGTCTTTCGGAAATTTAATTCCTTGTAAATACATTTCGCACTCCCACTTCAAAACTTTTTTACTCAGCTGTTGCTCTTCTGATAAAAGGGTGTCTGGATAGTTGGCTACTTCATTTAAGTAAGATTGAAAAAACGCTTTTTCTTTTGCTTCAAACGAAGAGGATAGGAAATTGGGCAAAGTGTCATTATACCTTGAATCTCCTTGAAATGTTCCATTGATTCGGTACAGCTTGATGTTTTCTTGGTAATAATTTTCTAGAAAATCATCAAAGGAAACCAAATCAGTTGAATTTTTCTCCTGACACGCCAGCAAGAAAATACTAAAGCAAAACAATAGGGATTTTTTCATTTACAATGGATTTTATGCGCAAACTCAAAAGTACATTTTTTTATAAAGTTTACCCGAAAGTGGTTATTTTTTTCTCTGTTCTAATATACCCACAACATCCTCTAAACGGTACCCTTTAGCTTGGAGTAAAATCAATAAATGGAAAAGTAAATCAGCACTTTCGTTTAAGAACAAATCCGAGTTATTGTCTTTTGATTCAATTACTGTTTCCACAGCTTCTTCCCCAACCTTTTGGGCAATTTTATTAATTCCTTTTCTGAATAAAGATGCGATATAACTAGTGTCTTGATCGTTCTGTTTTCGATCGTGTATGGTTTCTTCAAGCTCAGATAAAAACCTAAAGGAGGCTGTGTTTTTTTCGTTCCAACACGTATCTGCTCCCGTGTGGCATGTAGGACCCTTAGGGTTGGCTTGAATCAAAAGAGTATCGTTATCACAATCGATGCGAATGTCAACTAGTTCAAGAAAATGACCGCTCTCCTCCCCTTTAGTCCAAAGTCGCTTTTTGCTTCTACTAAAAAAAGTAACCCGCTGAGTGTCTTGGGTTTGTTGTAATGCTTCGGCATTCATATAGCCCAGCATTAATACTTTAGCTGTAGTAGCATCTTGAATTATAGCAGGAACAAGTCCCTCTTTTGATTTAGTAAAGTCTACGTTCATAATATGTTAAAGTCTAACAGGAATCTTTTTTTTATGCAATTCGCTTTTTAGTTCTGGAATGGAAATTTCACCAAAGTGAAATACACTTGCCGCTAAAGCGGCATCTGCTTTACCTTCGGTAAAGGTAGCACTAAAATGAGACATATTTCCGGCGCCACCAGAAGCAATAATCGGAATATTTACGGTTTGTGAAAGTTCGGCTAATGCTTCATTGGCAAACCCCTTCTTCGTTCCATCATGGTCCATAGAGGTAAACAAAAGCTCACCGGCACCCCGTTGTTCTACTTCTTTTGCCCAGTCAAATAAATTTAAAGTTGTGGGTACCTTTCCGCCTACCAAATGAACTTTCCACTTCCCCTCTATCTGTTTGGCATCAATGGCAACTACGATACACTGACTGCCAAATTGGTAGGCCATTTCATCAATCAAATTTGGGGTTTTCACTGCTGCTGAATTTATGGACACTTTATCCGCGCCATTTTTTAAAAGTATTTCTACGTCCTCAAGAGCGCCAATACCCCCGCCAACGGTGAACGGAATGTCAATGGCTGAAGCCACTTTAAGTACTAAGGCTGCAAGTGTTTTTCGTTTTTGCTCCGTGGCGGAGATATCTAAAAACACCAATTCGTCTGCATTTTCGGATGCATACTTAGAAGCCAGTTCAACCGGGTCACCAGCGTC
>RGZR01000089.1 GCA_010031465.1 Flavobacteriia bacterium
TTCCACCCCATATGTAGGGCTAATCTCTCCCCCTCCGCATCATGATATTTATTCAATTGAAGATTTAGCACAATTAATTTTTGATTTAAAAAATGCAAATCGACAAGCGCGAATCAATGTTAAATTGGTATCTGAGGTTGGGGTAGGCACTATTGCTGCCGGTGTAGCTAAGGCCAAAGCCGATGTGATTTTAATTTCGGGCTATGACGGGGGTACAGGAGCCTCCCCATTAACCTCCCTAAAACATGCCGGC
The DNA here is from genome assembly GCA_010031465.1 of Flavobacteriia bacterium. Classification (GTDB taxonomy): domain Bacteria; phylum Bacteroidota; class Bacteroidia; order Flavobacteriales; family Flavobacteriaceae; genus MS024-2A. Next base: position 254 of record RGZR01000089.1, read on the forward strand.
CTTCCGTGGGAATTGGGTGTTGCTGAAGCGCAACAAACCTTAGTCATGAACGACCTTAGAAGTCGGATTGTACTAGAGTGTGATGGACAAATGAAAACAGGACGCGACGTTGCTATAGCGTGTTTATTGGGAGCTGAAGAATTTGGATTTTCTACTGCCCCACTTATTGCTTCGGGTTGTATTATGATGCGTGCGTGTCATTTAAATACTTGCCCCGTTGGAATTGCTACTCAAGATCCTGAGCTACGTAAAAACTTTAAAGGAAAACCCGAACATGTAATTAACTACATGTATTTTGTTGCTGAAGAATTACGTCAAATTATGGCTGACCTTGGATTTCGAACTATAAACGAAATGGTCGGACAATCTCAAAAACTCAATATGAAGAAAGCCCTAGGCCATTACAAGGCGCAGGGTCTAGATTTATCGGCAATTTTACATAAGCCTGAAGTTCCTTCTCAATTTGGAGTGCGCAATACAAAAAAACAAGACCATCAACTAGAAAATGTTTTGGATTTTGAAATTTTAAGCCATGCACACCCAGCATTATACCGAAAAGAAAAACAACATTTAGAATATCAAATTAAAAACACTAACCGAACTGTAGGGGCCATTTTGAGCAATGAAATTTCTAAAACACACGGAGCTGAGGGATTACCAAAAGATACGCTGAGTTTGAAGTTTACAGGAACTGCAGGTCAAAGTTTTGGTGGATTTGCCACTCATGGATTGTTCATGAAAGTGATAGGAACCGCGAATGACTATTTTGGAAAGGGACTCTCTGGAGCAACGTTAGTTGCACAGGTGCCTGAAAAAGCCTCTTTTGTACCCCATGAAAACGTCATAATTGGCAATGTAGCGCTTTACGGAGCAACCAAGGGCGAGGCCTATATCAATGGAATTGCCGGCGAGCGTTTTTGTGTACGTAATTCTGGTGCAAAAGCTGTGGTAGAAGGTATTGGAGATCACGGTTGTGAATATATGACCGGTGGAATCGCTTTAATTCTGGGTGATTTTGGGCGTAATTTTGCTGCAGGTATGAGTGGGGGTATTGCCTATTTGTACAGTGAAGACGGAACATTTGATGAGAAAAAATTTAATCTTGAAATGGTTGAATTGGAAGACCTACAAGAAAAGGACCTTCAAACGGTTTCCTCTTTATTACAAAACCATGAAGATTATACAAAAAGCCAAAAAGCCAAGGCAATACTTAACAATTGGCCAAAAGCAGCAAAAAAGTTTATTAAAGTAATGCCAACCGACTTTAAACGCGCTTTAGAAATGCTTGCTGCTCAAGAAACAGAAAAACAAAATTAAAATGGGAAAAATCAGAGGATTTATGGAATACGATCGACTAAATGAGACGTCGATTACTCCTAACGAACGCGTTAAAAACTACAATGAATTTACCGTAGCACCTGAGGCTGAAAAACTACAAGAACAAGGGGCGCGATGTATGGATTGTGGTGTTCCTTTTTGTCATAGTGGATGTCCCCTTGGAAATCTTATTCCCGATTTTAATGATGCGGTTTATCAAAACGAATGGGAACGTGCTCTTAGCATATTACACAGCACCAATAATTTTCCAGAATTTACTGGTCGTTTATGCCCTGCTCCATGCGAAGAAGCCTGTGTGTTAGGGATTGTGAATCCTCCAGTATCAATCGAATTGATAGAAAAATACATTGTTGAACGGGGCTTTTCAGAAGGGTGGATAACCCCAAATCCTCCTCAACACCGTACCGGAAAAAAAGTAGCCATTATTGGATCGGGGCCTGCGGGACTGGCCGCGGCACAACAATTAAATCGTGCAGGACACACAGTAACTGTTTTTGAACGGGACAATAAAATTGGCGGGCTTTTACGTTATGGAATTCCTGACTTCAAAATGGAGAAAAAGGTTATAGACCGTCGACTTGATCTATTAGCAGCCGAAGGAATCACCTTTACCTGCAATACAGAGGTTGGAAAAAACCTAACCGTAGAAACCCTAGAACGCGATTTTGATGCCGTTATTCTAGCTACTGGGGCAAGTGTTAAAAGAGACTTACCCATTCCTGGGGGGGCGCTTAACGGAGTGGTTCAAGCCATGGATTTTTTACCACACAATAATAAAGCAGTAGATGGCCAACACGAACGTGATGCTAAATACCTTGCAAAAGACAAACACGTTATTGTTATTGGTGGCGGAGATACAGGTTCTGATTGTATTGGTACTTCAAATCGTCACGGGGCAAAAAGTGTTACCAATTTTGAAATCATGCCGAAGCCTGCTGAGAGCAGAACGGAAGAGCACCCGTGGCCCTATTGGCCCTTTAAATTAAAAACAAGTTCGTCACATGAAGAAGGAAGCCATAGAGAATGGAGCATTCTAACGAAAGAATTTATCGATGACGGTAAAGGGAACATTAAAGCCCTTAAAACAGTGGAAGTAGAATGGAAAAAAATACCCGGTGAGCGTCCTCAACTACTTGAAATTGAGGGCTCAGAAAAAGAATGGCCATGTGATTTAGCCTTGCTTGCCCTTGGGTTTACCGGGCCAGAAAAAACATTGCCTGAACAATTGGGATTACAATTGGATGACCGAGGAAACATCAAAGGAATCAACCAATACCAAACTACAAAAGATCATATTTTTACCGCTGGAGACTGCCGAAGAGGACAATCGTTAATTGTATGGGCCATTTCCGAAGGCCGTGAAGCGGCTCATCAAGTGGATACCTATTTAATGGGTCAATCTAAACTTCCCCAAAAAAACAAGACAGGTGACTTAGTCTCTACCTAATTTTTTAAACCCTTCACTATTTTTTATATCAGGGACATCAATGGGTACTCATCATTAGAACCTGAAAAACGGTATTCAATTGATAACATTTAAATGTAATTAAAATTTCAATATTTGATTGATTTTTAGAAATTTACCTGTTTATTTTAAAAAATTACTAATTTCGCCACGAAATACAATTTTCTATGTTGTATTGACTTTGCGCAGTGAATGAATTTATCAAGTTCGGGCGAAGTGGAATGAAGAAGCCTGTCCACCTAGCTGCTTTAGGTATAAAGAACCGAACTCTTCAGCTGGCTTCTAAAATTCATTGGACTCTTCAGTTTTTGAGGACCAGTTCGCATGCCCAGTCCCCGCTATACATTATTCGAGTTTGAGTTCGGTAGATAGCCCATATCTTCGCTTTTTCTAATTACTCAACTTTATCATAATGAAAACAAAATACATCGATTTAATCGAACAAACATTCGATTTTCCACAAGAGGAATTTAAATTAAATGAGAACCATCAGCTCGAATTCCATGGAATTGATTTAATGGAATTGATTTCAACCTATGGAGGTCCTTTAAAGTTCACCTATTTGCCGAAAATTTCAGAAAATATTCAAAAGGCAAAACAGTGGTTTGAAGAAGCTATGAAAGCCCATAAGTACGAAGGAAAATACAACTACTGTTATTGCACTAAAAGCTCGCACTTTAAATTTGTTTTAGATCGGGTCCTTGAAAATGATGTACACATTGAAACATCTTCAGCAATAGATATAAATATTGTTGAAAAGCTAATTGATCAAGGTAAAATTTCTAAGGATACCCAAATCATTTGTAACGGTTTTAAACGTGCGCAATACATTGAGAATATTAGTCGCTTAATCAATAATGGGTATGAAAATTGCGTGCCAATTATTGACAACTACGAAGAAGTTAACCTGCTTTCAAATTCGATTACTAATTCGTTTAATATCGGAATACGAATTGCGTCTGAAGAAGAGCCAAAATTTGAATTCTACACTTCCAGACTAGGTATTGGTTATAAAAATATTGTGCCTTACTACAAAAAGTATTTACAGCATAACCCCAAGGTAAAGCTCACCATGCTTCATTTTTTTATCAATACAGGCATCCAAGATCAATCGTATTATTGGAATGAATTAGTAAAATGTTTACGGGTATATGTGAATTTGAAAAAGATTTGCCCTACCCTAAACAGTTTGAATATTGGTGGCGGATTCCCAATCAAAAACTCTCTAGGATTTGAATACGACTATGCCTACATGGCGCATGAAATTATTGGGCAAATACAACTTGCCTGTAAAGAGTCAAAAGTTGAAGTACCCAATATTTTTACCGAGTTTGGAAGCTTTACCGTTGGAGAAAGTGGAGGGGCTATTTTTGAAGTATTGTACCAAAAACAACAAAACGACCGTGAAAAATGGAACCTAATCAATTCCTCTTTTATCACCACTATGCCCGATACCTGGGCCATCAATAAACGTTTTGTAATGTTAGCCGTGAATCGATGGAATGACGAATATGAACGGGTGCTTTTGGGAGGGCTTACTTGTGATAGTGACGACTACTACAATAGTGAACAGCACCTAAATGCAATCCACTTGCCTTATTTCGATGAAGATAAACCACTTTATATCGGATTTTTCAATACCGGTGCCTACCAAGAATCCATCGGAGGATTTGGCGGGCTTCAGCATTGTTTAATTCCCCAGCCAAAACACATATTACTCGATCGAGATGAAAATGGAGTATTAATACATCGTCTATTTGTAGAACAACAAACGGCTGATAATTTTTTAACCCTTTTGGGATACCACTAACTATCTTTTGTTAAACTAAAAATGAAAACTACAAACACTTACGCCGGAATTCCTGAAGCTTATGCTGTTCCGGAAAAATCAAAAATTATTTTAATTCCTGTACCCTATGATGGCACAAGTACCTGGAAAAAAGGAGCTGATAAAGGGCCTGATGCCTTTTTAGCCGCTTCAGAAAACATGGAACTGTACGATATTGAAACCGACAGTGAAGTTTACAAAGAGGGAATTTATCTTACCCAAGCGGTAACCGAAAACAGCTCTCCGGAAACCATGGTGGAAGCCGTTGCTGAAAAAGTAAAAAAATACCTTAACCGCAATAAGTTTGTCACCTTATTTGGTGGCGAACATTCTATTTCTATTGGGGCAATTCGTTCTTTTGCTCAATTTTATGAAAACCTAACAGTGGTCCAAATAGACGCTCATGCCGATTTGAGAAAATCCTATCAAGGATCATCTTGTAATCATGCCTGTGCGCTTTATGAAGCCAGTCAAAACACCAATCTAATTCAGGTAGGTATTCGAAGCATGGACCATAGTGAACGCACCGTGATGAATGAAGACAATGTATTTTTTGCTCATGAAATGGCTACAGACGCTTATTGGGTTGAACAAGCTATTGAACGCATGACAGACAATGTATATATCACAATTGATCTAGACGGTTTTGACCCTTCTATTTTACCCGCCACAGGTACCCCTGAGCCAGGAGGATTACTGTGGTATGAAACTCTCGATTTTTTAAAGGAAATTTTTCAATCCAAAAATGTTGTTGGTTTTGATATCGTTGAATTGTGTCCAGATCCAGCACTTTTTGCCTCTGATTTTTTAGCCGCAAAACTGTATTATAAAATGTTGAGTTATAAATTTCAATCTCAAGAATTGGAAGATTTTGAAGAGGGGGATAACGACTTTTCTGATAAAGGATTAAAAAACAATGCTAAATTTTTAAATGATGGCGAATAACAAAGGAGCTATTTCTCAATTTATTGAAAACCATTTTTTACATTTCAATGCCGCCTCATTGGTCGATGCAGCAAAAGGCTATGAACACCAGCTTGAACAAGGAAGCAAAATGCTCGTTTCCTTAGCAGGGGCAATGAGTACGGCTGAGTTGGGAAAAATATTTGCTGATGTCATCCGGAATGAAAAGGTTCACATTATTTCATGTACTGGAGCAAACTTAGAAGAAGATGTCATGAACTTAGTTGCTCATTCACATTACCAACGTATTCCAAATTATCGTGACTTAACCCCGCAAGACGAATGGAATTTGCTTGAAAAAGGACTAAATCGAGTAACGGACACCTGTATCCCTGAAGAAGAAGCCTTCCGTAGATTACAAAAACACATTTTCCAACTTTGGAAAACTGCTGAAGAAAAAGGTGAACGCTATTTTCCACATGAATATTTGTATCAATTATTACGCTCAGGTGTTTTAGAGCAGTATTTTGAAATCGATCCTAAAAATTCATGGATGTTTGCCGCAGCAAAAGCTAATCTTCCAATGGTGGTTCCTGGCTGGGAAGACAGTACCTTGGGTAATATTTTTGCCAGTTATGTAATCAAGGGAGAACTTAAAGCTTCAACCGTAAAATCAGGAATTGAATACATGACTTTTTTAGCAGATTGGTATTCTAAAAACGCTAAAAAAGGAATTGGATTTTTTCAAATCGGTGGGGGTATTGCCGGTGATTTTCCCATATGTGTTGTCCCCATGCTGTCACAAGACCTAGAAAAAGAAGACACGCCCTTTTGGGCTTATTTTTGCCAAATAAGCGATTCAACCACTAGTTATGGGTCTTATTCTGGTGCAGTACCCAACGAAAAAATTACATGGGGAAAACTGCATATGGATACCCCAAAATTCATTATTGAATCTGATGCTACCATTGTAGTGCCATTAGTGTTTGCCTACCTGTTAGATAGGTAGGATAAAAACGCCATAAGAAAACCCAATCTTCCGATTGGGTATTTTATTGTGTAATTATAGCAATATTAATCAGTGTAGCCAAATCAATGCTTCACCTTGGAGAAAGGATTCAGTATCGGTAAAGAGTAGTAAAAACTCACCATTAACTTTAGCATAAAGGGTTGTCCTAAAGGTTATTTTAAAAGTAAAATAGTTACGTCGATTCCCTTTTGTGTTGAAAACTAGTTTGCTTTTTTATTGAGAACCAAAAACCAGTCTCCCCTTTCATTTACATCAAAAAAAAA
>RGZR01000090.1 GCA_010031465.1 Flavobacteriia bacterium
GGGCTCGAACCTAGACTCTTCTGAACCAAAATCAGACGTGTTGCCAGTTACACCATGGGCCAAAAAGCGGAGCAAATTTACATGATTTTTTTATTCATACAACTTTTCCATCCAATTAAAGTAGATCAAACTAACGTTCTTTTAGGTCCTAAATCCCAAGAAGAATAGATCGTCTAAAGCTTCGTGTTAAAGCAATTTAAATGGTTTTCTCTTCCTTTAATTATGCGTACATTCGTGACTGAAAAAGAGGACAAAATGACTGACAAAACCTATCGTATTTGGAATCTCGCTGGGGGATGGGCTGTATTTGCCATTGCCCTGTTTACTTTTGGAAGTACGGTGGAACCCACCGCCAGCTTTTGGGATGCTGGTGAATACATCGCTACTTCAGCCAAATTACAAGTAGGTCACCCACCGGGCGCTCCACTTTTTCAAATGATGGGTGCTTTTTTTGCCTCATTTGCCTCTGATCCGCAGGATGTCGCCTTAATGGTGAACTCAATGTCGGTGTTTTCCAGTGCATTTACCATTTTATTTTTGTTTTGGACCCTTACCTTACTTTTTAAAAAACTTCCTTTTTTTTCCTCATTAGATACACTTTCTGATCGAATTGGTTTTTTTGGAAGTGCCGCTGTTGGAGCGCTTGCTTTTTGTTTTTCTGACAGTTTCTGGTTTAATGCCGTGGAAACTGAAGTCTATGCCATGGCTACATGCATATTGTCAATACTCTTTTGGTTAGGCCTTCGGTGGGAACAAGAAATGAATACTCCTCGTGGAGATCGATGGCTGTTAATGATTGCCTTTGTGATAGGGCTCTCCTTTGGAGTACACTTCATGGGATTATTGACTATTCCTGCCCTAGGTATGGTTTACTATTTTAAAAACTATAAAAAAGTAACTTTTAAGGGGTTTGTATATGCAAATGTGATTTCTACCGCCATTTTACTATTTATCTTTAAACTTTTACTTCCCCTAACCCTTTCCTTTTTTGGAAATGCAGAGGTTTATTTTGTGAATTCATTTGGCCTTCCCTTTAATAGTGGTACACTCATTGCTGCATTGGTTTTTGTTGCGTTTTTTTATTACACGCTTCGATGGACCAGGAAAAGAAATTGGGTAAATCTCAACACTGGGCTGCTTGCGGTACTCTTTGTGTTGGTTGGGTTTTCATCCTGGATCATGATTCCTATTCGGGCAAATGCCAATACGGTTATCAATGAAAATTCACCCTCAGACGCCCGCCTATTACTTGCCTATTACAATCTTGAACAATATCCCGAAACTAAGTTGTTTTACGGCCCCATGTTTTCTGATATCTATGCAGGGCAAGATCCTGAAAATCCTTTTATCGATGACAAACCCAAGTACGAAAGGGATTACAAAACTGGACGTTACAAAATTGTAAACTTTTGGAAAGATGCGCGCTTTAATTCGAATAGTAATCACAACGGAGTTCTTCCACGATTGTGGAGTAGTGAGCACGCAGCTAACTATATGAATTTTACAGAGCCCCTCAATTTTTCAATTAAACCATCCTATCGCTCCAGCCCACAATTGCAAGAAATTATTACTGATTTTAAAGAAGATATGAATCAAGGGGGAATGACCGGAGATCAATATCATGATTTTTTCAAAACCTATGGAGCCTATTTAGACATTGAAAAACCTACTTTTTGGTCAAACTTAAAGTTCTTTTTGGAATACCAAATTGGTTATATGTACTGGCGTTATTTTATGTGGAATTTTGCAGGGAGACAAAATGACAATCAAGGTGAATACACAATTCTTGATGGCAATTGGATCAGTGGAATTTCATTTTTAGATGAAATTCGATTAGGAAACCAATCGAAATTACCTGATGATGTGTCGCAAAACAAAGCCCGAAACACCTATTTCTTACTTCCGTTTATTTTAGGACTGATCGGCTTATCTTTCTTATACAGCCAGGATCCCAAACGTTTTTGGGTCCTCCTATCCTTTTTCCTATTTACCGGAATTGCACTAAAAGTATATTTAAACGAACGGCCGTTTGAACCTAGAGAACGTGATTACGCTTTAGTAGGATCGTTTTATGTGTTTGCCCTTTGGATCGGTTTAGGTGCACAAGCGCTTATTCAGAAGGCTAAATCCTACCTAAAAAACACCGCAGCACCCATAGCTATTGTGGGGGTTTGTATGGCCTTTGTGCCCATTTTAATGGCCTTTCAAAACTGGGACGACCATGACCGTTCTGATCGGTACACTGCACAATCTATGGCTAAATCGTACCTGCAATCAATACAAAAAGACAAAGGAGCAATGATATTTACCATTGGTGATAACGATACTTTTGCGCTTTGGTATGCGCAGGAAATTGAAGGGTTTCGCACTGATGTAAGGACCATCAATTCTTCCCTTCTCGGTACCGATTGGTATATCGATCAAATGAAACGAAAAACCTATGAGAGCGAACCCATACCCTCGCAAATGACTCACAATCTATATGCTTATGGGGTTCGAGATGTTATTCGTTATCAACCCGTGCTGGATTCCATTCGATGGGACATTAAAGATCTTATGAATTGGATTGCAAGTGATCATCCTCGAACTAAAATTAAAGATTTACTTCAAAAAACAGGACGAGAAATGAATTTGCCTGAAAGTCAATTGGAAGGTGTATTTTATCCTACAAACAAAATTCGAGTCCCCGTCAACAAAGAAAATGTTCTTAAAAGTGGCATAGTAAAACCAGAAGATGCAGATAAAATTGTTCCCTATATCGATATTGATTTACCTGAAACGGCACTGTTAAAAAATCAAATGATGATGCTGGATATTTTGGCCAATAACGATTGGGAGCGTCCTATTTATTTTACAGGAGGCAGCTATTCAGATGCTGAATATTTGTGGATGAAAAAATACCTTCAGCTGGAAGGATTAGTTTACAAATTAGTTCCTATAGAAACGGAACTGGGTCGGGACAACCCTTACTTAATGGGGCGAATTGATTCTGATTTAATGTACGATATCGTGATGAAATGGGATTGGGGAAATTCTGAACGTTCTGATATTTATCACGATCCGGAAACCCGAAAGAATGGAATTTCCTTCCGAAGCAATATGGCTCGATTGGCAGAAACCTTAATCAATGAAGGAAAAAAGGATAAAGCAAAAGCCGTGATTGATTTGGCCTTAGAGAAAATGCCATTTGATTATTTTGGGTATTACAGTTTGCTTGTTCCCTTTGTAGATGGATATTATCGAATAGATGAAAATCAAAAAGCACAAGACTTAACAGATCAAATCGCTAATAAATACAGTAATCGATTGGCCTATTTTGAATCATTGGGTTCTGATTTACAATACAACCTTGGTGAAGAAATTATTACGGAAATTGAACGTTACAGAGCCTTGGTAGAGGCCAACCTAAAGCACGATAAAAAAGCGAAACTTGAAGAGGTATTAAACCGCTTTGTAACCGCAAGTAGTAATTTTAAATACCTGTATAGTGATTATGAATTTTACACCGCATTAGAAGATGTGGTTGAAGGCTATTATCTAGTTGGAGCCACAGAGCAGGCGCAAAATCTAGGTAAGCTTATTGCTAAAGAATACAGTGAGCGCATTCAGTTGTTTCAACAATTTACAGCGGAAGGCCAATTGCAATTGATTGATAGAATTAAAGGAGAGTTAATGGATTACCGATACTTTTTACAACGTATGGCGTATTATGATAGTTCCTCTGTATTTACCACATGGCAGAACCAATATGAGCAGGATGTAGCCCTGTTTACAGAAGTTTTAACCCAAGAAGAAGATTAATCTAAATGATCTTGAAGTAAACTGATTAGGGTATTGGCATCTTGTTCACCACTCTGGCGCCATACCATTTCACTGAATTTATAAATCATTAAGGTAGGCAGAACTTTTACCCGCAAAGCCTCAGAGAGCTTTTGATTTTTATCAATGTCTATTTTTATGACTTTTCCCTTATCGCCCAATGCGGCAGCAACGTCTTTTAATACCGAATCCATAGGAAATGTATCTTCAGGGTCGACTTTAAAAAAGGCCAATAAAATCGGAATTTTTTCGTCTAATAATTCTCCAAACTTTGACATAAGCAGAAAAAATGTTGTAACAAATGTAAAAGAATTTGATTAAACTGTTGGCTTTGCCCTTTTTAAAGTGATCACACTAATTTCTGGCCACATACCTACTCGACCCGGATAGGCTAAAAATCCAAATCCACGGTTTACATTGATATGCTGTTGATTTTGCTCATAAAGCCCTGCCCATTGTTTGTATCGCCACTGTACTGGACTCCATTTAAACCAACCAGGAATATCAATGCCAAATTGCATCCCATGGGTATGTCCGCTTAATGTTAAATGTATTTTGTAGGGATGGGGCAACACCTCAGCCTCCCAGTGGGAAGGATCATGAGAAAGTAGAATCTTGAAATCTGAATCGCTGACTTGTGCTAAAGATTTGTTTAAATCGCCTGCACGCTTAAATCCTCCCATTCCCCAATTTTCAACGCCAACTAGGGCAATCCGTTCTCCAGACTTTTCAATAAATCGGGATTCATTAAGCAGCAAATCCCAACCCATTTCTTTTTGGACATCACAAAGCGTTCTAAAATTATTGCTTTTCTCATCATTGGTATTCCATTGGGTATAGTCCCCATAATCGTGATTTCCTAAAACAGAATATACACCATAAGGGGCACTGAGTTTTGAAAAGTGTTCCATCCAAGGCAATACTTCAGCGGTTTTGTTGTTTACCAAATCACCGGTGAAAAATATGACATCTGAATTTTGTTGGTTCACTAAATCGATACCATAATTTACTTTTTCTACATTGTCAAAACTACCGCTGTGCAAGTCTGATATCTGAGTAAGCGTAAATCCGTCAAAGGCTTCGGGTAAATCATCAAAGGTTAAGGTATATTTCAAAACTTTATAATTGTACTTACCGTGATACATTCCATACAAAAGAGAGACTAAAGGAATAGAGGCAATTCCAATAGCAAGCTTTGAAACAAATGCTCTTCGGGCAGGAGCAAATTCAGTTTGTCCAGGAAATTTTGAAAAATAGGCATAGATTGTTTGAGGAATTCGAAAAACATCTTCGCTCAATAAAATCAAAGTAATAATCATTTGGAATACGAAGAGACTTATAAAAAAACCGATGGCATACATAAGTCTAGGTTCCATAACCACACTTCGTTCAAGTACAAGTGTATGAACTACTAAATTGCCAATGATAAGCACTACAGCAGCAAAATAACATACCCAAATCCACTTTTGGGATGTCAGTGTTTTCAACGCTTGGAAACTATACCATTGCAGTACTATCAAAATAAGTATGGGAACAATCCAACGCATATTAAATTTTTGGCAAAGGTAATAAGTTTGACGGGCTAATCCCAAGGGTATTAGCCTCCAATATCACGGGCTAATTGTAAGGCTTTTCCGTCCGAAAGGCTTGCAACAAAACAGCTAGCATTAAGTAGCGTTTCATACAGAGTAGTTCCCGCCATAGGCATTCCCTCAGGAAGTAGAGACAACAACAAGCGGTCTTGTACATGGGTGTTTCCCTTAAAAGCATTTACAGCTGCACGCGTATAATGTTCTAATAAGATGGAAAGGGCTCGATGTCCTACTACTTCTTTTTGAATAACTTCTTTCGACTGGTACACCTTTTTAATACTCAATTGAATGATATCATTCATTTGGGCTTGAAATTGGCTTTTATCCAAGAGCGATTGTTCAAAAGTTCCGGCTAAAATTTCCGATTCAAATTTACTAAAACGGGTAACGGCCTCATGAATTAAACTGTTTATTGCCAAAGCCCTCAGGTAACTTAAACGTTGTGAAGTAAATGCCAATTGGGTATATTTTTTACCATCAATTTGGTCTTTCACTAGCTTTATTAAATACTCTAACGCATAGTCTTCGGGAATCCAGCCTAAATTTATTCCGTCTTCAAAATCAATTATGGTATAACAAATATCATCTGCAGCTTCCACCAAATAGGTTAACGGATGACGCATTACTTTGCCTTTCTGCTTAGTAGAGAGCTCCTCTGACAGCTGATCAAAAAATGAAGCTTGCGACTGAAAAAAGCCGAATTTTTTATCCGCTATATGGGAAGAAGGCTTGTAAGGTAAGCTTGCTTTTGGATATTTTATAAAGGCTCCCAAGGTGGCATAACTAAGTCGTAATCCCCCTTGAGTTCCGGGCATAGACTCTGTCAAAATTTTAAATCCGTTGGCATTTCCCTCAAAAAGACATAAGTCTTGGTATTCTAGGGGAGCTAATTCTGCAGCATATACTGACCCTTTGCCTTCAGAAAAAAAATGACCAATAGCTTTTTCGCCACTATGCCCAAAGGGAGGATTTCCAATATCGTGAGCCAAAGCGGCAGCTGCCGTAATGGCTCCAAAATCGATAGCTTGATACCCTAAACTAGCCTGTAAATGAGGGTATTTTTCTAAAAGTGCTTTCCCTGCTAAGCGACCCAAACTTCGCCCAACAACAGACACTTCTATACTATGGGTAAGTCGAGTATGAACAAAATCAGTTTTTGAAAAGGGAATGACTTGTGTTTTGTCCTGTAAACTTCGAAATGCATTAGAAAAAACAATTCGGTCATAGTCTACTTCGAATCCTAACCGCAGGTCGTCTTGTTCTGAACGCAATCGTTTTCCTTTGTCACCAAAGCGCTTTAAGGATAATAAGGACTCCCATTTCATATTACAAATCTACGGCTACTGATTGGTATGTTACCTAAACTTTACTAAAAAATGCACTAAAGTTTTAATCCTTAAGATAGAATTAATAAAAGTTAACACAGCACTAATATGTTCCTCAACTTGACCCTATATTTTTGAGCTGTAATTTATTAAACTATATAACATGAAATATTTTAAATTAATTATCCTAATTTCAATTTTTGGCTTTTTGTCTTGTGCCGAGCAAGATCCTATCATTGAATATGTTACAGTAACTGAAACAGTAACTGAAACCGTCACTGTCGTTGAAACTGTAACTCAAACAGTAGATCCTTT
>RGZR01000010.1 GCA_010031465.1 Flavobacteriia bacterium
ATACGGGTTGTTTGATGGCATAGCCTTTTAATTGCGGATTAAACTTAAAGTCAGTCACCTTATTTTCTCCCAACATTACCTTTGTGGCATAATTAACATAAGGTTCATTATAAGCCTTTGCAATAAAAGGTACGGTTCGTGAAGCTCTCGGATTGGCCTCAATAACATATACCTTATCTTCTTTAACCGCGTATTGAATGTTAATTAATCCTACGGTATTTAGCGCTAAGGCAATTTTTTTAGTATGGTCTTTTATTTGCTGAAGAACAAATTCACCAATATTAAACACAGGTAAAGTGGCATTGGAATCCCCGGAGTGAATTCCGCAGGGCTCAATGTGTTCCATGATCCCGATGATATAAACGTTTTCTCCATCACAAATGGCATCGGCTTCGCATTCTATTGCCCCATCTAAATAGTGATCAAGCAACAATTTGTTGTTGGGTATTTTTTGCAATAAATCTACCACATGAGCTTCTAAATCTTGCTTATTGATCACAATTTTCATTCCTTGTCCACCCAGAACATAAGAAGGACGTACTAAGATGGGAAAATCCAATTCATCTGCTAGAGCCAAAGCCTCCTCAGCGGTTTGGGCTACTCCAAATTCAGGATAAGGAATATCATTGTCTTTTAATAAATTTGAAAAGCTACCACGATCTTCGGCTAAATCTAGAGAACGGAAACTGGTCCCAATAATTTTTACTCCATATCGATCTAACTTTTCAGCCAGTTTTAGTGCTGTTTGCCCACCCAATTGCACGATTACGCCTTCTGGTTTTTCATGCTGAATAATATCGTAAATATGTTCCCAAAATACAGGTTCAAAATAAAGTTTATCAGCCGTATCAAAATCAGTAGATACCGTTTCGGGGTTACAGTTAATCATTATGGTTTCATACCCACATTCAGTACCGGCCAATACACCGTGAACACAACAGTAATCAAATTCAATTCCCTGGCCAATACGGTTAGGTCCTGAACCTAAAACCACAATTTTCTTTCGATCAGTTACTGTACTTTCATTTTCGCTAAAAGGCGCTCCGGATTGGAGTTGAAGTTGTTCTTCAAAAGTAGAGTAGTAATAAGGGGTTTGGGCCGCAAATTCGGCGGCACATGTATCAACAAGTTTATACACCCGATTAATTCCTAATTCTGTACGTTTGGTATAGACTTCACTTTCTTTACATTGTAACATATGGGCTACTTGCCGATCAGCAAAACCCCGCTGTTTTGCTTCAAGCAATAAGGCCCGATCTAATGTATTAATTGAAAACTTTGAGATTTCTTTTTCAAGCATGTACAATTCTTCATACTGCTTGAGAAACCACATATCAATTTTTGTGATTTCGTGAATACGTGCTAAAGGGATACCAATTTGAATAGCATCATAAATAACAAAAACACGATCCCAACTCGCAACAGTTAGTTTTTCGATGATTTGATCATAGTCTTTTAATCCCTTACCATCAGCGCCTAAACCGTTTCTTTTTACCTCTAAAGATTGGGTTGCTTTGTGTAAAGCTTCTTGAAAAGAACGTCCAATACCCATAACCTCACCAACCGATTTCATTTGTAACCCCAGCGTACGGTCAGATCCTTCAAACTTATCAAAATTCCATCTTGGTATTTTTACAATTACATAGTCAAGCGTTGGTTCAAAAAGAGCAGAAGTTGATTTTGTAATTTGATTTTCAAGTTCATCAAGGGTATAGCCTATAGCCAATTTAGCTGCAATCTTTGCGATTGGATAACCGGTGGCTTTTGAAGCTAAAGCTGAAGAACGCGATACACGTGGATTAATTTCAATGGCTATAATGTCCTCTTTTTCGTCAGGACTAACGGCAAATTGTACATTACAACCGCCTGCAAAATCACCAATACTCCGCATCATTTTAATGGCCATATCACGCATGCGTTGATACGTTTTATCGGACAAGGTCATGGCAGGAGCTACGGTAATAGAATCTCCGGTGTGAATCCCCATCGGATCCATATTTTCAATGGAACAAATAATAACGACATTATCGTTTTTATCTCGGAGAAGCTCTAACTCGTATTCTTTCCAACCTACCAAAGCTTTGTCAATTAAAACTTCGTGAATGGGTGAGGCTTCCAATCCTCGAGTTAATAATTCCCCAAATTCCTCTTCTCGATGAACAAAAGAGGCTCCTGATCCGCCGAGTGTAAAAGAAGGGCGGATAACTATTGGGAAACCGTACTTCTGGGCAATTTCTTTCCCTTTTAAAAAGGAATTTGCAATTTCAGCAGGGGCTGCAGGAATTTCGATTTTACGTAGAAGTTGCTTAAATTTTTCACGGTCTTCCGTAATCTGAATGGCGTCAATATCTACACCGATAATGGCAACATTAAAATCTTCCCAAATACCCTTATCATTTGCTTCAATACATAAATTCAAGGCCGTTTGCCCTCCCATCGTAGGCAGAACAGCATCAATATTGTGTTTTTTAAGTACTTCAACGATTGATTTTGTAGTTAAGGGTTTTAAATACACATGATCGGCCATGGACGGATCTGTCATAATGGTTGCTGGGTTCGAATTGATGAGTATGGTTTCAATACCATCTTCACGAAGGGATCGTAACGCCTGAGAACCGGAATAATCAAACTCACATGCTTGTCCAATTACGATTGGACCTGAACCTAATACTAAAATACTTTTGATGGAATCTACTTTTGGCATAATTTAAAATATAGCGTATGAATATAAAAAAAAGGTGTTACTTCAAGAAAAGTAACACCTTTAATATGGGTTTTGTTTACCATTATTTTTTGTGGCGCGGTTCTGATGATACAGATATTTTTTTTCTTCCTTTTGCTCGTCTAGCAGCAAGAACTTTCCGGCCGTTAGCCGAAGCCATTCGTTCGCGGAAACCGTGTTTGTTTCTTCGCTTTCTTCTTGAGGGTTGAAATGTTCTTTTCATAATGTATTTTGACCGAAACGTTCTACTTTTAAAAGTCGGGCAAATATACAATATCTTTTTTGTCTCACAAACAAGACCCTACAATTCTCATTTGTTTTTTACCTTTGGCAAAAAACTAATTATGTTCCCAAAAATTATAAAGCTCATATTGGCCCTTGTTTCAATTGCCTATGCCCTCTTTCTTATAAGTGATGATTATATTGGCAATGGTATCCTGCTTTTGCTATTAGCCGGAATGTTTATTCTGCTATACTTTAAAAATGAGCTTATTTTTTTGGCATTTTTACGTTTGCGAAAGCAAGATTTTGTAGGTACTGAAAAATGGCTTCAGCGCATACCCAACATTGAACAAAACCTTGTTAAAAAACAACAGGGGTATTATCATTATCTTTTTGGCATTATCGAATCCCAGAAAAACCTCACTCAAGCTGAAAAACATTTTAAAACTGCCATGAAGTTAGGCTTATCAATGAATCATGATATGGCAATGGCAAAAATGAGCTTAGCCGGAATATACCTTCAAAAAAGAAGAAAAAGAGAAGCTCAACTTTTACTTTCAGAAGCAAAAAAACTGGATAAACACGGTATGTTGACTGGACAAATGAAATTGATTCAGCAACAAATGAAGAAAATCTAATAGTACCCGTCTGTTGGCAATTCAATTTCGTAGTACTTCCTTGATCTGTTGTTTAGGTGATTTTCAATCAGCCAAGGATTGTGAATCTTCAAAATCTTATAGTTGATATTCAAATCTTTAGCAAATAAAGCCAGATTACCTATAGCGGTATCCAGTCCAATTTTACGAACTGGGATGTATTGATAAAGGTCTTTTGAATCAAATACATACCCATAGCGTTGTGGATTTTCCATTATTTCTTTTACTGCTAAAATTCGAAATACATACCGACTGGTTTCGGAGTTTAGTAACAGATCATAATAAGAATCGACCTTTTGCCGATCCAATTGACGGTCAGTACCATACATTCCTTGATTGTATGATGCGGCGGCTAAAGTCCAACTTCCAAGACGTTTGTAGGCTTTGTTTAAATAATTACATGCTACACGTGTGGACTTTTCAATATGGTAGCGTTCATCTACATTCGAATTTACTTCAAGGCCATATTCCTTAGCAGTACCGGGCATTAATTGCCAAAATCCTTTTGCTCCTTTTGGAGAACGAACATTTTCTAATGAACTTTCAATTACAGCCAAATATTTAAAATCGTTGGGAATGCCTTCTGCTTCTAAGATGGGTTCAATTATAGGAAAGTATTTGTTTGCACGCTTTAATAAAAGCATCATATTGGATTGCCAATAGGTATTAACTAAAAGCTCTTTATCCAAACGTTCTCTAATATCAGGAGCCTTTAAAGGCGTTGGCTCACCAGCAAAATACAATGAATCAGGAAGCTGTAAAGCATATACTTTATATGTGTTTTCATCTGAAGTAGAAAAAGCGGTGTAGCGGTCTTGATTAATCGCTGTAAAACCCACTAAGGCTAAAAGGACAAGAACGAGATAAGGAAGCGTGTTAGTAAATTTCATAGTATGGTGTTTCCAATTTAATACGTAAACTAAAACTCTAAATTAAGAAAATTCACTCAATAGCTTTGGCAATTCGTCATTGAACCAATTTGCTTGAGTAATTATTGCTGCATGTCCCCCAGGAATGGGGATGTAGTGAGGAAGTAAATTTTTAATTGGAAAAACAGTGTCTTTAACTCCGTGGATATGAAGAACATCTTGACTGACCTGATCTTGATTCCAATGCACCAAACAATCGATGGCCCAATTGAGGTAGTCAGGGTCACGTTCAGATAAATATTTTTGGTAAAGTGACAATCGGGTCTTGATTCCCTTACCAAACGCAAATAGTGTAAGGGTGTCAATATTTTTTATCCATTGGGTGGGAAGCAATTTATGTGCGTTTGTTTTTTGTGCCATCTTCATTGGCAAGGGCAATTCTAGATTCGACTTTATACTCGAAACAATCACCACCTTTCGAACCGCTATATGGCTGGCCATTTCCTGAACCAATACCCCACCAAAAGAAACACCGATTAAAATGGGATTATCGTGTTTAATGTAACTACACATCCTTAACGCATACGCACCTAGGGATTCCTTTCTTTTGGGAGAAAACCATTTTAAGTAAAATAGTTGATAGGGTTCCGGAAAATCGAGATACTCAAAAATTTTAGGATTGGCAGCCATCCCCGGCATACAATAAACAGGAATCATAATCTATGTGCAATAAAATTGAGTCTAAATGACTATTATTTTGTATTTTTGTAGTCCTTTTTAAGAATTGATTCTATAAAGAGCACTTATTCCTTTTGCGAAAATACTAAATACCGAAAGATATGAAAGAGATTACCCTAGTGAATAACGAATTCTTAAGACAATTTGAAGTCAACGTTGAAGATAGCTTGGCACGAATTGAATACTCAGAACAAGAACGTAAGATTTTTTTAACCAAATTGGTAATCCCTGAAATCATTGATAATAAAGAATTCGAAGAAGCTTTTATCACTAAGGTACTTGAGTTTATTGAAGACAAAAGGTTGAGTGTTGTTCCTACTTCTCCAAAAATTGCTGGATTTGTTCGTAGAAATCGTCGGTATAAGCAACTTCTCCCCGTAGGGATTAAACTTTAATCTACCTCAAATCGGACGAATCCTTCGTCATCAATTTGATCTAATTTTACCTTTTTTAACACATTCACCCAATTGGGGTTCCACGGAGAGCGTACTTTTACGTAATTTTCTGTAAAGCCGTGAATGTATCCTTTTTTGTTTTCTGATTCAAACAATACTTCTGCAGTATTTCCTAACTGGGATTCATAAAAGGCCCGTCGTTTTTTCACTGATAACGCCCTTAACATTTTACTTCGCTGATTTCGAACAGAAGCAGGGACAGCACCAGAAAAACCAACCGCTTCTGTATTGGGCCTTTCAGAATAGGTAAAAACATGCAAATAAGAAACGGGCAATGCTGCTAGATAAGAATAGGTCGTTAAAAAATCCTCTTCTGTTTCCCCAGGAAAACCAACAATTACATCAACCCCAATACAGGCATCTGGAATTTTTTTTCGTATTCTCTGAATCCGTTCAGTATAGAGTTCCGACATATAGCGCCGGCGCATTCTTTTTAATATTCGATCGCTTCCGCTTTGCAACGGAATATGAAAATGAGGGACAAAGCGATTGCTTTCTGCTACATGATCAATAATGGCGCTACTTAGTAAATTGGGTTCAATAGAAGAAATACGAATACGCTCAATGTTAGCCACGTGATCTAAGGCCTGAATTAATTCTAAGAAAGTGTGTTCATGTTTCTTATTTCCAAACTCCCCTTTACCATAATCACCAATATTTACACCAGTTAATACAATTTCACGAATACCCTCGTTGGCAATTTTAGTTGCATTTTCTATAACCTTATTTAGGGTGTCACTTCTTGATATTCCTCGAGCCAGAGGTATGGTGCAATATGAGCATTTGTAGTCGCAGCCGTCTTGTACTTTTAAAAAGGCTCGGGTTCGGTCACTAATCGAAAAACTACTTTCATAAAAATTGACATCAGCAATTTCACAAGCATGCACCTCGCCTATTTCTTTTTTTTTCAGGTCGTGTATGTATTGAAATAATTTAAATTTTTCTGAAGCACCCAACACCAAATCTACCCCTTCCATAGCGGCTATTTGTTGAGGTTGAAGTTGGGCATAACATCCAATAATTGCAATGAAACCCTCTGGATTTTGAGTCAGTGCTTTTTGAACAATTCCCTTTAGCCTTTTGTCTGCATTATCAGTTACAGAACAAGTATTGATTACATATACATCTGCAGGAGATTCAAAAGCGACTCGTTTAAAATTTTGAGTATCAAAATCACGAGCTATTGTAGCCGTTTCCGAAAAATTAAGTTTGCATCCCAAAGTGTAAAAGGCTACTCTGAGTAACTTTGTTTCTGTTTTCACTAAAGGGGATAAAGTGGGGGTCATAGCTACTTTAAAAACCGTAATTTTGATGCAAATATACAGACATTTCTTCATGATAAGAGTAGGTTCCTGGCTGCGCACATTCGTTCTCTTTACCGTTGCATTGGTTTTCATTCAGTGCACTACCCAAAACACCGTTGAAGATCACATTGTATTTCGGTACAATGAATACCGCAATGTGACCTCTCTTGATCCAGCATTTGCGCGCAATCCACAAAATATATGGCCTGTTAATCAGTTGTTTAATGGCTTGGTTCAATTAGACAAAAACTTGGGGGTTCAACCAGAAATCGCTCACTCCTGGGAAATTCTACAAGGGGGGTTAGAATATGTATTCCATTTACGTGAGGATGTGTTTTTTCACTCTTCACCTTTATTTGGTCCCAATCAAACCAGACGTGTGGTTGCTCAAGATTTTGTTTACAGCTTCAACCGGCTTACCGATCCCGCTGTGGCATCACCTGGGAGCTGGGTAATGCAACAGGTAGCTTCTTACGAAGCAATAGATGAAAACACCCTAATAATTCGTTTGAAAAATCCTTTTCCAGCCTTTTTAGGATTACTGACCATGCGCTATTGCGCCGTAGTTCCTGAAGAGGGAGTCTCTCATTTTGGCAATTCTTTTCGATCAAATCCTATAGGTACAGGCCCTTTTTACTTCAAACAATGGGAAGAGAACGTTAAATTAATATTGCGAAAAAACAACCATTATTTTGAACGGGATCAAGCTGGCGAACAACTTCCATATTTAGAAGCCATATCCATTCAGTTTATACCTGATATTCAGAGTGAATTTATGCTTTTTTTACAGGGAAAATTGGATTTTATTAATTCACTAGATGCTTCCTACAAAGACGAACTGCTCACTCCTCAAGGCACCCTCCAACCAAAATATAAAGATCAAATCACAATATTGAATGGCCCGTATTTAAATACAGAGTATATTGGTATTTACCTCGACGGTTCCAATCCAGCCCTCCAATCCCCTTTAATTCGTGAAGCCTTAAATATTGGTTTCGACCG
The DNA here is from genome assembly GCA_010031465.1 of Flavobacteriia bacterium. Taxonomy (GTDB): domain Bacteria; phylum Bacteroidota; class Bacteroidia; order Flavobacteriales; family Flavobacteriaceae; genus MS024-2A. The sequence continues at coordinate 7,969 of RGZR01000010.1, forward strand.
AAAATTAATGATTGCATATTTGCGAAATAATATTGGATATCCTGCTAAAAAAGGATTTATACCCAAAGGGCTTTCGGGCACCAGTACTCAAGAATTTGATTACAATCCCAACCGGGCCAGAACATTAATCAATGATTTCGTAAAAACCAATCAAATTGAACCTCAACTTTCACTAGCTACTGATGCTAATTATCTTGATTTATGTGAATATTTACAACGGGAACTGCAAAAAATTGGAATAAAAATAGTCATAGATGTTATGCCAACCGCAACACTTCGACAAGCCAAATCATCAGGCAAACTAGAACTTTTTAGGGCCAGTTGGATAGCTGATTATCCTGATGCCGAAAACTATTTGTCATTGTTTTACAGTCCTAACTTTTCGCCTCAAGGACCCAATTACACTCATTTTAAAATGGAAACATTTGATCAACTCTATAGGAAAGCGCTGACGCTTACTAATGAAAACGAGAGGGAAAGGATTTACCAAGAAATGGATCAGATTGCCATGAATGAATATCCTATTATTCCGCTTTACTACGATCAAGTAATCCGTTTTATCCAAAAAAATGTAGAAGGAATGGAGATTAACCCTATTAATTTATTGGTATTAAAAACCGTTAAAAAAACTAGGCCATAAAAAAAGCCACATCGAAGTGGCTTTTAGGTTATTTTGAAAAGGAATTACTCCTTTTTGAATTTTGAATACTTGTTTTTAAACTTATCGATACGTCCTGCAGTATCAACCAATTTCGATTTTCCAGTGTAGTAGGGATGTGAAGTTCTAGAAATTTCTAATTTGACCAGTGGGTATTCTACCCCATCAACTTCAATAGTTTCTTTTGCATTAACTGTAGACTTGGTGATAAAAACATCTTCGTTTGACATGTCTTTAAAGGCTACTAATCGGTAATTGTCTGGGTGTATTTCTGCTTTCATATCTATAAAATCGAATGCAAATTTAATTTTTTTTTCAAAACTATGTGAATTCCTTTAATTTTTTTAATTTGGAGACTACCAAAAAACTTAAATATAACATGGAAGAAAACAAACTTACGATCAAATCAACTATACTTACTTATGGATTAATATTAGGGGGTATTTCCGTAGCATTTAATTTAATGCTTTACTTTTTAGACATGCACTACCAACAGAATGCTGCGGCAGGTTACGTAGGGATTGCCTTAATGATTGGAGTACTTATGTACGCATTTATTGTCTTCAAAAAACACAATGAAGGTTACCTGTCCTTATCTGAAGCGCTTAAAATTGGTTTAGGCATTTCCCTAATAGCCGGTCTTATAGGTGTGTTATATGCCTTTGTTCTTACAGAGTTTTTAGATCCTGATATGATGAACAAAGCCCTCGATCTTCAATTTGAAAAAATGAGAGTTGAAAATCCTGAAATGTCACAAGAGCAATTAGATATGAGTCGTGAAATGGCAGATAAATTTTCAAGTCCTTTAATTCGCTCTGCCTTCCAACTGATTGGGGCTTTATTTATTGGATTTATCATCTCCCTTATTGGCGGTCTAATTGTAAAGAAATCACGGCCTGAATAAGCAATTTTCGTAGTTTTGCATCATATGCAAAACGAAATTGAACTTTCTGTTGTTATTCCCTTACTCAATGAAGAAGAATCCCTCCTTCCTTTGTTTGAATGGACAAAGAATGCCTTGACTAAAGGTTCCCTTTCTTTCGAGGTAATTTTTATTGACGACGGAAGTACAGATCAATCTTGGGCGAAAATTACGGAGCTTAGTAAAGAAAACAGAAACGTGAAAGGGATTCGGTTTACCAGAAATTACGGTAAATCTCAAGCTTTACACGCAGGTTTCGAAATTGCACAAGGGGCATTTGTTGCCACATTAGATGCAGACCTTCAGGATTCACCGGAAGAAATTGCGCCTATGCTATCTACCTTAAAAGAAAATTCATTGGACTTAATTTCGGGTTGGAAGAAAAAACGTTACGATTCGGTTATTTTTAAAAATTTGCCCTCCAAACTCTTTAATTGGGCAGCCCGTAGGGTATCCGGTATTCCTTTGCACGATTTCAATTGTGGTATTAAAGTGTACCGTAATGACGTGATTAAATCCATTGAAGTTTACGGCGATATGCATCGTTATATTCCCGTTTTAGCAGCACACAAAGGATTCCATCGTATTGGCGAACAAATAGTGCAACATAAGGCACGGCAATTTGGCCATACAAAATTTGGAGCTGATCGTTTTTTCAAAGGTTTTTTAGACCTTATAACCTTATGGTTTGTTCAGCGTTTTGGCAAACGACCCATGCACTTTTTTGGCCTTTGGGGTAGTTTGATGTTACTCGTGGGTTTTGCCTTTACCTTTTATTTAGGAATTGATAAATTGTATTTTAATACTGCGGCAAGGCTTATTACCCAAAGACCTCAATTTTACATTGCCCTCACCCTAATGCTTTTAGGAAGTCAATTTTTTATTGCTGGATTTTTGGGAGAACTCATCCTAAGAAGTTCAAAAATGGAAAAGCGGTATACTATTAAAGAAAAAGTATAGCCCTTATGTCCATAGAACAAAAAGTAAACAAGTGGCTTTCAGCACCTTTTGATTCTGAAACTCAAGAAAAGGTAAGGGCATTACAAAAAAAACCGGATCTACTTGAGGATGCTTTTTATACTGATTTAGCCTTCGGTACTGGAGGAATGCGTGGCCTTGTTGGAGTAGGCACCAACAGAATTAACAAATATACACTGGGCAAAAACAGTCAAGGAATATCCCATTACCTAAAAGAAACTTTTCCCAATCAAAATATAAAAGTAGTTATTGCCTATGATTGTAGAAATCAAAGTCAGTCGCTAGCCGAAACATGTGCCTCTGTTTTTACCGCAAATGGGATTCATTGTTATCTTTTTAAGGAATTGCGCCCAACCCCTGAACTTTCTTTTGCTGTTCGGTACTTAAAAGCGCAAGCTGGGATTGTTTTAACGGCATCACACAACCCCCCTGAGTACAATGGATACAAGGTATATAGTGCTGACGGAGGACAATTAGTGCCTCCTGAAGATCAGCAAATTCAAAAGGCAATAGAAAAAACTCCATTTGAGGCGATACGCTTTAAGGGAAAACCCGAATTACTCTTTAAAATAGATTCAGAAATAGACATCCCCTACCGACAATCGGTACGGAAAGTAGCCTTACATAGCCAACATAAAAAAAACTTAAGTGTTGTGTTTACCCCTATACACGGCACTTCAATTACACTTTTTCCCGATATTCTGAAAAGTGCCGGATATGAAAATCTACATATCGTTACGGAACAAGCGCAACCTGATGGAAATTTTCCAACTGTTATTTCTCCTAATCCTGAAGAAAAAGAGGCCCTATCCTTAGCCGTTCAAAAAGCAACGGTTTTAGCTGCGGATATTGTCCTAGGAACCGATCCTGATGCGGATCGATTGGGGGTCGTAATTCGCGATTTAAATTCGAATTGGTATTACCTTAACGGCAATCAAATAATGGCCGTATTAACCGAATACCTATTACAAAAAAAGAAGGAATCAGGACAATTAACTTCAAAACACTTTATCGCAACTACTGTAGTTTCAACTCCCTTGATTGAAAAAATGGCTTCAGCTTACAATGTTCAATTTAAAAGCACATTAACGGGTTTTAAATGGATTGGAAAATTAATTCAAGAGCATCCGGAATTGGAATTTATTGGTGGTGGAGAGGAAAGTTATGGTTATTTAGTTGGTGATGAGGTTCGCGATAAAGATGCCCTTTCTACAGGTTTACTGGCTTGTGAAATAGCAGAAAGCGCCAAAGTCTCTGGCCGAAGCATTTTCCACCTTCTATTGGATTGTTATCAAAAATACGGTGCTTTTAAAGAGCGCCTTGTTTCAATTACGAAAGAAGGAAAAAAAGGACTTGAGGTAATTGCGCAATTAATGTCAAGTTTTAGAGCGAATCCTCCTGAAAGTATAGGTGGGATTGTAGTAATTCGCATAGAAGATTACTTAACTTCCCAATCGTTAAATGTAGTTTCCGGTCAAATAACACCCTTATCTTATCCCCTATCAAATGTTTTAAAAATTATACTCGCTGAGGGAAGTGAAATTGCGTTACGACCCAGTGGAACAGAACCTAAAATCAAGTTTTATTTTAGTGTTCAAGCCCCTTACAATCCTGATGTAGCTTGGGCGCATCAAGAGGCACAACTAGAACAAAAAATTGACCTGTTTGTCAATGAAATCGTACCCCAATGAAAAAGTCCTACTTTCAAACGCTTTTAGGCTTTGGTATTCCCTATAAAAGGTACGCCTTTCTAAATATTCTTTTTAATGTTCTTTACGCTCTGTTTAGTGCACTTTCTTTTGTGGCTTTGATTCCAATGTTAAACGTTTTATTCGAACGAACAGAAACACAAACCCTGCCCCCCACCTACACTGATGTTTTTCATCTACAGAGCTATGTTATAGAGTCGCTCAATTATTATATAACACAACAATTAGAGCAAAATATTGAGGGTACCCTATTTCTAGTAATAGGATTGGTACTTGTCCTGTTTTTTTTAAAAAATTGTTTTAACTACTTGGCCCTTTATGTCATTACCTATTTACGAAACGGAATATTGCGTGATTTGCGCACAACACTCTATCAAAAAATCATGGAATTACCCGTAGGGTATTTTACAGAAAAAAGAAAGGGAGATTTGATGGCAAAAATGACTAGTGATGTTACAGAAATCCAAGCCTCTTATTTGTCAATTTTAGAGCTTTTAGTTCGCGAACCCTTAACCATTCTATTTTCCCTTGGGGCTATGCTAATGATTAGCAGCAAATTAACCCTATTTGTATTGCTTTTCATTCCCCTTTCAGGCTGGTTAATTTCAACTATTGGAAAAAAGCTTAAAAAACATTCTGCCCGTATTCAAGAAGAACAAGGTGACTTTTTATCAATTCTTGACGAAACCGTCACTGGACAAAAGATTATAAAAACCTTTTCTGCTAAAAATGCTTTTAACGAAAAATTTAAAGCGGCTACCGAACGTTTTTATCATTTTTCAAACCAGTTGCTCCACCGTGCAAGCTTGGCCGGCCCAACTAGTGAGTTTTTAGGTATTGCCGTAATAGGAATATTATTGTGGGTAGGTGGTAAAATGGTATTGGTTGATGGGAGCATCTCTGGTACCACATTTATTGTATATATGGGATTAGCTTACAATATTTTAACACCTGCAAAAAACATAAGTAAAGCAAGTTATACCATTCAAAAAGGGAATGCCGCGGCAGAACGTATTTTTGAAATTCTAAGGAGTGAAAATCCAATAAAAGAACACCCAGAAGCTAAAGTCCTAAAACAATTTAGTCAAGCAATCGTATTTGATAAAGTGGAGTTTGCCTATGAGACTACCGCTGTTGTTAAAGAAATTTCTTTTACCATTAAAAAAGGTCAGATGGTAGCGGCTGTAGGTCCATCCGGAAGTGGAAAAACCACATTGACCTATCTTTTAAACCGTTTTTATGATCCCACAAAGGGTGAGATTACCATTGATGGTATTCCCCTTACTAAAATTAAATTGAATAGCTTATACCAATGTATAGGTATGGTTACTCAAGATGCTATTTTATTTCACGATACTGTTTATAATAATATTAAATTAGGAAACCCAACTGCTGATAAAAATGCCATTATCAATGCTGCTAAAGCTGCCTTTGCACATGATTTTATAGCGGAACTTCCCAAAGGCTACCATACACCTATTGGTGATGCAGGTAATAAACTTTCAGGGGGGCAAAAACAACGCTTAACAATTGCTAGAGCCCTACTTAAAGATCCCGATTTACTCATTTTAGATGAAGCCACAGCTGCACTTGACACTGAATCGGAACTCCAAGTACAGCAAGCCCTAGAAACACTAATGGAAAAAAGAACCTCATTGGTTATTGCCCATAGACTATCCACAATTCAAAAAGCAGATTTAATTTTAGTGTTAGACAAAGGAAAAATTATTGCTTCTGGAACGCATGAAAGTCTTTTGAAACAAAATGCTGAATACCATAAATGGGTGAAAATTCAACGCATGGATTAAACTATATACCTTACCTTTTGTCTAAATTTATATAAAGTTAAAAAAGTGTCTACGCCACAGTCCATATTTGTAAACGCATTGAAGGACCCAATTAATAAAGAAGAAGCCTTTAGACGATTGGTGTCTGAATACAAAGAACGGCTGTATTGGCATATCCGGAAACTCGTTTTGGATCACGACGACGCAAACGATGTTATCCAAAATACGTTTATTAAAATCTATCTCAACATTGATGGATTTAAAGAAAACAGTACCTTGTTTACATGGATGTATAGAATTGCTACCAATGAGGCTTTAAATTTCATTAACAGCAAAGCCTCTAAAATGGGGTTACAAAATAAAGATTGGATTGAAGCTAAAGCGGATAGACTTATGGCAGACTCCTATTTTGATGGAGATGAAGCCGCTCATTTACTCCAAAAAGTAGTAGCGCGTTTACCTGAAAAACAACGTATTGTTTTCAATATGAAATATTTTGACGGCATGACCTATGAAGCCATTGCTGAAATTGTAGATACTAGTGTTGGGGCCCTAAAAGCTTCTTACCATCATGCGGTGAAAAAAATAAAAACAGAAATGAATGACAAATTTTAATCAAAAGAATTATTTCAGAGTCCCTAAGGGATATTTTGAAAAACTTGAAAAGAGGCTTATTCGAAATTCGAAAAGCAGCTCGAAAAAGTTGTATTTTAATGTACCCTCAGGCTATTTTGACACTCTTGAAGAAGCTGTAGTAAGAAAAGCAAGGTCACTTACCCCGCCTAAAACCCATGAGCGTAAAGCTAATGCACTATATTATTTCGCAGGAATTGCCGCTTCATTAACCCTTGTGTTTAATCTGATCCAATACCAACAAAATCAAGTTATTGAAATTGAAGATCAAGCCCTTAATGATTATATTGAGAACTATTATATGGACAATTTAGATAGCTATGAAATGCTTTCGATGATGGAAGATTCCGAAATTGAGCTTTTGTCAGATTTTTCTAATAAACCCTAAGCGATGAAAAAATACATTCATTTTAGTTTCGTTTTGTTTACTATTCTGACCAGTTTATCAAGTTCTGCTCAAACTGATCGATTTCAAGATTTCAAAAAAATGAAACTCAATTATATTCTTGAGAATACATTTCTTACCGAAGAAGAAAAAAAAGCCTTCTTGCCCATTTTTGAGAATTATGAAGACCTATATCACAACGAGGTTTGGATCAAAGAACGGGGTTTAAGAAAAGGAATTACTCAAGCATTTGATACCATAAATTCAAATAGCGCCTCTAATTATATAAGCCGTTTTCATGAATTTGAAATGTTGGGAATGAATATCAAATACGAAAGAAACCAAAAAATGCTTTCTTTAATAAAACCAAAAACCGTTTTAAATATTTTATACCAAGAACGGCGTTTTGATCGTGAAATGTTCAACCGTATAAGAAATCGTCAAAAGAAAGAAAATTAAACCCTCTCCCTTGAAATTACACCGTAATCTTGCCTTGGGAATTCGTTCTGGTTTACACCAAATTTTAACCGAAGAACAAGCCCTAAGACCCACCTTATCATCACTTCTTAAAAATAAGAAATGGGGAAGCCGAGATCGAAAATTACTTGCGGAAGGACTACTTGAAATTATTCGTTGGAAAAATCGTTTTCTCTATTTAGGTAATGTTGACCCCAACGATGCTGATATCCATTGGAAACTCATTGCCCTTTGGATTTTAAGTTCCGAAGGAGCGTTACCGCCCTGGGAAGAATTTAATTTTTCTGACCCTCTTACACTTCACAATCAACCTAATGACACTTTGCCAAGGATTTACAAAGAATCAATTCCCGACTGGATGGACCAAATGGGTGTTGAGGCCTTCGAAGCTTCCTTTTGGGAAAAGGAAATTCAGGCTTTAAATGAATTGGCCCCTCTTGTGATTCGCTGCAATACAAGGCATTGTAGTCTTGACGAGCTCCAACAGGCCCTTTTGGATGAATACGGAATTGAATCTGAAAAAATTTCAGGTATCCCGGAAGGGTTACGCCTCTCCTTTCATCAAAAAATAACCCATTTGCCTTTATTTAAAAAAGGAGGGTTTGAAATTCAAGATGCCAACTCACAACGTGTTGCCGCCTGGGCAGCACCAAAAAAAAACAGTCTTATTGTTGACGCTTGTGCTGGTGGGGGTGGAAAATCACTGCATATAGCTGATTTGATTGGTGATAAAGCAAAAATTCATGCAATCGATATCCATGAATCCAAACTGAATCAACTCAAACAACGTGCCCAACGGAGCGGTATTCATTCTATTGAAACCCATTTAGCCACTGAAAATGAATTGTTTGAAGATTTAAAAGAAAAAGCCGATCTGGTCCTCATTGATGCCCCTTGTAGTGGATTGGGAACTCTGCGACGAAATCCAGCAATCAAATGGCACCTGACCCCAGAAAAAATAAACAAGTTATGTGCCCTGCAAGCAAGTCTAATTGACAAAAATGCACAGTTGGTAAAACCTGAGGGCGTTCTGATTTATGCTACTTGTTCCATTCTTCCCCAAGAAAACACAAATCAAGTCCATCAATTTTTATCTTCTCCATTAGGATCCTCGTTTCACCTAGAAAAAGAAACTAGTTTCTTTGCTCACACCTCCTCTTTTGATGGATTTTATATTGCACGAATGGTACGAAATTCTTAGGTTTTAAAGGGCTGTGGATAACTGGAAGATAACTTCATCTATTCCTTGATCACTTAGAAGAAAAATCTAAACGGAAAGCCTTATTTTTGCACATATAAACCTTCAAGGAATGGTCGTTTTTTTTGGCGATGTTAACTCTAAAATCACAGCTGTAGAATGTCAAAACACACTCAGTAATGAAGACAAAGAAAAACTTACCTGGCTACTTAACAATGCCCCTTTAATTGATTCTCACTCAATTCAAGGCGATTTCTTTGGGCCCAGAGCCAGTATGATTTCACCATGGAGCACCAATGCAGTTGAGATTACCCAAAATATGGGGATTTTAGGAATCTTAAGAATGGAAGAGTTTTTTGCCAAGCGCTCAGATACCTCTTTTGATCCTATGTTGTTTACTGCATTTACATTTTTAGATCAATCGCTCTACATGGTATCGCATTTGCCCGAAAAAATGATCCCTGTTCATGATATTTCTATCTACAATAAAGACCAAGGGTTGTCTTTAAATGAGGAAGAAATTGACTATTTAGTGACGTTGTCTCACTCCTTAGGACGTCCACTTTCAGATTCTGAAGTATTTGGTTTTTCACAAGTAAACTCAGAACATTGTCGACACAAAATATTTAATGGAACTTTTATTATTGATGGGGAAGAAAAAAAGGAAAGTTTATTTCAACTGATCAAGAAAACCTCAAAAGTAAATCCAAATTCGATTGTTTCTGCTTATAAAGACAATGTTGCCTTTATCGGAGGGCCAGTAGTAGAACAATTTGCTCCTGAGGCAGGAGATCAACCCAGTGTCTATCAAAAAAAGCAAATCAATAGTGTTATTTCCTTAAAGGCAGAAACCCATAACTTTCCAACCACTGTAGAACCTTTTAATGGGGCGGCTACCGGTTCTGGTGGTGAAATTCGCGATCGGATGGCGGGGGGGCAAGGTTCGCTTCCTTTAGCGGGTACTGCTGTTTACATGACGCCTTTTTCACGATTATCAAAGGCTACCACACCCACTTTTCCAGAACGAAAGTGGCTATATCAAAACCCGAGCGATATTTTAATCAAAGCTTCTAATGGGGCCTCTGATTTTGGGAATAAATTTGGTCAACCTTTAATTGCAGGTTCATTACTAACATTTGAACACTTCGAAGGGGAACATCGTCTTGGCTTTGACAAAGTAATCATGTTGGCTGGAGGCGTTGGATTTGGAAAACAGGAACAGGCCCAAAAACAGTTGCCTAAAAAAGGGGATCAAATAATAATTCTCGGGGGAGATAATTACCGAATTGGAATGGGAGGTGCCGCAGTATCTTCTGCCGATACCGGTGCCTTTGGAAGTGCTATCGAATTAAATGCTGTACAACGTTCTAATCCTGAAATGCAAAAACGTGTGGCCAATGCCATTCGTTCCCTAGTAGAAAGTGCCCATAATCCTATTGTTTCTATCCACGATCACGGGGCTGGTGGTCATTTAAATTGTTTGTCTGAACTTGTGGAATCTACTGGAGGTAAAATTCAAATTGATGCACTTCCCTTAGGTGACCCCACACTATCTTCAAAAGAAATTATTGGAAACGAATCCCAAGAACGGATGGGATTAATACTCTCTCCAAAAGATGCGGTTCAGCTTCAAAAAATTGCCGCTCGTGAACGGGCGCCTTTTTACAATGTGGGTGAAGTTACAGATGATCATCATTTCTCATTTCATTCGGAAAAGAGAAAAGAAACGCCAGTTGACTTGGATTTATCTGCTTTTTTTGGAAGTTCTCCAAAAACCATTCTAAAAGACAATACTCGCTCAACTCCCTTTAAAGCAATTAGCTATGATGAGGCATTATTGACTCAATATCTAGAGGCTGTTCTTCAATTGGAGGCTGTGGCATGTAAAGACTGGCTAACAAATAAGGTAGATCGATGTGTTACAGGACGTGTAGCCCAACAACAAACTGTTGGAGAATTGCAATTGCCCTTAAGCAATTGTGGAGTTATTGCCTTAGATTACAAAGGTCAAAAGGGCATAGCTACCTCCATAGGCCATGCTCCAGTAAGTGCACTAATTGATCCAAAAAAAGGAAGTGTTAATGCAATTGCAGAAGCGCTTACGAATATAGTTTGGGCACCCCTTGAAAAGGGAATTGAAAGTATTTCCCTTTCTGCAAATTGGATGTGGCCTTGTAACAATCCAGGAGAAGACGCGCGTCTGTATGCTGCAGTGGAAGCGTGTTCTGAATTTGCCATTGCTCTAGGTATCAATATCCCTACAGGTAAAGATTCTCTTTCCATGAAACAAAAATACCCAGAGGGAGATGTCTTATCCCCTGGTACAGTCATAATATCAGCGGCAGGAACTTGTGATGATATTCAAAATTGTATTCGCCCCGTTGCGCGTTTAAAAGGAGGCGATATCTACTATCTTGACTTTTCACAAGATGCAAATCATTTGGGAGGATCTTCATTTGCTCAAGTCCTTTCCGCCATCGGAAATAAAACACCCACTGTTCAAAATCCGGAATATTTTAAAAGTACCTTTGCTACCCTGCAAAAGGCAATAAAAAAAGGCATGATTTCAGCCGGCCATGATGTGGGTTCCGGAGGGTTTATCACCACACTTTTAGAAATGTGTTTCCCTTCCAAAAATATAGGGATGCAACTTAGCCTTAACGCCCTAGATACAGCAGATTTACTGGCCCTAATGTTCACAGAAAAAGCAGCCGTAGTAGTACAATCAAATCACGATTTAACAGCCTATTTTGAGAACGAAGGAATATATTGCCCTAAAATTGGAACGGTGACTTCCTCTCCTAAAGTTGTTCTTTCTGAGTCTATAATATTGGATGTAGATGCTTTACGTGAAAATTGGATGGCTACCTCTAGCCTCTTGGAATCCAAACAAACCCAACCAATACTGGCTGAAAGTCGAGCTAAAAACAGCATTCAACAACCTCTGCATTTTACTTTCCCAAAATCTTTTGACGGAAACCTCCCCAAAACAAAAAACCAGAAAATTAAAGCTGCCGTTATTCGTGAAAAAGGAAGTAACTCTGAACGAGAAATGGCGTATGTAATGGATTTGTGTGGCTTTGAAGTAAGAGATGTCCACATGACCGATTTAATTGAGGGTCGCGAGACACTAGAAGACATTCAGTTTTTGGTGGCTGTTGGTGGATTTTCAAACTCGGATGTACTGGGCTCAGCAAAAGGTTGGGCAGGGGCGTTTAAATATAATGCCAAAGCAAAAAAGGTCCTAGATGCCTTTTTTGATCGAAAAGACACGCTATCACTTGGGGTTTGTAATGGTTGCCAACTTTTTGTAGAATTGGGTTTATTGACCCCAAAACATGAGTTGCAACCCAAAATGTTGCATAACGATTCAGGTAAATTTGAGTGTATTTTTACAGCAGTTACCTTGCAGTCGAGCAGTTCCATAATGTTAAAGGGACTTGAAGGAAGTACTTTAGGTATTTGGGCAGCACACGGAGAGGGTAAATTTTCATTTCCTTATGAGCAAAACAACTACCAAATTCCAGGTACGTATTTATACGATCAGTATCCCTCTAATCCAAACGGATCGGATTTTAATGCTGCTATGTTATGCTCAGAAGACGGTCGTCATTTGGTTATGATGCCCCATTTAGAAAGATCTACTTTCCCCTGGAATTGGGCTTACTACCCTGAAGAGCGAAAGGATCAAGTCTCTCCCTGGACCATTGCCTTTGAAAACGCGTTCACTTGGTTTCTTTCTCAAGACTAAATTTTGACTTCCATTACTTCAAAATATTTCCTATTTTGCAGTAAAATGACGTTATGACACCCACAAGATTATTTGATTTTATTGCCTATCAGCAAGATAATGCCCCTTTAGAAAAATCGTTTACTACGAAATACAACGGGAAATGGGAAAGCGTTTCCACAACTGAGTTTTGTGAAAAATCTCGAGCACTTAGTCGTGCCCTAGTAGAGTTGGGTATTCAACCTCATGATAAGATTGCCATGATCTCCTCAAATAACCGAACCGAATGGAGTTTAATTGATGTTGCTGTGTTGACCTTGGGTGCTGTAAATGTTCCCATTTATCCCACGATTTCCTCACAGGATTATGAGTACATTCTCAACCATTCAGAAAGTCAATACGTATTTGTTTCTGATCAAGAGGTATACAATAAAGTAATGGCCATAAAGGACAACGTAAAGTCCTTAAAAAAAATATACAGTTTTGATTCTCTTGAGGGTTGTGCGCACTGGAGCGAATTACTAGAAACAGGGGCTTCTATTGAACACGATGCTAAAGTTGAAGAATATAAAACTAACGTACAACCTGAAGATCTTGCCACCATCATCTATACCTCAGGTACCACAGGAGTCCCCAAAGGGGTCATGCTAAGTCACCACAACGTAGTTTCTAATGTGCTTTCGAGTTCAAAACGACTTCCCGTAACCATTGGAGGGTCTTCTGCGTTGAGTTTTTTACCTGTATGCCATATTTTTGAACGTGTAATTCTCTACATATACATGTACAATAGTGTATCCGTATATTTTGCAGAATCACTTGAAACCATAGCAGACAACCTTAGGGAGATTAAACCCAATGTCATGACCGCGGTTCCTAGATTACTTGAAAAAGTATACGACAAAATTTATGCGAAAGGTGCTGAGCTCAGTGGCATAAAACAGAAGCTTTTTTATTGGGCCGTTAATGTGGGGCTTCAATATGAACCCTATGGTCAAAATGGGGCTTGGTACGAATTCAAGTTAAAAATTGCTCGAAAATTAATTCTTTCCAAATGGCAAGAAGCCTTGGGAGGAAATTTAGAGTTGATTGCTTCGGGTAGTGCAGCTCTTCAACCCCGTTTAGCTAGAATATTTACAGCCGCAGGAATGACTTTAGTTGAGGGGTACGGACTGACAGAAACTTCTCCCGTAATTTCAGTAAACGATATGCGAGAAAATCATTTTAAAATAGGCACCGTCGGAAAAATAATTGACGGGGTTACCATTAAAATTGCAGAAGACGGAGAAATTTTATGCAAAGGACCTAATGTAATGATGGGATATTATAAAGAACCTGAGATGACGCAAAAGGTAATGTCTGGCGATTTTTTCCATACCGGTGATATAGGTGAAATTGATGCTGATGGGTTTTTAAAAATTACTGATCGGAAGAAGGAAATGTTTAAAACTTCAGGAGGAAAGTACATTGCGCCTCAGGTATTGGAAAACCAAATGAAACAATCCTTATTCATCGAACAAATAATGGTTGTTGGAAATGGCCGTAAAATGCCTGCCGCTCTTATACAGCCAAATATTGATTACACAATCAATTGGTTAAAAGGTAAAGGCGTTCACTGCAGTTCAATTGCTGAAGCTGCTTCAAACCCCCTATTGATTGAAGCTATAGAAAAAGAAATACAAACCCATAATCAACTCTTCGGTTCATGGGAACAAATCAAAAAAATTAAACTCACTCCTGAGGAATGGACAATTGATGCCGGCCATTTAACTCCTACCATGAAACTTCGCCGAAAAGTGATCAATGAAAAATACATTGATCTCATTGAGGAAATGTATGTATAGCCTTACTTTTCATCTTAAAAAATAGCTCGTTCTTTTTATTATGCGTGCATAGTTTTTTGTACCTTCACTACATGAAACACGAAACCTTTGATAGTGCCCTGCGCTCAACGTGGCAATTGGTGAGTAAGATGTACAATAAAGAAGCTACAAAATTTGAATCAACCATGGCAACGGGCTTTGCCCTATTGAGTATAGACGCCGAAGGGACACCTTCCACTACTCTGGGTCCAAAGATGGGTATGGAACCTACAAGTTTGTCAAGGCTTCTTAATGCTATGGAACAGAGAAACCTAATTACAAGAACCAAACATCCCGAAGATGGACGCAGTGTTTTAATACATTTAACTCCTTTTGGAAAACAAAAAAGAGACGATAGTAAAGAAGTTGTCATACAATTTAACAATCAAGTGACCTCGCATTTAAACGAAGAAAAAATAGCGCATTTTTTTGAAGTCATACAATGCATTAAAGAAACCGCAAATCAATTTGAATATTTTAATATAACCCCTCAACCCCTTTAGACTTATGAAAACGGAAAAAGAAAAAAACAGTATTGGAGGTAGTTTTATACTTAAAACCACTACTCCGGAAGATGTGTTTACACCTGAAGATTTTAGCGAAGAGCAACGTATGATGAAGGAGGCCGTTCAAGAGTTTATAGACCGAGAAGTATGGCCTAATAAAGCGCGTTTTGAAAAAAAGGATTATGCTTTTACAAAAGAACTTATGGAGAAAATTGGAGCGCTTGGTTTTTTAGGCGTTGCTGTTCCTGAGGCTTATGGTGGATTGGGAATGGACTTTGTTTCTACCATGCTCGTGTGCGATTATATCTCTGGGGCTACAGGCTCTTTCTCTACAGCCTTTGGTGCTCATACGGGCATTGGTACACTCCCCATTTTGCTCTATGGTACAGAGGAACAAAAACTAAAATATATTCCTAAACTGGCTACTGGTGAATGGTTTGGTTCTTATTGCTTAACTGAACCCGGAGCAGGATCAGATGCCAATTCTGGAAAGACAAAAGCCGTTTTATCCGAAGACGGAACGCACTATAAAATCACAGGTCAAAAAATGTGGATTTCAAACGCGGGTTTTGCAAAACTACTCATTGTTTTTGCTCGTATTGAAGAGGACAAATACATAACAGGATTTATTGTTCCCCTTGATCCTGAAAATGGCATAACCTTGGGAGAAGAAGAAAATAAATTAGGAATACACTCCTCCTCAACACGTCAAGTGTTTTTTAATGAAACCAAAGTGCCCGTAGAAAACATGCTGGCCGGACGTGGCGAAGGGTTTAAAATTGCCATGAATGCACTCAATGTGGGTCGAATTAAATTGGGGGTAGCGTGTTTGGATGCTCAGAGAAGAATAACCTCAGCTTCTGTCCAATACGCTAATGAACGAATTCAATTCAAAACCCCTATTGCGCAATTTGGAGCCATAAAAGAAAAATTAGCCCATATAGCCACCTCTTGTTATGTAGGTGAATCGGCCTGTTATCGAGCTGCTCAAGATATTCAAAATCGGATAACCCAGTTAATTTCTGAAGGACTCACCCATCAAGAAGCAGAATTAAAAGGAGTTGAAGAATATGCCATTGAGTGTTCCTTGATTAAAGTAGCTGCTTCAGAAGACATTCAAAATGCAGCAGATCATGGAATTCAAATTTTTGGAGGTATGGGATTTTCGGCTGATACGCCTATGGAATCGGCATGGCGCGATGCGCGTATTGGTCGTATTTATGAGGGTACCAATGAAATCAACAGAATGCTATCTGTGGGTATGCTTCTAAAAAAAGGACTTAAAGGAGAATTGGATTTGATGGCGGCTGTAATGCAAACAGCAGCTTCAATTCATCAAGAAGAACAAGCATTAGATACCCATTCGGTTTTAGCTGAAGAAGAGCGAATTCTAATTCATTGCAAACAACTCTTTATCCTTTTAACAGGAAACGCTGCGCAAAACTATGGTACTGCATTAGAGGAGCATCAGCAATTACTACTCGCCTTAGCAGATATTTTAATTGAAATTTATCTGATGGAATCCGCACAATTAAGAACATTAAAAAATTGTTCTCGTTTTGGGACTGAATCGCAAATCGAACAAATTGCCATGACCCAGCATTATACCTACGATGCCATAACACTGATTTCGGGAAAAGCAAAAGATGCTATTCTTTATATGAGTAAGGGTGAAGAACAGGATCAGCTCTTGAAAATTGTGCATAGAAAATTAGCTTATACGCATTGGCCTAATATTATGCAATTGAAAACCGTGATTGCGCCTCGCGAGGCCGAAGCATTGCAACACGAAATTGAGACCGTGCGTGCCGAGCGCAGCGCAAATGACGACAAAGAACTGCTGTTGCTCGAAACGAGTGAGATGCTAGAACAACATTTGCAGGAGACGATAGACAATTTATTTTAACACTTGGTTTTGCAGGTTTATGCGAAGATTTGATTGGAAGAGAAGTTGGAGCTGTAAGACATTTTTATTGTTACGTTCAAAATACAGCAGATGGTAAGGGAGCTTGGAACAGAACAAATTTAAGTGGCAATAGTCAATTATGGTGGGGTCAAGCTAGATTAAGAGCAGAGAATTCAACATATTATAATTTAAGTGGATATCTTGCATCAATCACAAGTGATGCTGAAAATGACTATGTGCTTGATAAAATTAGAGATGGAATGGGAGACCCTATTGCAGCTTGGTTTGGTGGAACAGATAATAGTGGCGGTGAAGCTAACTTAAGTAACGCTACTGAAGGTACTTGGGTGTGGTCTGGTGGACCTGAAAGAAATGACATATTTTTCACTACTGCTTCAGGTGATACAGATGGTTTTACCAATTGGAGAACAGGTGAGCCTAATGATTGTTGTGGAAGTATGTATAATAACAATTACAATGGAAATAATTTAGAAACGATGGGTGGAATGACAGAACATTACCCTAATGTTGGTGGAGAACATTATACCCAGTTCAGTGATCAAATTAGTGGAACAGGTTATTGGAATGATTTATTTGTTCCTGGTGTAACTTATGAACCTTTTCAAACAATTGGTTATGTGCTTGAATTTAGTACGAATTGGCCACAACCTTTAACACCTTGTGGAAATGGATCAGAAACAGCAAGATTAGCATGTGCAAACTACTTCTTCCCTTTTGAATTGGTTTTAGATGATACGTCATATACGGATCCTGACATGTTAAATTTATGTGATCCTAACCCAACTGATAATGTCGCTCCATAATGATTAAATTAAGAAAAAGAAAAGGTTTTGTTTTAGCTTTAACTATAATGGTTCTTTTAGCAATTAGTTCATTTAGTATAGCTATGATGGCTCTTACTCAAAAAAATTCTAAGAATGCAGTTGGATCACATCAATTAAATACAATTGTTCAAGCAGCAGAATTTGGGCTTGAGTCTGGTAGACTTTGGTTGGTTGATCAAATGTCTAGAGGAGGATCTGATGCTATAGTAATTGCTAATAGTGAAAATGCATCCATTACTGGAGATTGTCTTGCTTTGCATGGTTATACAAATGCATCAAACAACGTTCATTATGCTTATAGAAGATTAAATCAAGCATTTGCTGAAATAGGATCTGAAGCTGATTTTGGAAGATATACT
>RGZR01000091.1 GCA_010031465.1 Flavobacteriia bacterium
AGATATCGTCTTGTTCACATCGGGCCATTAACACAATGGCAAGTGCCACCCAAAAGAATCGAAACATCAAGTTATTTTGCAAAGCCATTGGATCGTAAAAGTACAATATTTTCTACATGGTGGGTTTGAGGGAACATATCAACCGCTTGACTTTTTTCAACAATATAGTGTGTTTTCATCAGTTCAAGATCACGGGCTTGTGTTGCGCTATTGCAACTCACATAAACAATTTTTTCGGGATTTAGTTTAAGCAATTGATCAATAACATCAGGGTGCATTCCGTTTCTTGGCGGGTCGGTGATCACAACATTTGCTTTGCCATGCCGTTCGATAAAGTCTTCGTTAAAACATTCTTTCATGTCGCCCACTTCAAAAAAGGCATTGGATAAGCCATTTTCAAGAGCATTTTCTTTGGCTGCAGTGATGGCTTCCGGTACCGATTCAATACCGATTACCTTTTTACATGCCTCAGCAATGTATAGGGCTATGGTGCCTGTTCCGGTATACAAATCATAGACGATGTCCTCACTTTTTAGGGAGGCAAACGTTTTGGCAATTGAATACAACACTTCTGCTTGTTTGGGGTTGGTTTGGTAAAACGACTTGGCTGTAATTTTAAAGCGTAAACGGCCCAATTGTTCTTCTATATAATCTCTTCCGTGATAACACAGTATGGTTTGATCATACAGGCTATCATTTCCTTTTGCATTCACACAGTAGAGTACTGACGTTAGGTTGGGAAAATCTTGAAGTAGCGCATCAAATAATGCAGCTCTTTTTTCGGGCAGATCTTCAAAAAACTGAATCAATACCATGGTTTCACCCATGGTGGATGTTCGAATCATTAACGACCTAACAAAACCGTTTTGCGCTCGAACATCAAAAAAATCAAGATTTTGATCAAGGGCATACCCACGAATCGCATTGCGAATGCCATTTGAAGGATCTGCTTGCAAATGACAGGTTTCAATGTCTACCACTTTATCCCACATGTTGGGTTTATGAAATCCAAGACCATTTCGTTCGATGGATACACCACTATTGATTTCTTCAGTGGTCAGCCATTTTGAATTGGAAAAAGAAAATTCCAGTTTGTTACGGTACCAATACGCCTCATCACTTCCTACAATAGGGAGAAATGTTTCGGGCACTACTTTACCAATGTGTTGAAGGTTATGATGAACACTTTTCTCCTTAAATTGGAGCTGAGCGTTATACTTTAAATGTTGCCATTTACACCCGCCACAAAGTCCGAAATGTTGGCAAGGGGGTTGGGTTCTGTGGGGTGATTGGGTAATCCATTCCAAAGGTTGGGCTTCAAAATAGCCTCTTCTTTTTTTGTAGGCTTCAACGGTGACTACATCGCCCGGTACTGTTTCTTTCACAAAAAAAACAGTTCCGTCTTTATCCTTTCCTACACCTTGTCCTTTGGAATTGATATCCACAATTTCCAAAGCGTTAACCAATCGATTTACCTTATTTCTAGACATGCTGCAAATGTAGGGGCTTACCCGATTAAAAAACCATTTTTATCTAAGTTTTTACCCGCTATTTTCATTACTTTTGAATCTATTGATACCCCTAAATTCATCGAAATGGAAGACCTAAAAATAGCCCATCCGTATATTGAACTCGAACAGGAATACGGCGCACATGATTATCATCCACTCCCTGTAGTTTTACAAAAAGGGAAGGGGGTATACCTTTGGGATACTGAAGGGAAAAAATATTATGATTTTTTATCGGCCTATTCTGCGGTGAATCAAGGACATTGCCACCCCCGTATCGTAAATGTGCTTCAAAAACAAGCGGAAACGTTAACTTTAACTTCACGTGCGTTTCATAATAATAAACTTGGAGCGTACATGAAATTCATAACAGACTATTTTAAATTTGAACGACTATTGCCTTCCAATACGGGTGCTGAGGCGGTCGAAGCTGCTATAAAAATTACCCGTAAGTGGGGCTATACGGTAAAAAATATTCCTGAAGACAAAGCCCAGATTGTGGTATGTGCTCAAAATTTTCACGGGAGAACCTCAACCATAATTTCGTTTTCAAGCGATTCGGGTTCAAAAATGCATTTTGGACCTCATGCCTCAGGGTTTATTAAAATACCTTTTAACGATAGTGAGGCTCTAGAAGCGGTGCTAGAAACCCATCCTCATGTAGCAGGGTTTTTAGTGGAACCCATACAAGGAGAGGCTGGTGTGTATACTCCTGATTCTGATTTTATTAGAAAAGCTCGTGAATTATGTACCCAGCACAATGTGTTGCTTATTACCGACGAAATACAAACGGGAATAGGAAGAACGGGTTCTCTGTTAGCCGTTTGTGGAGATTGTACTTGTGCGGGTCATTGCGAACAACAAGAAACCTATGTGCGTCCTGATATTCTCTTGTTGGGTAAAGCTTTGAGCGGAGGCACCTATCCCGTTTCAGCAGTTTTGTCTGACAGCCCGGTTATGGATGTTATTCAACCTGGTCAACACGGAAGTACATTTGGAGGCAATCCAATGGCATGTTCAATTGCTATGGAATCATTAGCGGTAATAAGTGATGAAAAATTAACTCAAAATGCGCGGCGATTAGGAGAAATCTTTCGCACGGAAGTAAACCAATATAGTGCACAAAGTACAATTGTAAAACAGGTTCGAGGAAAAGGCTTGCTTAACGCCATTGTAATCAATGATTCAGAAACTGGAGATACAGCGTTGAACATTTGCCTAGCCCTTATGGAAAACGGTTTGTTAGCAAAACCTACCCACGGAAATATAATACGTTTTGCGCCCCCATTAGTCATTACTGAAGCCCAGCTTTACGATTGTATTTCAATAATAACACGAACACTTCAAACTTTTGAATTGGAATAGATAAACGGAGTGAAATGAAAGTGTATTTTGACAATGCCGCTACAACGCCACTTCGAAAAGAAGTAATTACCGCTATGACTGAGGTGATGTCTTCAAGTTTTGGTAATCCATCTTCAACACACTCATTTGGGCGTACCGCTAAATCCTATTTAGAAACTTCACGAAAGGGAATTGCGAAATTGCTAGGAGCCGATCCACAAGAAATTATTTTTACCTCTGGGGGAACTGAATCCGATAATATGATACTTCATTGTGCTGTAAAAGATTTGGGTGTACAAACCCTGATCACTTCACCCATTGAACATCATGCCATACTTCATGCGGTAGATGCATTAGAGCATACGCACAAGGTCAATATTCAATATGTAGAAGTATATGAAGAGGGGGGCATTAATTTAGCTCATTTGGCTTCATTACTTCAAGCCGATACTACAAAAAAATTGGTATCGTTGATGCATGTCAATAATGAAATTGGAAATACTATAGATTTACATGAAATTGGACAATTGTGTCATAACCATAATGCACTATTTCATACTGATGCAGTGCAGGGGGTGGGTCATTATACTTATGATTTAGCCTCGTTACCCCTTGATTTCCTCTCTGCTGCAGCACATAAATTTCACGGCCCAAAGGGTATTGGATTTTCCTTCGTTCGAAAAAATTCAGGGTTACAACCCTTTATTTATGGAGGTTCCCAAGAACGTGGCTTACGTGCAGGAACAGAATCCATACACAATATCGTAGGAATGCATTCGGCACTTCAGATTGCATATAAAACCCTGGCTAAAGAGCGAAGCTATATTGTAGGACTCAAGTCGTATTTTATCGAGCAAATTAAAATGATTTTTCCCAAGGTACAGTTTAATGGGCATTCAGATTCTATTGAAAAAGCCACCTATACTTTAGTAAACGTATCGTTACCCATTTCAAAAGAGAAAGCTCAATTGTTGGATTTTCATCTCGATTTAAAAGGGATTGCTTGCTCAAAAGGAAGTGCCTGCCAGTCGGGTAGTTCTTCGGGGTCACATGTATTACATCACATTCAAAAGGGAGAGATTTCTGAGTGGCCTTCCTTGCGTTTTTCTTTTTCAGTTTTTAACACTTCAAAAGAAATTGATTACCTCATACAAGTATTAAAGGAATTTTTGGATTAAGACTGAGTTTTGGGTTTTCGGTAAAACGTCATTTCCAATCTTTGTTTATTTCCTACGTGATCCTCTGCTTCTAATGTTAGTTGATGCTCTGCTTGATTAAATTCTAAATCACTAAAATCATAAATTAAACTCTGATTTTTAGGTTCGTATTCAAGTCGAATCCAGCGGCCATTAATTTCACCTCGATAGTTTTTAATTCCTGTCAAATCATCAGCTATTTTAAATTTCAAAAAACTGTAATTGGTAAGCCATTGCCCAGATTTAAAATTAACTGCTTTAAGGGTAGGGGCAAGCGAGTCTTTGCTAAGGGTAAACTTACCTAAGCTAGACGATTTAGCAGTCCATTCCTTTTCCCCTTTTTTAGTGGACATAAATAATGGTTTGCCATTGGCGCTCAAACGGGCAATAAAAGACTGGGCTTTTGATAAACTATCAAGATCTTCTATTTTAAAACGTACTTCAAAAGGTTTTTGAAGAGGGTAACGGTCTTCATCAACATGTAATACATTTCCCTTTTCAGCAATGTTAAGTGCGACAGGTTCAAAAAAGCAATCTTTTGGAAAATAGACAGCAGCTTGCTCAAAATCGAAAAAGTGGTCAATTGTAGGGTTGTATGAATTCTTAAGGGGTGCAATTGAATCAAACAGGGCTTTACCTCCTTCTATATAGGTTTCGATATAGCGTTTATTGCCGTTGAAATCTTCAACGGTGACTAAAAGTTGGTAAGAATTTCCCGTCGTAATTTCCATTTCTCCGTTTTCTGTGTTATCCAAAAAGCTTAGCTTTTGACTGGGGTGTTTTACAAAACGTTGAATCCGAATCTTATCCTTTTTTAAGGTGGAATAATCTACCAATAAATCAATGTACTTGGAATCGTTAAACGACATTTTATCCATTCGAGAATCAAAGTAAACTTTACCATTTAAACGAATAGTAGCCATATAAATGCCATTTTTATTGTATGATAAATTTTGGCGATCAAATAAACGAAGGCCTATATTAATTTTTCCTAATGCATAAAGGGTAGGGGTGCTATACACACTATCATTCAAAGGCGTTAGTTGAAATTCTTTTTTACGACTTTGTTGCGTGGTGTTTTCATAGAGGTAAAAATTTTGAATTTGAGGTCGCTGTGTATCTTCTATTTCAAAAGGATACTGCATTGCATTAATGGGGGTTTGGTCTCTTGTGTTTCGAACTTCAAAGTGGAGATGAGGACCATATGAGCCTCCCGTATTTCCAGAAAAACCAATTTCCTCACCAAGGGAAATAGGGAGTTCGTCTTTTTTAGGAAAAAGCCGAAGAGTATAACTTTCTTTTTCGTATTGATTTTCTTTTACATACGCTTCAATGCGCGGTGAAAATTTTTTTAAATGAGCATAAACCGTTGTTGTTCCATCTAAATGTTCAATATAGAGGGCTTTTCCATATCCACTTGTACTCACATTGATGCGACTAATCCACCCGTCTTGTACACTGTTAACAGGTAACCCTTGTCTTCCTTGAGTACGAATGTCAAGCCCTGCGTGAAAATGAGTATTACGCAACTCACCAAAGGTTCCTGACAATTGAATTGGAATAGTTAATGGGGGTACCCAGTTGATTTGTTCTTGGCTATGAATGGGCGAAAGCGCAATCAATAAAAGGAAATAAACAAAGAATTTCAAAGTTGAGTTCTTGGGTTGAAAGGTTTCACATGCAAGATATAAAACACATTTCAATTAAGCTTTAAAAATTAAAATCTAGAACTATGGTGTTAAAGTTTTTAAAAACAAGAAGGGGAATAATGATTTCTAAAAAGAATCTCTACCTTTGTTAGAGAGTAGATTATTAGCGCCACACCTATTATGAACGATCAAAATAAAGGGATTGTTTTACTGGAAGAAAACATCATCCAACTGCTCAATAAACTGAAAGACAATCATCTTCAATTGAGAAGACTTGGTGATTTAAATTCAGATTTAGAAGCCCAAAAAAGAGCAATGGAAGAGGAGCTAGAAACATTGAAGAAGGAAAATCAATCATTAAAAATGGCCAATAATTTACTCGGCAGTACAGAAGGTAAAACCGTGACTAAGAACAAAATAAATCGTTTAATCAAAGAGGTTGATAATTGTATTCATCAACTTACAGAGCTAGATGGAGATGAGTGATTTACTTAAAATAAAATTGACAATTGCCAATAGAGTATATCCTTTGTCAGTAGCTCCAGAGCAAGAAGCTTCATTACGGGCTTCCGCTAAAAAAATTGAAGCTACAATTCTACAACTTGAAAAGAACTATGCCGTTCGTGATAAACAAGATGTTCTTGCCATGTGTGCCCTTCAATACGCAGCTCAACTTGAACTGACCAAAAACAATGAGTATTCTCATTCTTCAAACACTGAAGAAAAGATAAAACAGCTTATTGATATGATTGAAGTTCACAGGGCTGCTTATTAAGTTCATTACGTCAATACAACACTGCCTGTATTAGTATTTTTTGGTAAACTCAACGAGCTTTTAATTAAAAGGGGTGAGTTTCTTTTGTAAAAGCATGCTGCCTTGAGCAGATCCTTGATCAAAGGTGTAGCCCCAAACTTGTTTTACAGGAGTTTACACAAAACTTCAACTAGTGCAGGCTTTTTTAAAAATCGGAACAATGGAACCAAGCATACTAAGTATAATCGGAATTGGAGCTGCTGCTGTAGGCTTTACAATAGGCCTCCTTATTCGCAATAATATAAATAAAGCCATACTCGAAACGGCTGAAAGTCAAGCCAAAGAAATAATTCGAAAAGCAGAAATGGAATCTGAATCTTTGCGAAAAGAAAAAGAGCTGCAAGCCAAAGAGCGTTTTATTGAATTAAAATCAAATCACGAAAGGGAAGTACATCAACGAGAGCAAAAAGTTAATGAAATGGCTTCCCAGGTAAAGCAAAAAGAAACTTT
>RGZR01000092.1 GCA_010031465.1 Flavobacteriia bacterium
TGTTGTTTTTGAAGATGAAGGCCATGGGTTTCGCAAAAAAGAAAATCAAATTAAGGGCTATAAACAAATCAAAGAGTTTTTAGATTTTTATTTAAAATCGCCTCCCTTAAATGTGAGTCCAGAAAGAATAGATTAAGAAAAAAACCCTCCGTATAGGAGGGTTTTTAAGTATAATAAAAGTTTTTAATTGGTGCTTTTTCTTTTCTCCTGTATCTCTTTCGCCCGTGCAGCCGATAAACCGTAGACTTTACCTTGGGCGGCGTCTTCCAAAAACCGATCGATATACTCCTGACTTAGGGTGTCGTTGTCTTTGTATTTTATACGTAAGTCATACAGTTCAAGACGGAGTTTTTCTCGGATTTCTTTATAAGAGGGGTTCTCATATACATTAACGAGTTCCTGAGGGTCTTTTTTCCGATCGTAGAGTTCCCATTCGTCAAGGGCAAAATAATAATGAATCAGTTTATAGTCTTTTGATATCAGTGCATAATGACGATTTACCATATGCTCAGCGGGGTATTCGTAATAATGGTAATATACCGATTCACGGTTCCACCTGCCAGATTCGGTCAACACAGGCACCAAACTTTCTCCTTGCATATCTTGCGGAGCAGAAATTCCTGCAAGGTCTAGAAAGGTTTGTGCAAAATCTAAATTTTGAACCATTTCATCCGAAACCGAACCAGGACGAATATGGTCTTTCCACGACATTAAAAGAGGGGTTTTAAACGATTCATTATAGGCAAATCGTTTGTCAAACCAGCCGTGTTCGCCCAAGTAAAAGCCTTGATCAGAGGTATACACAATTACTGTATTGTCCATCAAATTGTGAGCTTCAAGGTAGTCCAATACCCTTCCTACATTTTCGTCTACGGCTTGAATAGTACCAAGGTAGTCTTGCATGTACCGTTGGTATTTCCAACGCATACGGTCTTCTTCAGTCATGTTGGGGTAGGCCTTTTTAAAGGCTTCGTTTACGGGCGCATAGGCGGCATTAAAACGTTCTTTTTGTTCGGGGTTCAACCGCTTGATGCCATTTTCGAGTCGAATTTTATCATAGCCAATTTCTTCCATACCCAGTTCCTCCATTACCTCCGGAAATACTTTATTGTCCCCCGACCATCCCATATGATGCAAAATGCTCATTTCGGCTTCTTTTGCGGCCTTTCCTCTGCCCTGATAATCGTCAAAAAGGGTAGCGGGCTCAGGAAAGGTTTGGTGCAAAAATTGATCGTAATGGCGCTCTGCCATATACCAAGCGCGATGTGGGGCTTTGTGTAGGTACATCAGCAAAAAAGGATCTTCTTCATTGCGGTCATTTTCCAGCCAGTCGAGGGTAAAATCTGTAATAATATCGGTGGTGTAGCCCTCCACTTGAATCTTCCCTTCGTGTTTGGTAATAAAATCAGGATTCCAATACGCTCCTTGTCCGGGAAGTATTTTAAACTCATCGAAACCTTCGGGGTTGTTTCCAAAATGTAATTTTCCAAACATTGCCGTTTGATAACCACTCTGTTGAAGAAGCAAAGGGAAAGTAACATTGGAAGGGTCAAACGCAAAATGATTGTCCACTTTACCATTTAAATGAGAATGTTTCCCCGTGAGAATTGTAGCTCGGCTAGGGGCACATATGGAATTTGTTACACTCGCATTGGTAAAACGCATTCCCATCTTGGCAATTCGATCAATATTGGGGGTTTGAATCAGATGATCACTATAAGCAGAAAGGGCTTGATAGGCGTGGTCATCAGACATGATAAACACAATATTGGGTCGTGTGGGTGAAGCGGGAGGTTGTGTGCACCCCCAAAGTAAAAACAAGGCAAAGCACACAAAAAGGCGTAGCAACATGAAGTTTAATTTTGATTACAATAACAAGATACGGCATTCTTTAAGGAAAAATAAAGTGGAAAAGCATTTTACACACCCATTTTAAAAAACGCTTACTATCTTTACCAAAACAACCCTTTTGAAAGTAAGCCAACGCCTTCTATTGTCCTTCCTTTTTTTACTCAGTTTATGGACACCCACAGCCACCTGCGCACAACAGCAATTTGAACCCAACAAACTTTCAACAGACCCCTTTGTTATTGATGGACGTCTAGATGAACCCGAATGGGAACAGGCCGTTCCAGTATCCATTTTGCACGAAATAGCTCCTGGTAACAATACCCCTGCCAAGGTTAAAACCAACGGCTATATCGTGTACACTGCTACGCATTTATTTATTGGATTTCATGCCTTTACCGATCCCAACACCATTCGGGCTTCCATTCGTCCTCGTGACGATTTTAGTTTGTGGAGTGATGACCTTGTGATGGTGCGACTCGATACCTATGCCGACAGCCGGAATAATTTTTTGATGGTGGTAAATCCGTTAGGAAGTCAATTTGATGTGCGTTCGGTTAATGCCATAAAAGAAGAAGATCGGTACGATATCAGTTTTAATATGGATTTTGAAACGGCAGGTCAAATTGTTTCTGACGGGTACCAGATTGAAATCAAAATTCCCTTTTCTTCATTGCCGTTTCCCAATGGAAAAAACCAAAAATGGCATTTTAATTTATTTCGAAAGTACTTTGATCAGGGCAACGAAATAGAGTTGAGTAGCCAAACGTTTGACCGCGATAATTCATGTGAGGTATGCCAAACTACGGATGTCTTGATCTTAAAAGATATTACGATTGAAAAACGATTTGAATTGCTTCCCTATGTGTCCGGGAATGTATCGGGACAAAAGCCCGCCTTGGGAGAGCCCATGGCATATTCTAAATTTAACCCTAATGTAGGGCTGGGAATAAACCTTGACTTGAATAAAACAAGTACGCTCGAACTGACCTTAAATCCGGACTTTTCACAAGTGGAAGCAGATGTAACTCAAATTGACATTAACTCTTCTTATGCCCTTGAGTATCCGGAAAGGCGCCCGTTTTTTAATCGAGGAACCGATATTGTCGATTTTACCGATGGGGCTTTTTATTCGCGATCGGTCAACAATCCGTTGATTTCTTCAAAGTTGATTTCACAAGGAAAAAAATCACGGGTGTATTTTTTAACGGCGGTAGATCAAAATTCACCCTATTTACTTGCAGGAGAAGACCGATCTTATTTTGGAGAGGCCGGACAATCTTTTGTGAATGTATTTCGGTACCAACACTTACTGTCAAACACCACCCGTATGGGGATAATCTCTACTAACCGCTTTTATGAAAAGGGGGGGTATGGACATTTAGTGGGAACCGATGGCCGTTTTATTTTATCTAAAAATTGGCAATTCAATTACGAATTGTTTGTTAATACCAACTTAGAGCCTACCGCGGGTTGGATTGATTCCGACGATTTAATATTGGATAAAACAGCCGCCCTAGATGGTGAAATTTTAAATGGGGGAGCGTATTACCTTCAGTTGTTTCACAACACCGAACATTGGCAGTCGGCTTTGCTGTTTAGCAGTAAATCTCCCCATTACCAATCCAATGTGGGTTTTGTGGTTAAAAACAACCGCCGATGGACTTCGTTAACCCAACAGTATCAAAATTTTGCGAATAAAAAGGGACTCCAGTTTTTCAGTGTAGGGTATAAAGCAGATTTACAACACACCCCACAAGGTGAATTCAAAACCCTGAGTCTAGACGGGATTTTTCAAATCCGAACCTATTTAAATACGTCTTTTTCCTATACCTATGATTGGGACATAAAAAAAGATTATTTAGATCGATTGTACACCAATTTAGGAATGCATCAAATCAATATTCGCAGTACACCGGCAGAATACCTCACCGTATTTTCGGTGATCAATATAGGAAGGGACATTGCTTACAATGCCGAAGTTCCCGATGTGGGAAAACAAATCAATTTTTTTATCCAACCCTCTATACAACTAAACAATAATTTTGGTGTAGTTCCCTCGATACGGTATGCTCAACTGCGCAATGAAAACGATAATACTTTTTATTATAAAGGATACATCGGACGGTTTACCTTGCGCTATCAGTTTACCAACTTTTTAAGTGTTCGCTTAATTTCGGAATACGATCACTTTAACGAGCGCTTTTTTACACAACCTCTGATCCAATGGAATCCGAATCCGGCAACTGTCTTTTATGTGGGTGGCAATCAAAATTCATTAGAGGAGTGGAATGCCATGTCCTTATCTCCTTTTCGTTTTGATCAAACGCAATTTTTCTTAAAATTTCAGTATTTAATTGGCTTATAACCTATTTAGGAAGTCCCTTCAAATAGGGGTTTAATTTGATCAAGGGCAATTTCGCTAAAGCGTTCAATAACTTTATCTGCCAAACTGTAGTCTTGGTTTTTTGAGTGAAAACTGCGAAAGGCCACACAAAACAATCCAGCGGCCTTTGCCGCTTTAATTCCATTGGTAGCATCTTCAATAACCATACATTCTTGAGCGGTAAATCCCGTTGCTTTTGTCGCCTTTTGGAAAATTTCAGGATGGGGTTTAGACGCCTTCAAATCGGCCCCACTTAACAGGGCTTTAAAATAGGGATACAACTCGAAGCGAGAAAAAATGGAATGAATGGTGGGCATAGAGGCAGAAGATGCCAACACTAGGGTGAGACCTGCTGCGTGGTATTCTTTTATTCGTTCTAACACGCCCTCAATAAGTTGTAAGGAGGGGTCTTGTTCAAAGATTTTTTTGAAATGAATTCGTTTTCGGGCAACCAGTTCCTGAGGAGTTTGCTTTAATGAAAATAGAGTACAAATTTCTTCACAAATGGGAAGGGTAGCCTTGCCTGTAAATGAACTGTAAAGTGAAGGTGTGACCTCAATCTCCAATTCGTCAAAAAGAGCATAAAACGCTTTAGAATGGAAGGGCTCACTGTCCACAATTACACCATCCATATCAAAAATTATAGCTTTTAACATGGGGCCAAATGAACAATTTTTACTCTAAATTTCCAAAAAGAAAACCCTTTGAGTGTGTCAATTAACGTCTTAAGGGGATAGGTTCTTATCCGTTCCATTTAAATTCCCTTTTTCTCCTTGGCATCTCAATAAGCTTCTTATTTTTATATAAAATTCTTTTGTATGCTTTCACGTCAAAATTTTAGACTCTCAATTTTCTTTTTGTTTTTCAGTTTGCCTTCCGTTTCCCTATGGGGTCAAACGTCAACACTTAAAGTAAACACTTCGCGTTTAGCCGAACGTATGGAGACCCTAGCCACTTTCGGAAAAAATGTACAAGGTGGGAATGACCGCGTTGCCTTTAGTGACTATAATATAGCTGCTTTAGAACATCTCAAGGGAGTATTGGCGACCTTAGGAATGGCATCACAAGTTGATGCCGCGGGGAATTTGATCGCTGTACGGCCCGGAAAAGACAACACCTTAAAACCCATAGCTTTTGGTTCTCACATTGATGCTGTGCCCAATGGAGGACATTACGATGGCAATGTGGGTGTTATGGGGGCGATAGAAGTATTGGAAACCCTTACGGAACAAAACATAATTACTCAACACCCTCTAGAATTTATCATTTTTTCAAACGAAGAAGGCGCCATTTTTGGTTCCAGAGCGATGGCAGGAAAAATTGACCAAACCACATTAGAAGTTCAAACAGCTTCGGGATACACCAACGGTGAAGGGATTGCACGTTTAGGAGGAAACCCTGAAAAGGTAGAGGAAGTGAAGCGCTCAACAGAAGATGTCCATGCCTTTTTGGAATTGCATATAGAACAAGGCAATCGGTTGTATAAAAACGGATTGGATATTGGTGTAGTAGAAGGAATTGTGGGGTTAAAATGGTGGGATGTAGAAATTACAGGTTTTACCAATCATGCAGGAACCACACCCATGAACGATCGAAAAGATGCCCTTGTTGCCGCCGCTAAGTTTATTTTGGCAGTTAACGAAATTGTAACCTCAGAACCTGGAGCTCAAGTAGGCACAGTAGGTCGAATTCAAGCTTTTCCCGGAGCACCTAATGTTATCCCCGGAAAAGTGATTACCAGTTTAGAACTTCGTGATCTGGATTCGGATACCATCAACCGCTTTTATAAGGCCATTGAACAACGGGCACACGAAATTGGAAAAGCTACAGGAACAACCTTTCAATTTCATCCCATTGATGCAACAGCAGCTCCTGCCTTAACAGATATCCGAATTCAAAACATTATTCAAGACGTTTCGGAACAAATGGGCTATACTCATATGACTCTTCCTAGTGGAGCGGGTCATGATGCTCAAGATATGGCCGTATTGACCCCAACAGGAATGATTTTTATCCCCAGTGTTGATGGAATCAGTCATGCCCCCGAAGAATATTCAACCCCCGAAAGTATTGCTAAAGGAGCAACGGTATTACTGCATTCTATTTTAGCGATTGATCAAACCCGTTTTAAAAACTAAATTATGTTACACACATTAATAAAAGGATTGCTTTGGTTTATAGTATTGGGAATGGGATCCAACGATTTATCGATACTGTCCTACAATATTCGCTATGCTAATCCAAAGGATGGTGAAGACCAATGGGAATATCGAAGAGATAAAATTTCGGATTGCCTTCAAAAAACCCAACCGGATGTCGTAGGAATGCAAGAGGTACTTGAACACCAGTTGAACTACCTGTTGGACCAAACACAAGGCTATGCTTATGTGGGAGTGGGACGTGATGATGGCAAAACAAAAGGGGAATACAGTCCGATTTTATACCGTACAGCCTCCCTACAACTGATAGAGTCTAATACATTTTGGCTTTCACCCACACCCGATCAAATTTCGGTAGGTTGGGATGCAGCATTGCCCCGCATATGCACCTATGCTCGATTTGAACAACGAAAATCAAAAAAACAATTTTGGGTTTTTAACACCCATTTTGATCACATTGGGGAGGAAGCGCGTAAA
>RGZR01000093.1 GCA_010031465.1 Flavobacteriia bacterium
GCTCAGGGGATATGCCCTCACCGTTATCTGATATTTTAACCAACACCTTGTCTTTTTTTAAAATCAAAAAACCTACCTCTGTACTTCCATTTTCAATACCGTATTTAAGTGAATTGATAATTAGGTTTGTAAGTACTTGATGGATTCTTTCTTCATCAGCAAAAATTAGAATGGGTTCAGTATATTTTTTATCAAATCGCAGCGTAATGTTATCTTTTTGGGCTTGCATTTCTAAAAGACCAAAAACATTTTCAACCGTTTTCCGTATATCAAATGCTGAAAACTTTAGTGAAGTCATGCCCGATTCAAATTTGGTGATCAGGTCTAAATCATTAATTACATAGGTAAGCCGATTCACTCCTTTAACGGTTTGCTTCAAGTATTTTTTAATTATTTTTTTATCCTTTACTTTCCCATTCAAGAGAGTGAGTACATAGCCTTGTATGGTAAATAATGGCGTTTTAAGTTCATGGGCGATATTCCCAATAAATTCTCTTCGGAAGTTTTCCTGTGTTCTGAGTAATTCAATTTCCGAATTTTTATCAGCATTTAATTTTTTAATATTCCCAATCAATAAATCAATATCTGTAGATCGGGTTGAGATTCCAGAAGTGAAAGTGGTTGGAAACAAATTGTGATATAATGCTTTAACACGTTTTACTACAAAATGCTCAAAACGAAAAATTAAAATGAGATACGTAAACAAAAATACAAGAACGACCATTAGCATTAACCAACCCAATCGGATTATATTCATGCTTACATCGAATGCGAAAAAGAGTATTGAAATGGAAACAAGTGCAGCCATTAGGGTAATCCATAATGCTGTAATTAAGTTTGAAGTATCAAAATTGATGGGTCGCACAGTACTTATTTTTCAGGGGGAACAAACTTATAGCCTACCCCTTTTACAGTGGTGAAATATTTTTCTCCCATTTTTTCTCTTAGTTTTCGAATATGCACATCAATGGTTCGATCGCCTACAAACACCTCTGAACCCCAAACCTTTTCCATAATTTTTTCTCGTTTAAATACTTTTTCAGGTTTTGAGGCTAAGAGAAAAAGGAGCTCAAATTCTTTACGGGGAAGAATTATTTCAGTCCCTTTAGAAAAAACTTTATAGACTTCACGGTCAATTACCAGTTCATTAAATTTCAATTGATTGAATTCTTCATTTTTCTCTTTAAAGCGACGTAATAGTCCCTTTACTTTTGAAACCAAAACCTTGGGTTTGATAGGTTTGGTAACGTAATCATCAGCACCGGCATCAAAACCTGCAACATACGAATAATCTTCTCCTCGGGCAGTCAAAAACATGATTACGGTGTCTTGAAAACGAGTGTCCTTTCGCAATTGTTCACACGTCTCAATTCCATCCATATTAGGCATCATAATGTCTAAAATGATGAGATGGGGCAGTATTTTAACCGCTTTTTTAAGCGCTTCTAAACCGTCTTTTGCAGTACTGATTTGATACCCTTCTTGTTCCAAATTAAACCGAATAATTTCAATTATATCCGGCTCATCATCAACCAAAAGAATTTTAATATTTTCTTTTTTCATCTCTGTTAATTTAACTAAATTAAAGAATTAATTATCTTACTTATGTTACCATAGCATTAAAAAATCAATTTAAATAAGTGATTTAGCGTAGAATTTACACCCCACGAAATACATTTTTACCCTACTTTTTATTATCTTATTTTTCTTAATGTAAGCCAATACTGTGTCTCAACGTGAACTTGTTCGCTTTGACTTGATTCAAAAAAATACAATTCAAAATGACAGCCTTAGCTTTCAAATTTATCCGAATCCGTTAAAAGACAACCGCCTGTATATAATAAGTACGGGATCAGGAGAAAAACACATTGAAATTTTCAATGTTTTTGGTGAAAAGGTAGTAGAGGCGTTTACCAATGAAGAAAGTCTGCAGTTAGATGGATTAACTCCAGGCATCTATCTTTTTCAACTTCACCAAGACGGCCAGAAAGGACTTGAACGATTAGTGGTTCCTTAAGCTCTATTTTTAGCTATTTTTGTTCAATGCGAAATGCTTTTCTTTCGTTTGATCAAATCACAACTCCTACTGAATTTGAAACTCAGGCCCTAGCCCTTTTCACCTATCAGTATTACCACAATACGGTTTATCGTTCGTATTGTGATCTGATCAACAAATCCCCTTCTGACATAAAAAAAAGTGACGATATTCCCTGTTTGCCCATTCAGTTTTTTAAATCGCATACTATATGTTGTGAAACCCCAATTCCTAAAACTTATTTTTCATCAAGTAAAACTACGGGGCAAATTGCCTCTAAACACTATGTAAAAGACATTCAACTTTATATCCAAAGTTTTGTTCGCACTTTTACTTCATTCTACGGGCCTGTAAATAAGTACGCCATTATCGCCCTTTTACCTTCCTATTTAGAACGCAATGATTCCTCATTGGTGTATATGGCACAACACCTCATACAACTGTCTAAACATCCTGAAAGCGATTTTTATTTAAATGAATGGGATACTCTACATCAAGTAGTACATCGACTTGAACAAGAAGGGCAACCTACGCTGCTTTTGGGTGTAAGCTTTGCCCTATTAGAATGTGTTGAACGATTTCAATGGAAACTCAACAACACAATCATAATGGAAACCGGAGGAATGAAAGGGATGCGCAAAGAATGGATACGTTCGGCCTTGCACAACCGATTAAAAGAAGGATTTGGAGTTTCTCAAATTCATTCCGAATACGGCATGACAGAACTTTTTAGTCAAGCCTATGCCCAAAAAGAGGGGCGCTTTGAAACTCCGCCCTGGATGAAGGTAAATGTTCGCTCTGCAGAAGACCCTTTTGAATACATAGGAGATCAAAAAACCGGTGCCTTAAATATTATCGATTTAGCCAATGTGGATTCCTGTGCATTTATTGCAACTGAAGACTTAGGAAAAACCCATGCTGATGGAAGTTTTGAAGTGCTTGGCCGATTTGATCACGCTGAAATACGCGGGTGTAACCTACTTGCGCTTTAATCTTCTACTTTTAGTATAAAATAGTTTTTCTTACCCCGTTGAAGTAAGATGTATTGCTGCGCAATTAAATGCTGTTCCGTGACAACAAAAGTAGCGTCAACTTTAATTTTATTCACAGATATTGCATTTTCTGCTAGGGCTCTACGGGCTTCTCCGTTTGAATTTAAAAACCCACTTTCTGAAGCAAGAGCTGCAATAATATCCAAACCTGAAATTAAGTTAGCTTTTGATAGGGATGCTTGGGGTACCCCATCAAAAAGTTCGAGAAAAGTTTCGGAATCCAGTTTGCGAAGGGCCTCTTCAGTGGCTTTACCAAACAATATGTTTGAGGCTTCCTCAGCTTTTTTTAGTTCTTCAACACCGTGTACAAAAAGGGTTACCTCTTCTGCTATGGTTTTTTGTAAAATACGAAGATGAGGCGCTTCTAGGTGTTCTTTACACTTTTTTTCAATTTCCTCTTGAGGTAAAAAAGTGAATATTTTAATGTAATTCAATGCGTCTTCATCTGACGTATTCAACCAAAACTGATAAAATTTATACGAAGAGGTGCGTGACTTATCCAGCCATACGTTTCCTTCTTCTGTTTTACCAAATTTTGTTCCGTCTGCCTTTTTAATTAACGGGCAGGTTAAAGCATAGGCTTTACCTCCTACTTTACGTCGTATCAATTCTGTTCCTGTGGTAATATTTCCCCACTGGTCACTTCCGCCCATCTGGATTTTACAATCTTGCTCAGTGTACAAATGAAGAAAATCATACCCCTGTAACAATTGATAGGTGAATTCAGTAAACGACATTCCTACTTTGGCCTCTGAGCTAAGTCGCTTTTTTACTGACTCTTTTGCCATCATATAGTTTACTGAAATGTGTTTACCAATATCTCTTGAAAAATCGATTAGAGTATAGGATTTCATCCAGTCGTAATTATTAACAAGTTGAGCTGGATTGGCACTTTTGGCCTCAAAATCAAGAAATTTAGCCAATTGATTTTGAATGCCTTGGCAGTTATTTTCTAAGGTTTGCTGGTCGAGTAAATTCCGTTCATCTGATTTTCCTGAGGGATCACCAATCATTCCGGTAGCTCCTCCAACAAGCACAATGGGGGTATGCCCTGCATTTTGAAAATGACGCAAAATGATGATTTGCACCAAACTTCCAATATGTAAAGAATCGGCAGTGGGATCAAATCCAATATATCCTTTTGAGGGGTTTTGAAGTAAGAATTCTTCTGTTTCAGGCATAATATCCTGAAGCAAACCGCGCCATCTTAACTCGTGAACAAAATTTGTAGGCATGAATTTTTCCGTCAAAGATAGATTTCTCCTTGGGAAACCAAAAATCAAATTCAAAAAAGTGTACTTTCGTTTTTATGATATTGGTAACCGGAGGTACCGGATTAGTGGGAGCTAACCTCTTACTAGAATGTGCTAAAGAAAAAGAAAAATTACGCGCTTTATACCGCAGAACCGAACAACGTGATGCGGTACAATCTTTTTTTTTACAAACGGCACCCAATCAACCCGATTTATTTGATGCTATTGAATGGATAAAAGCAGACATCACCGATCTGTATGCCTTAGAAAAAGCATTTCATGGAATAACCCAAGTTTATCATTGTGCTGCCAAGGTTTCCTTTGCGGCCTTCCATTTCTCAAAACTTGCAAAGACCAATATTGAGGGTACGGCAAACGTGGTGAATTTTGCCTTGAAATACAACGTAAAAAAACTAGTGTATGTGAGTTCTATTGCTGCCATTGGGGCTGAGGCTACTAAACCTTGGGTAACAGAAGATGACTCTTGGGATCCAAACCAAGATCATACAGGCTATGCCCATTCTAAATACGGCGGCGAATTAGAAGTGTGGAGAGCCGGTCAGGAAGGCCTTCCTGTAGTAATCGTAAATCCCGGGTTAATCATAGGTGGCTTTTTTTGGACACGGAGTAGCAGTTCCCTTTTTTCGATGGTAAAAAAAGGGTTGCGTTTTTACCCCACAGGCAATACCGCTGTTGTAGCCATAGAAGATGTTGTTAAATGTTTACGCATTTTAATGCAGAATAAAGTATCGAACGAACGCTATATTTTAGTGTCAGAAAATTTAAAAACCAAAACTTTGTTGACACAAATGGCCCTTGCTTTAGGAACAAAACCCCCTTACCTTCCTTTAAAAAAAGGACTTTTAATAACTGTCTACTGGCTTGAAAAAATAGTTGGACTTTTCAGGTTTCGTAAAGTTTTTTTAAGTCGGGCTTTTATACAAACGCTAGGCAATTCGCAATCCTATTCGGGTGACAAAGCAAAGTCCCTTTTGGGAAACTATACCCCTTTGCAGTCTGCCTTAGAAAAGATTGTTAAGGCGTATCATTTTTGAACGGCTTTGCTCTTTTTATCCAAATCATTCAAACTGTCTTTAGCTTTATCAACACGCTTTAACACATTGTTATAAATTCGTAAATACACCCTAGGATTTTTTGCGTAATACTGCTCACTTTCGACCAATTGAAGACTGTCAACACCATATTTTAAATACAAATAAGGCTTTCCCAGAAGCGGTTCTAATTCTAGATTCCGATCCGTTGAATTAGTTATAGCCTCCATTAGGGTAGCATCAAAAAGGATGTTTTCCATCTGTTCTTCACTAATCAGGTTTTCAGGTTTTTCAACCTGACCCGTATTACTGCAACTCCACGTAAGCAGAATAAGAAAAACCCAATAGCATTGTATACGTTTTCTCATAGTGTAAATTTAGCGATCAAAGGTTAATGCCATTGCAGCTGAATTTGGTGCTACTGTTTTTCCGTCATAAACCCATTTTCCATTCAACAAGGTTCGTACCACCTTTCCTTTAAACCGTGTGCCTTCAAAGGGAGACCACCCGCACCGGTAAAGTAAATCGTTCTTTTCAACAGTCCAATCGGCTTCTAGATCAACAAGGACCAAATCTGCAAAATAGCCTTCCCTAACAAACCCCCTGTGTTGGATGTCAAATAAAATTGCGGGATTATGACATGCTTTTTGCACAATTTTTTCAAGCGTAACTTTCCCTTCGTGATGCGCTGTGAGCAATGCAGGGAGTGCGTGTTGAACCAATGGCCCTCCTGAGGGTGCTTGGGTATACAATTGATTTTTTTCGTCGAAAGTATGTGGAGCATGATCTGTAGCCAATACATCCAAAAGATCTGAATTAAGTCCTTCCCACAATGCCTCTCGATCCCTCTGTGTTTTTACAGCAGGGTTCCACTTAATTGCAGTTCCTTTACTTTTGTAATCTGCATCCGAAAACCACAAATGATGAGTACACACTTCAGCGGTTATCTTTTTCTGTTCTAGGGGAATCGAATTGTCAAAGAGCGATAATTCTTTTGCTGTCGATACGTGAAAGACATGAAGTCTGGCGCCCGTTTCTTTCGCCAAAGCCACTGCCATAGAGGAGGATAAATAACAGGCTTCTTCGCTACGAATTATTGGATGGTATTCCATTGGAATCGCATCACCAAATAGATCTTTAGCCTTTTTTAAATTGGATTGAATAGTAGTTTCGTCTTCACAATGTACCGCGATTACTAAATCTGTACTACTAAAAATTGATCGTAATACATCAGGATTGTCGACCAGCATATTGCCTGTTGACGACCCTAAAAACAACTTTAAAGCAGGAACTCTGGTACTATCAAGCGCTTGAATTTGTGCTAAATT
>RGZR01000094.1 GCA_010031465.1 Flavobacteriia bacterium
ATCAAAATCTGAGCTCAGATTTCTCTTAAACATTGCCAGTCTTACGAGAGTGTATAAAGCCGACGCAGAGCAAAAGATTGAAGCCACAACAATAAGAGCAGGTTCGATAGTCACTGTTAAATCTCCATACTGAAAATTACAGCTGCTTGCTGTTTTATTAGTGAAGCGTCAATCAGCGTTAGTCGTCTTTTGTGTTGCCGCAGCGAGTTTCTTATACTGAATATCTTTTAACGAATCTAGCACGAGTTTTCTTGCGCCTTTGAGATGGATAATCGTTTTGGACAATTTTTCCTTCAACACCCATCATCCAACGCCAGGCATTTTCGCCTACCGAACTCAGTAAAAAGTTGGATATAAACGCCAACAAAATTCCGAATACCAAACAAAATTGATACATACCAACCAAACGACCACGGTGCTGAGCAGGAGCAATTTCTGATATATAGGCTGGTGCGGCAATGGTTGAAATTCCTACCCCTAGGCCCCCAATAAAACGAAAAGCGGCAAAAGTATAGGGGTCATTTGAAAGAGCTGAACCGAGAGCAGATAAAGTATATAAAATCCCAATACCTAAAAGTGTTTTTTTACGGCCTAACCTATGAGTAGGTAGTGCGCCAATCAAAGCGCCAACAACAGTTCCCCAAAGGGCCATTGCCATAACAACAAAACCGTGAAAACCGTCTGACGATTGCCACAGGGCCTGTAATTTTTTATCTGCTCCGGAAATGACAACCGTATCAAAGCCAAACAAGAGTCCGGCCAAGGCCGCAACTATAGACCAATACACTATTTTTTTCATGGGGTAAAAGTTCAATTTGTTTAAGATAGGAAATAATGATTGAACTGATTTGTAAACCCTAAAATAAAATCAATGTTAGGAAAGTCGTTATATTTAATAAAATTTAAACTTCATGATGAATTGGATTCATAAAATAGTACCGCTCTTAGTATCGTTTCTCCTCCTGAACTCCTGCAATAGTGAGGAAGGAAAAAAGAGCTCTCTTAAAATAGCCATTGCCGGATTGGCCATAGAATCAAGTACATTTTCTCCAGCAAAAACCAACGCAGAAGCCTTTTTGGCCAGAACCAATGAAGCGGTTTTCGATTACTATCCCTTTTTAAGTGAAGGGCAACCTCAACGCCAAGCGGCAGAATGGTTTCCTGCCTTAAGGGGACATGCTTTGCCAGGAGGAATAGTTACCCGAAAAGCCTATGACTCACTTGTTGATGAAACGCTAAATATGCTTGCTAAAAACAGCCCTTATGACGGACTTTTCTTTGATATTCATGGAGCCATGTCGGTGGAAGGGTTAGACGACCCGGAAGGGGATTTTATTCAAAAAATAAGGGCTCTGTTGGGGACTGAGATGCTAATTTCTACTTCAATGGACCTCCATGGCAATGTTTCTGAGCGTTTAGCTCAACATTCCGATTTAATTACATGCTATCGAATGGCCCCTCATGAAGATGCTTTAGAATCAAAACAAAGAGCCGTAGCTCTTTTGCTAGACCGATTGCAATCGGGAAAAGGAAAACCGAAATACAAAGCCTGGATTCCCGTCCCAATATTGCTTCCCGGAGAAAAAACAAGTACACGAATCGATCCTGGAAAAAGTTTGTATGCACAAATTCCAAGTGCAGTTGAAAAAGAAGGTGTTCTGGATGCTGCCATTTGGATAGGCTATGCATGGGCTGATGAGCCGCGCAACCACGCTGTAGTAATGGTAACAGGGGATACTAAAGAGACCGTTAAAACTGAAGCTGAAGCATTAGCAAACCACTTTTGGGCAGTGCGTAATGAATTTGATTTCGTTGCCCCTACAGCAACTTTTGAGGAAAGTATTGCCAAAGCATTGAGCACTACAAAAACCCCCTTTATAATTAGTGATATGGGCGACAACCCTACTGCTGGAGGTGCTGGAGATGTAACCTGGACTTTACGTGAATTACTCAACCACCCCGCTTTTTTAAAAGAATCCGGTCCAAAAGTAATTTACGCCTCTATACCAGGTCCTGAACTTATTGCAGCGGCCAAAGAAGTTGGCGTCGGCGGGCAAGTTAGTGCCTATGTGGGGGCTGCTGTAGACAACCGCTACGCTCCTCCCGTTTTGCTTACAGGGGAAGTGATTTCACTGCGTGAAGGGGATGTGCATGCGGTAACCGAGGCCGTGGTTCGGGTAGGAAGTTTGCATGTTATCGTTACTGAAAAAAGAAAACCGTACCATTACGAAAAAGACTTTACTCAGCTTGATTTACACCCTAGAGAAGCCGATATTTTAATTGTTAAAATTGGTTACCTCGTTCCTGAATTATACGAAATGAGAGGCGATTGGATTATGGCACTTACTCCGGGAGGCGTAGATCAAGATTTGCATCGATTGGATTACAAACGAATTAAAAGACCAATGTTTCCTCTTGATGAAAACATGGACAATGTAGATTTACGTGTTCGCTGGATTCCGGCATCTGATAACCTATAATTTTTTAAATCATGCGGTACTTTTTTTTGCTTTTCTGCGCTGTTCTAATTTTATATTCTTGCCAAAATACATCCGTAGACGAAACCCAAATCAAGGTCAACGGGCTGACTTCTTCTGTTGAAATTATACGCGATCAATGGGGGATTAACCATATTTATGCCAGAAATCAAAACGATTTATTCTTTGCTCAAGGTTATGCAGCGGCTAAAGATCGGTTGTTTCAATTCGAAATTTGGAGACGACAGTCCTTAGGAACCGTTTCAGAGTTGTTAGGTCCCGAGGAATTAGCACGTGATGTGGGTACACGCCTTTTTAAATTCAGAGGCGATCTCACTACTGAATTTAATTATTATCACCCTGAGGGCAAGGCCATAATTGAAGCGTATGTTTCTGGTGTAAACGCCTATATAAATGAGATTAATTTAACCCCTGAACTTTTACCTCTTCCTTTCAAAATGTTGGGCACTACTCCTCAACTGTGGACTCCTGAAGTCGTTATTTCCAGACATCAGGGACTATTAGGTAATATTGGCGAAGAATTGAATATTGGTAGAGCTGTAGCCTTACTAGGGGCCGAAACCGTTAAATCACTTTTATGGTTTCATCCTCAAGATCCCAAATTGGAATTAGACAAAGAGATTGATACCTCCTTGTTGTTTGAAGATCTCTTGGCGCCTTATTTTGCTTTTCGAAAAACCGTGAAATTCAAACCTGAGCACTTGCTTGAAGAATATCGAGGCACAGCATCTGCGGGTGTCTTTTTTGATGAATTCAACGACCTGTCAAAAGACTCTTTAGCGATCGGAAGCAACAATTGGGTTGTGGCAGGTTCAAAAACAATAGACGGACATACCTATATGGCCAATGACCCCCATCGAACTGTTGCGGTGCCTTCATTAAGGTATATGGCCCATTTGGTTGCCCCAGGGTGGAATGTAATTGGAGGTGGGGAGCCCGAAATTCCCGGAATTTCAATAGGTCATAATGAATATGGTGCTTGGGGACTTACCGTTTTTAGAACAGATGGTGAAGATTTGTATCAATATGAATTAAACCCAAAGAATCCGAACCAATATAAATTTAACGGTAACTGGAGAAATTTTGAAATAATCAAAGAGCGGATTCCTGTCAAAGAATCAGATTCTATTGAGGTGGAATTGTATTACACTCACCATGGTCCGGTTACCTATCGCAATGAAAAGGCCCTAAAAGCCTTTGCCGTTCGGTGTGCTTGGCTTGAACCAGGAGGTTCGCCCTACCTAGCCTCATTGCGTATGGATCAAGCAGAAAATTGGGATGCCTTCCGCGAAGCATGTACCTACAGTCATATCCCAGGTGAAAATATGATTTGGGCCGATCAAGAAGGCACTATCGGGTGGCAAGCCGTAGGTATTGCTCCAATACGAAACAATTCAAGTGGACTTGTACCCGTTCCCGGAGACGGAAGATATGATTGGGGTGGGTATTTGCCCATTGCAGAAAAACCCCATGCTGTTAATCCTAAAAAAGGATTTATAGCCACAGCAAATCAAAATGTAACCCCCGCAGAGTATCCTTATTGGAATGCCATTGGATATTCTTGGTCAGATCCATATCGGGGTGATCGGGTAAATGAGGTATTAGAACCAAACAATGCCCTAACTCTAGAGGATATGAGGGCGCTTCAGGTTGATGTGCTTTCTCTTCCTGCTCGAACACTTGTTCCCTATTTAGCCTCTTTGTCTTTTGATTCTTCAATTGAACAACACGCACAAAACCTATTAGCATGGGATTATCAATTGCTCCCTGAAGCTGTCCCTGCGGCATTATATGTGCGTTGGGAAGAGGAAATTATGCGCCGAGCAGAGGAGGAATTTATTCCCAATATTGCAAAAAAATACATCTCCTCTTTGCAGTTAAAACGCATAATCGACTGGATTCAATCCCCAAAAAACAGTCCCTTTAAAACAGAAAAATACAGAAATACTTTTCTGAAAGAAACTTTTGAGTCTGCTTTGCTTCTACTAAAAAATCAGTTAGGCGATGACCCTAAAGAGTGGGGCTATGGTCAAGTAAAATTCAAACATACTGCTCTAACTCATGCTCTTGGAGGGATCACAACTCCCGAATTCGCAAAAAAATTAAACTTAGGACCACTCCCTAGAGGAGGAAATGCGTACACACCAGGATCAACAGGGGGAAATGATCGTCAGAGTAGTGGCGCAAGTTTTAGAATGATTGTAAACACAGGAGATTGGGATGCTGCAATAGGAACAAATACCCCTGGACAATCAGGAGATCCTGAAAGTCCTTTTTATCAAAATTTATTTAAGGATTGGGCCGAAGATCAGTACTTCCCAATCTACTATTCGCGAGAAAAAATTGAAGCGCACCAATTTAGTAAAACAATACTTGTTCCTTAAAAAAGGAACCTCAAAACAAAATAAAAGAGCGAAGGACACAATAAACAGCCCAATCCCGTGTAGAAAGTAGCTGTTAGGGCGCCGTAGGGCACTAATTTTGGGTCGGTTGCGGCAAGGCCCGCTGTTACCCCGCTCGTTGTTCCTACTAATCCTCCAAAGACAATTGCTGCATGTGGATTGTTTAAGGAAATTGATTTTGCAAGCAAAGGAGTTCCCACTGTTGCAACTATCGTTTTTACTACTCCTGTGGCTATACTTATGGCAATCACTTCAGAACTAACTCCTAAAGCAGTTCCTGTTACTGGGCCTACTATATAGGTGCAGGCTCCCGCACCTATGGTGGCTAAGCTTTCCGGATCTGTATACCCCATAGCAAATGCAATAATAACACCCAAAAGAAAAGAAAAAAAGACCCCAACCACTAAAGAAATCAGGCCCGCTATTCCCGCGCTTTTAATTTTTTCAATATCAGCTCCCATGGCCGTTGCTACCACCGAAAAATCACGCAGCATTGCGCCTCCAAAAAGAGCCATGCCTGAAAAAAGGGGAAGGTCAGCTATGCCTTTTTTCTCTCCTAAAAAAGCAAGCCCTAAACCCACAATAACGGCCAAAGCAACTCCTGGAATTTTATTGTTGAGTAAACGGTGTGAAATTTGATATGAAAGCCACATAATTACTCCCACAAATAGAAAAGCAAAGAGTAAGCCGTTTTTGATCAAAAGAGATTCTATGTGTTCCATGCCCTTTTAGTTTTTAGGTTTCCCTATTTTAGATAAAAGAGGAACCAGAAGCATGGGAAGCAACGTTGCTACCACTCCAGCCAACAATGCCACCCAACCTCCACTTAAGGCGGCTTTTACATTTTGAGTTGCCGCCATGGCAATAATAATTGGAATGTACATACTACTCCAAAACAGAATTCCATTTTTTGTTTCTGTTAACATCCATCCTTTTTTAGTCATCCATCCTTGAGCAAACATCAAACCAACCATTGCAAAACCAACTCCCCCAACGTCACCATCTATTCCAATGGCTTGGCCTAAAAATGTACCCACTATTTTTCCAAATAAGAAACAAAACGCCAAAAGGGCCACTCCATATATTTTCATACTGTGTGAGATTTAAAATTTTGATTTAAGTTCATTTTTAGTCACTTTTCCCA
Organism: Flavobacteriia bacterium; assembly: GCA_010031465.1. Lineage (GTDB taxonomy): Bacteria > Bacteroidota > Bacteroidia > Flavobacteriales > Flavobacteriaceae > MS024-2A. The sequence continues at coordinate 6,045 of RGZR01000094.1, forward strand.
TTACATTTCGGGGCAATTCATGGTCCAACCGGTACTTTCTTGGAATTTTATAATTGGGGAGTTTGGTTTTTAACCATACTGTAAGTTTCTCCAAATCAAAATTGGGTTCTTGGGTAATAATACTGGCGGCAATAAGTTCACCCCATTCATCGTCGGGTATTCCAACCACAGCACATTCCTCTATTTCGGGATGTTGACGTAAAACTTCTTCAATTTCTAAAGCCGATATTTTATACCCTCCTGATTTTATGATATCGATTGAGTTTCTTCCTAAAATACGATAATATCCCTGCTCAAGAATGGCAATATCTCCTGTTTTAAACCACCCTTCTGTTGTAAATGCTTCTTCTGTAGCTTGAGCTTTACCCCAATATTCTAAAAATACATTGGGTCCTTTAATTTGAATTTCACCCTGAGATCCGGCCATAACGGGTTTATTATTTTCATCGGCCAATTGAACCCTTACCCCTTGTAATGGCACCCCAATGAAGCCCGGTTT
>RGZR01000095.1 GCA_010031465.1 Flavobacteriia bacterium
CAAATCTCACACCTATTAGTACTTTTGTTGGCCCTTCAGCTTTCACAAGCACAGTCTTTACCCGAAACCGTTTCATTAGAAGAGGCGCTTGCCTTTGGCGTTGAAAACAACAGAAACATTGCCAATGCTAATCGAGAAGTGCGGCGTGCCTATAAGGAACGATGGAGTACAATTGCCATTGGACTACCCCAAATAAGCGCCAGTGCGAACTATCAAAATTTTATTGAATTGCCCACCTCATTAATTCCTGCTCAGTTTTTTGGAGGACAAGATGGTGAATTTGCCGAAGTTCAATTCGGAACACCACAAACATTAATTGCTGGTGTTAGGGTGGATCAATTAATTTTTGACGGATCCTATTTGGTAGGTTTGGAAGCGAGTAAAGTGTATTTGGCTATTTCTGAAAACCTGTTAGAAAAAACGGTACTGGAAATTCGAAAAAACATTGTTACCACCTATTCTTCGGTTTTATTGCTTAGAGCGAATATTGATTTTTTAGAACAAAACAGCTCCAGTTTAAAATCTACACTTTCAGAACTCAATCAGCTTTACCAAAATGGTTTTGAAGAAGAGGAAAGTGTTGAGCAGATTCGATTAACCCTTTCGGGAATTGAAACGCAGTTGCGTTATGCTAAAAATAGCGAACGCATAACACTTGATATGCTCAAATTGTTGATGGGATTTCCAACAGAATCACCCCTTTTTCTATCGGATTCTTTAGAGGAAATCGCCGCTGATGGGCTTTTTGAAAGTGAGCCAGCAGACTTTACTCAACTAAACAATAACATAGATATCAAAATTGCGGAAAACAATTTACTATCTGAAAAAATGCTCTTTAAGTACGAGCGTTCCAAAAACATCCCCCGCCTGTCAGCCTTTATCAATGGAAATTATACGGGAAACAGCCAAACGTTTTCTTTTACCCAAGCTGATCAAAAGTGGTTTGGCGCATCCTTGTTTGGCGTAAATCTTCAAGTACCTTTGTTTAGTTCTTTTCAACGCAACGCACTTTCTCAAAAAGCGAAAATAGCAATGGAGCAAGCGCAATCCTCTCTAGAAGAGACTCAGGAGCGTGTTTATGTAGAAGTTCAAGCCGCTTACAACGACTATCAGCTGGCTGTAGACACCTTCTTTACTCAAAAAGAAAATTTAGCACTTGCCGGGCGTATAGAGGGGAAAAACCAAACTAAATTTTTTGAAGGTGTAGCGAGTTCATTTGAATTAAGAGAAGCTCAAATACAGCTATATAACGCCCAAAATAATTACATACAAGCTTTACAAAATGTAATTCAGAAAAAATTGGCCCTAGAAACATTAGTGAATACTCCAAATGAAATTAACAACAAAAAATAGATATCTCCCAAAGAGAATTGAAGTACAAAAAAACCTTACACTATGAAAAATACATTTTTATTACTCGGTTTTATCACTCTAGCATTAGCTTGTGAGCAAGCCCCTAAAGCAGCTTCCGTTGAATCTGTAAGTGAAATGAATATAGAGGCTTTACAAGCAAAAAAAGCTGATTATACCGTCCAACTTAATTCGCTCACTCAAAGCCTGAATGAAATCAATACCGCAATTGAAGCAAAGTCAGGAAATGAAAAACGCGTTTTGGTTTCTGCCTTTACAGCAACTCCTCAGCGTTTTGACCATACCATTGAACTTCAAGCCAATATTAACACGCGTAAAAATGTAGAGCTCTACCCTGAATTAGGTGGGCGTTTAAAAGAAATCAAAGTGCAAGAAGGTCAAAAGGTTAAAAAAGGAACCCTTTTGGCTCTATTTGATGACTCCGGAATGCAAGATCAAGTTGAACAATTAGAGTTACAAATGGAACTTGCCAAAACAGGTTTTGAGAGAACCCAACGCCTATGGGAACAAAAAATTGGCTCAGAAATGATGTTTTTAGAAGCCCAAACACGGTACAAAGCACTTGTTAAGCAAGTGTCGCAAATGAAAGATCAATTAGCAAAATCGAAAGTGTATGCTCCATTTGACGGTATAGTTGATGAAATTATTGCAAAGGTTGGCACCACTCTAGCCCCTGGAATGAGTCCCATTTTACGAATTGTAAACCTTGACGAGATGTACTTAGAAGCTGATGCACCAGAAAGTTATTTAGCTCAAATTACAATTGGCAGTAAAGCAACTGTCTTCATTCCCGTGCTCAACCTAGAACAAGCTACCGAAATTCGTCAAACAGGAAATTTTATCCAAGCCAGCAACCGTACCTTTCGAATTGAAGCCCCAATAGAAAATCCAGAAGGCATTATTAAACCCAACCTTAACGCTAAAATCAGCGTCATTGATTACAGCAATGAAGCTGCCATTCTTATTCCACAACGGGTTATTAGAGAAAATGCAGAAGGCAGCCCGTATGTGTTTGTCTTAACACAGCCCAATCAAGAAAATGGCTATGTTGCCGAACAACGCTTTATAACGCTTGGGAAAACCAAAGAAGAATGGATGGAAATCGTAAAGGGTATTGCCACAGGAGATATTGTTGTTGACGACGGTGCTTCTACTCTTTCTCCTAACCAGAAAGTGAAACGAATTCTCGAATAAGAACTTCCCCCTATGAAAACTCAAAATAGTAAAGAATTTTTACCCTCTTCGTGGGCCATTGAACACCGCACAGTGATTTATGTTATCATGGTGATCTTTTTTGTGCTTGGGCTTCGCTCTTACGTTACGATGCCTCGGGAAACCTTTCCCGAAATAAACGATACCAAAGTATTTGTAAGCACTGTATATCCGGGGAATACTGCTGAGGACATTGAACGGGCTATTACTGACCCCCTAGAGGAAGCCTTGAAAGCCGTGCCTAACTTAGTTGAAATTAAATCTACATCATCAGAAGATTTTTCAGTTATCGAGGTCGAATTCGATGAAAACATTTCTATTGACGACGCAAAACAAAAGGCCAAAGATTTAGTGGACGGTGTTACTTCAGGTCCCGATTGGCCAGTATTTAACATATTAATGCCATTTCAAGAGAAAATACAACCATTTCTGGAGGTAATGTCGTACTCGGAGGGCAACGCAGAAACATTCGGCTGACGGGCGAAATTGAAGATCCTGAAGACTTAGCCAATTTTGTGGTAAAAACAGAAAAAGGTCCCGTTTACTTAGGGGATTTGGCCGATATAAGTTTTCAAGAAAAAGAAAAAACCTCATTTGCTCGATCCTTCGGAGAAAAAGCCGTGCTGCTTGATGTGGTAAAACGAGGAGGAAAGAATTTAGTTCAAGCTTCGCAAGAAATTAAAGAAATCGTATCCAATCTTCAAGAAATTGGACTGCCCGATGACCTCGATATTGAGGTGTCTAACGATCAATCCAACATGACCTTAAATCAGATTAGTGAATTGGTAAACAGTATTATTTTCGGGGTTATCCTTGTGGTTTCTGTTTTGATGTTTTTCTTAGGATTCCGAAATGCATTGTTTGTTGGATTTGCAATTCCCATGTCCATGTTTATGTCGTTTATGATCCTGTCCTTTTTGGGATATACCCTTAATACCATGGTGCTATTTGGATTGGTTATGGGGCTCGGAATGCTTGTAGATAATGGAATTGTAGTGGTTGAGAATGTATACCGCCTGATGGAAAAAGAAGGGCTTTCTCGTTGGGAAGCTGCCAAAACAGGAATAGGTGAAATTGCCTTTCCTATTATTATTTCCACAGCCACCACCATTGCGGCCTTTCTTCCTTTAGGGGCATGGCCGGGTTTGATGGGTGAGTTTATGATTTATTTCCCCATCACCTTGTCTGTAGTGCTCGGATCCTCTTTGGTTGTTGCTATTTTCTTTAATTCAATGCTAGTTTCTCAATTCATGGAAATAAGCGAACGTGAAATTAGCCTTAAATCGTTGTGGCGTTTAACTTTTGCTCTTGGAGGGTTAGGAATTCTATTGCTTTTGATGGGGGAAAAAACCCGTTTGTTAGGAAATATCTTACTGGTTATACCAACCCTATTTTGGTTATACAAATACTTTATTAAAAAATGGGCCGTTAGTTTTCAAAATACCTTTTTAGTCCGTTTGGAAAATGGATACCGAAAATTCTTAAGCTATGCCCTTGGAGGTGCAAAACCTTTCCTTTTATTGGGCGGGACTTTTGTTTTGTTGTTTTTATCCTTTGCTTTAATGGGAATTTTTCCTCCAAAAGTGGAATTTTTTCCCAACAATGAACCTCAACAAATTTTTGTTTTTATTGAATATCCCGAAGGAACTGCCATCAATAAGACAAATGCTACCACTCGTGAGATAGAACGTGAAATCTTATCGGTAATGGAACACACAGAATTCACTCAAAACGGAGAAAGCCTTTTGGTAGAATCGATGGTGGCTCAAGTAGGTGAAGGAGCAGGAAACCCATTTGTTGACAATGGAAATACTAATGAATTGCCGCACAAAGGGAAAATTACGCTCACCATGAGGGAATACAAATTCAGAAACGGCGTTTCCAGTGAATTACTTCGTGAGGAAATTCAACGCCAACTCAGTGGGAAATTTCCTGGCGTAGCTATTTCCGTTGAAAAAGATGCTAAAGGGCCGCCAGCAGGTTATCCTGTTACCATTGAGATTAAAGGAGGAGGCTATTTGGATATGATTCAAACAGCGGAAGCAATGAAGGAGTTTCTAAACCGAACCAATGTGGCGGGTGTTGAAGAACTTAAAATTGATGTCAATAAGAACAAACCGGGGACACAACTACAGGTTGACCGTCAAAAAGCAGGAGAATTAGGAGTGTCAGCCTCACAAGTGGGTCAGCTTTTACGCACCTCTCTTTTTGGAGCAAAAGCAGGTATTTTTAAAAAGGAAGGTGACGATTATGACATAAATGTACGATTCAATAAAGAGCAGCGATACGATGCCAACGCACTTTACAATCAAAATATTATTTTCAGAGATCAGGCAACGGGCCGAATTAAGCAAATCCCCATAGCCGCCTTAATAGAAAAAGAAAATATAACCAGTTTTAATGCAATAAAACACAAAGAATTAAACCGAGTGGTTACATTGTACTCTTCTGTATTGGCAGGCTATAATGCAAATGCCGTTGTGGATCAAGTAAAAACAACCCTTGCCAATTATGAGATGCCCGATGGAATGAGTTATTCTTTTACAGGTGAAATTGAAGAACAAGAAAAAAACATGGCCTTTTTATCTAATGCCCTTGCAGCAGCTTTAGGTTTAATATTACTCTTGTTGGTTTTCCAGTTCAATTCAATATCAAAACCGTTGATCATCTTGCTTTCTATCTTCTTAAGCTTTACGGGAGTATTCTTAGGTCTTATTTTATTCCAAATGCCTTTCGTAATCTTAATGACCATGATGGGAATTATTGCCCTTGCGGGTATTGTTGTTAATAATGGCGTGGTACTTTTAGACTACACCCAACTGTTAATTGATCGTAAAAGCCATATTGAAAAAGTCCCTGAAGGTAAAATGCTGTCTATGGAACTTGCAAAAGAAGCTATTGTTGAAGGAGGAACAGCGCGTTTACGCCCGGTGATATTAACCGCAATCACAACTGTTCTTGGCCTTATTCCCTTAGCTATAGGTTTAAATATTGATTTTTTCACCCTCTTTTCAGAATACGATCCTAACATTTATGTAGGCGGTGACAATGTAATTTTCTGGGGACCACTTGCGTGGACAGTCATCTTTGGTTTGACCTTTGCCACCTTTTTAACCTTGGTAATTGTTCCCGCTACTTTTTCAATTGTGTATTCCCTAAAACTTTGGTTCAAACGACTTTCATAAAGTATCCTTAATCCTGTGGTTCACGCTACAGGATTTTTTACTTTTGCATTAAGAATAAAACCGATGTACAGAACACACCACTGCGGAGCCCTGACCGAAAAAAACCACAATACTACCGTAACCCTTTCGGGTTGGGTTCAACGCTTACGAGACAAAGGCTTTATCATCTGGGTGGATCTTCGCGATCGGTATGGAATTACCCAACTTGTATTTGACGAAGAACGAACTCCACAACAGGTATTTAAAACTGCCCAAAAATTAGGCCGTGAATTTGTAATTCAAGTGGTTGGTACCGTTATAGAACGCGAATCCAAAAACCCAAACATGACAACGGGTGCAATTGAAGTTTTAGTTCAAGAACTCACCGTGCTCAATGAGGCCAAAACTCCCCCCTTCACTATCGAAGATAAAACCGATGGAGGGGAAGAATTGAGAATGCAATACCGGTATTTGGATATTCGAAGGAATCCAGTAAAAGAGAAGTTAATATTCCGCGCTAAAGTAGCCATGGAGGTGCGAAATTATTTGTCAA
>RGZR01000096.1 GCA_010031465.1 Flavobacteriia bacterium
GGTCAGACACGAAATCACTTTTAAAGATTCCCGGAGTAGAGTTAGCTGCGGTTTGCGATGTAGATCAAAATGTTATAACGAAAAGAATGACCGAACTAGGTGAGGCAGGAAAAAAAGTTAAAACCTTTACAGATTATCGTGCATTGTTAGACCAAAAAAATATTGATGCTGTGGTTATAGGCACTCCTGACCATTGGCATGCTTTAATGATGATTCATGCTTCTGAAGCAGGTAAACACGTTTATTGTGAAAAGCCTATAGGCAATTCCATTGGAGAATGTAATGCGATGGTTAAGGCACAACAATCTTATGGTAATGTGGTTCAGGTGGGGCAATGGCAACGAAGTCAGCAACATTTTCAAGACGCTTTAGCCTTTATTGATACAGGAGTTTTAGGCCCCATTCGTACGGTAAAAGTGTGGTGTTATCAAGGATGGATGCGTCCGGCACCTATTGTTCCTGATAGTGCAGTTCCTTCGGGAATTGATTATAAAAGTTGGATTGGTCCGGCACCCCTTCGGCCGTTTAATGCTAGCCGTTTCCATTTTAATTTTAGATGGTTTTGGGATTATGCAGGAGGACTAATGACGGACTGGGGTGTACATTTATTAGATTATGGTTTGTTAGGTATGAAAGCCTCAAATCCTCTATCTATTGTGGGGTTGGGCGGTAAATTTGCTTATCCAGACTTGGCCGAAGAAACTCCAGATACGCTCACCACATTATATGAGTTTGAAGACTTTAATTTGGTTTGGGATTCAGCCATGGGAATTGATAATGGATCTTATGGGCGTGACCACGGTATTGCTTTTATAGGAAATTATGCAACCCTTATACTCAATCGAGGGGGGTGGGAGGTTATAGAAGAAAGAAGAAGCGAAAACAAAGTGGCCAAACCATTGGAAACACCTAAAGAAAACGGGTTAGACATGCATACTTTGAATTTTATAGAAGCCATTCGAAAAAACGACCCCTCAAGTTTAAATTGTTCAATTCAAGACGGAGCTCATGTAGCTAGCGTTGCCCAAATGGGTAATATTTCTTTTCGCACGGGACAAAAATTAAATTGGGATAACAACCAACACCAATTTACCGATGCCTCAGTAAACAATAAATACTTAATCAATAAATATCATAACGGGTATACCTTACCCATAATTTAAATTCTAATCAAATGAAACCATTTTTAAGCTTACTGCTAATTGCCCAAATTGTTTTTGCTCAAGAACGAATGAAACCCGAAGAAACAGAAGTTTGGGAACCCGAACCCGAAGTGATTATACCAGGTCAACATCACAACCCTCCAAGTGATGCCATTGTTTTATTTGATGGAACAGATACTGGGTTGTGGCGGCATGAACGGAATAAAGAAACAGTACAATGGACCCTTAACCCCGATCATTCAATGACAGTGAAACCGGGAACAGGCGGAATTGAAACCATAGCCGAACACGGATCGATACAATTGCATATTGAATGGAAGTCACCAACCTTCATTAAAGGCGAAGGACAAGGCCGTGGAAATAGTGGCATTATTTTCCAACGGCGTTATGAAGTTCAAGTTCTTGACAGTTATAATAACAAAACCTATTCCAATGGCCAAGCGGCCTCAATATACAAACAACACATACCTCTGGTTAACGCTATGCGTCCTACAGGAGAATGGCAGGTGTATGATATAATTTTTAACGAACCAAAGTACAATGTAGCGGGTGAGGAAATAAAAGCAGGAAGTATTACTGTGTTTCACAATGGCGTGGTTGTTCAAAATCAAGTGGAATTGTTAGGAACAACGGAAAATATTGGAAAACCTAAAAAAGGAAAAAACGCAATGCCAGGATATAATGACAATGCGGCAAAGCATCGTTCGCTTCTCTTACAAGATCATGGAGATTTGGTAAGTTATCGCAATATTTGGATGCGAAAGCTTGACTAAAAAAAACCTGCCTTTTGGCAGGTTTTTTTTGATTTATTACATTTTAAAGCCCTCTCGATACTCTCGAGTAACAAATTGGTTGGCTTCTTCGAAATTAGTGATTCTCATATTTTCACCATCCCAAAGCAGTTTTTTACGTCCATAGTATTCCATTCTGCCTTGAGCATTTTCTTTGCGTAAAAGATAACTGCGTATGGCTAGATTCCCCATAAGAACGGTTTCTGTCATTGGACCAGCATAATCAAATGAAGAGGTGAGCGATAAGTGTTCTTTGCTCCCATATCCAGCTTTACATGCATCTACCCATTTGCGTTGATGACCGTATTCGGGTTCAATCATTTCTTCAACTTCAGGACCAAAATCAGTTGTTCCATCAAAACGATAGAGTTTGGGCATTAATGGTGAACTGTCGTTTATATTGGTTGAAATAATCCCTTTTTCACCAATTATTAAAACGCCATTGGCACTGTCTTTTCCACCAATATCGCTATCGGCAGGGATAATATCCGGATGTGCAGGACGAATTCCACCATCACTCCACGTCATCTTTATGGGTGATTTACTCTTTTCAGAGGCATCAAAATTTATGGTAATAAAAGAAGAAGAAGGACATCCTTCTGGATTGTAGTCCGGTGTCCACATTTGTGAAAAAACACTTCCCACACTACATTCAGCAGATTTAGGATATTTTAATCCTAATGTACGGAAAGGGATATCAATTAGATGACACCCTACATCGCCAAGCGCACCTGTTCCGTAATCCCACCAACCTCTCCAACTAAAGGGATGCATGTTAGGGGTGTAAGGTTTTTCTTTGGCAGGACCTAACCATAAATTCCAGTTTAAAGCATCGGGTTTAAGACTTGGATTGGGTTCAGGCATAGGAACACCTTGAGGCCATACGGGTCGGTTAGTCCATATTTGAACATCTGAAATCGCACCTAACTCTCCACTGTCTATCCAATGTTGAACCATGTTTAGTAAAGGATTCGACCCTCCTTGATTTCCCATCTGAGAAACAATCTTTTTTTCTCGTGCCATTTCGGTTAGCATACGTGCCTCACGAATATTGTGGGTCATTGGTTTTTGAACGTACACATGAATTCCACGCTCCATAGCATAAGCAGCTGCAGGGCCATGCACATGGTCAGGGGTTGATATGGTAACTGCATCAATGTTTTTTTCTTTGTCAAGCATGACTCGATAATCAGCATATTGTTTCGCTTTTGGAAATTTTTGAGCCGTTTTCGAGGCACTGCCTGAAAAATCTACATCACAAAGTGCGGCAACATGCTCTCTGCCTTGAACGGAAGCGTTGCTAATGTCACTCGCTCCTTTTCCTCCTGATCCTATAGCGGCTAAATTTAATTGGTCACTAGGAGCCAAATAGCCGGGTCCACCCAGTACATGACGGGGAACGATCATTATGGAAGATGCAGCGACACTTTTTTTGATAAAATCTCGTCTTGAATCACGATGCTTTTTTTTCATAGTGTATATCTGTTTTTGTTTGAATTAAAACTAAGGTAATTATTTTAAAATTAAATTGTCTAACTATTTATCTTCTAAAAAATTGATGTCATCTTTGCACTTAATTTCAATAGATGTATAGTAAGGACCAGAATCGAATAGCACTTAGCATTTTCTTTTTTTTATCCGGTTTTTGTTTTTCTACTTGGGCTTCAAGAATTCCAACGTTAAAAGCTACATTTTCTATGGACGAAGCTACCTTAGGAAATTTTCTCTTTATCCTGCCCATTAGCTCATTACTCGGTTTGCCTTTTTCAGGTTGGTTGGTGTCAAAATTCGATAGCCGACAGCCCTTGAAAGTGGGTTTTGTTTTTTTTCTGTTAGGATTATTAGGGATAGGACTTTCTTCTCAATTTGAAGCACTTGTCTTATCCGCTTTTCTTTTTGCATTTTCTATGCGGGTCATTAATATTTCTATGAATACGCAGGCCATTCAGCTTCAAAAACAATTTACAAAAAAGATAAATGGTCGATTTCATGGAATATGGAGCCTAGGTGGACTGTGCGGGCTTTTGGTTTCTACCTCGATGTTAAATTTCGGTGTGTCTATTGCACAACACATCATTAGTATCGCTGTTTTAGCCTTAGGGGTTATGTTGGTAGTTAGTCGTTATTTATTGAGAAACGATAAGGAAGTTAGCGGCAATAAACTGTATTTCGGTAAACCGGATAAATTTGTTCTATATACGGGCTTGGTGGTGTTTTGTGCTGCGGTTTGTGAAGGGGGGATTTACGACTGGAGTAGCGTTTATTTTCGCGATGTTGTAGGGGCAGAATTGTTTACATTGAGCTATCTTGTTTTTATGATTTCCATGACCCTTTCCCGTTTTTTTGTTGACCGTTGGATTGATGCCATTGGAATGAAAAAATTATACACCTTGAGTACAATTGTCATTGTAATAGGCGTAAGTATTCTCATTTTATTGCCTTATTTCTTCACAGCTTTGTTGGGGTTCTTTATTACCGGTTTTGGAGTTGCTTCAATATTTCCCATGTCTTTCATGTTGGCTGGGCAATCAAAAAAATACGCTCCAGGAATGGCCATTTCTATTGTAGGAACCTATGCTACAATTGGGGTATTACTAGCACCTCCATTTGTTGGGTATTTAGCGCATTTATTTAAACTCAATTGGGCCTTTCTCTTATTCGTAGCGGCGGCTTTATTTTTATTGTATTTTTCAAGAAAGGCGTTTTCCCATTCAACAGTTTCTTAGTAGCTTTGAGTAAATCCTAAGGGCTTATCGTGCTGGCCTCTTTATAACATTAATGATTACTTTTAAAGAACTAATCTATTTCGAATGAAAACGAATTGCATTTCCCTGTTACTACTAATTTTTATACTCCCTTTTAGCCCGTATGCTCAAGAACAAGATACTGAGCCAAAAGCACAAGTTTTTAAAAGCATTCAAACGTTAAAAACGGATAATCAGACATTAAAATTTACTGCCCTAGCCGGTACAATGGAATTGCGTGATGAAAAAAATTCACCCATCGCTCTTCATGGTTTTACGGCCTATTTTAAAGAAGGCGCGGGTAAAGAAAGACCCATTATTTTCTCTTTTAATGGAGGACCGGGGTCATCTTCCTATTGGCTTCATATGGGCATTATGGGTCCCAAACGAATTGTAGTTAACGATCCGGATTACAACCCAGGGGCACCCTATATTCTTGAAGACAATCCCTATTCAATTTTAGATCATGCCGATGTGGTGATGATGGACCCCATTGGGACAGGATTAAGTGAAATGATTGGTAAAAGTGAAGGGAAAGATTTCTGGGGAGTTGATCAGGACATACGTGCAACAAGCCTTTTTATCATGCAGTTTCTTAAAAAATACGATCGCCTGCAATCGCCAAAGTTCCTATTAGGAGAAAGTTATGGAACCTTTCGAAATGCAGGCGTTATGAATTATTTATTGGATAGGGGATACGCCATGAATGGAGTTATCATGGTTTCGGCTGTGTTTGATTTACGCACCTTAACATTTCCTCCAAACGATGATTTGCCCTATGTGGTTCATTTTCCAACTTACGCAGCTACTGCTCATTATCACCAACAGCTTGATGCCGAAATGCAATCCAAATCTGTTGAAGATTTTGTTGAAGAAGTTCGTGTTTTTACTGAAAATGTATATACCCCCGCTCTATTTAAAGGAACTCGTATATCTGCGGCTGAAAAGCAACGCATTGCAGAACAAATGGTGCGTTATGCTGGGTGTTCAGTTGACTTTTGGAAACGCGCCCATTTAAAAGTTAAAGCGGGTGAGTTTTTTAATGAACTATTAAGAGATCAAGGCAAAACCGTAGGTAGGTTAGATTCTCGGTACAGCGGAATAAATGAAAACCCTATGAATCAATTTGCAATAACAGACCCCCAAAGTGATGCTATTTCCCCTGCTTATACTATTGGGTTTTTAGATTATCTTCATACGCAATTGGGGGTATCTAAAGCGTTAAATTATAAAACTACTGCTGGTGTTGATACCACTTTTAAATGGGATTGGAGTCACCAAGGTAATCAAGGTTGGGGCACCCAAATTGCTATAAATACAGCTATAGATATGGCAAGTGCAATGAGTAAAGACCCTAATATGAAAGTGCTCATTATGAATGGGTATTATGATTTAGCAACCGTTTTTTACGGAGTTGAGCACACTGTGGATCACCTCTATTTGGCTCCAGAAATTCGTGATAATTTGACCATGACGTATTACGAGTCAGGGCATATGATGTACATTCATCCTCCTTCTATGAAAAAGTTTAAAGAAGATTTGGTGCAATTTATGCAGTCTACTAAAAAATAA
>RGZR01000097.1 GCA_010031465.1 Flavobacteriia bacterium
TTTAATTCCCTCAGTATTGATTTTCGAAACATATACATCGTGTTCGATATTAATTGCTGAATAAATAGCGCTCATGGCTTTTGCAACTTTTTGTGCGGTTTCTTCTCCCTTTGACAAGGCAAAAATGGAAGGACCAGACCCTGAAATTCCACTTCCTAATGCGCCTGCCGCTAGTGCTGCGGTTTTAATTGCTTCAAATTTGGGAATTAACATGGCACGGTAGGGTTCGATTACTTTATCTTCTAAACTTCGTTTCATTAATTCATAATCTTCGGTGTATAACGCACTGACGAAGGCTCCAAGATTACCCCACTGTTCAACCGCTTTTTTAAGCGGAATTTGGTCTTTTAAAATTGCGCGGGCATGTATGGTTTTTAATTCAATTTTGGGATGAATTACCGTAGCTACCAATTCTTTTGGTGAAGGAAGCGAAACAATATCTAAGCTAGCATTACTTCGAACTAACGTAAATCCACCTAATAGTACAGGGGCTAAATTATCAGCATGAGCAGCACCACTGGCCATGGCTTCCCCTACCATTGCAAACTGAAGCAATTCATGTCTAGAGTAGGGTGCTCCTAATAATTCATTCACGGCAAATACAGCACCTGCTGCACTTGCAGCACTGCTTCCTATGCCACTACCGGGTTTAATTTTTTTATCAATATCTATTCGGAAACCAAAAGGGGAAGGATGCTTTTCTAATAAAGCAGCTACAGCTACACTGGCTACATTTTGGTTTGGATTTTTAGGTAAGTCTTGCCCTTTTACAGTTCCAATTTCAACTCCTGGAGTATCCGTTTTTACTACACGCATCAAATCTCCAATGGGCTCTAAACAAAATCCAAGCACATCAAATCCACAGGATACGTTGGCAACACTAGCAGGCGAAAAAATTTCTATTTCATTCATCGCTTATCGTTTTCCAATGCGTATAATGTCGCCAAAAATACCTCCAGCGGTTACTTCAGCTCCGGCTCCAGCGCCCTTTACGATTAGAGGTTGGTTTTTATATCGGTTCGTGTAGAATAAAATGATGTTGTCACTTCCTTCTAAATTGTAAAAATCGTGATCTCGATCAATTTCTTGAAGACCTACACTGGCTTTACCCTTTTCCAATTGAGCGACGTACTTTAGACGTGCTCCTTTTTTATTGGCACTTTCCCATAATTTTTGAAAATAACTTTCGTGTTTTTCAAGGGCATTAAAAAATTCACTTGTTTGTGTGGTAGCCAGCACTTCTTCAGGAAGAAAACTATTGTTTTGAATATCTTCTAATTCCAATTCCATTCCACTTTCGCGGGCAAGAATTAAAATTTTACGGGCCACATCTACACCGCTTAAATCTATTTTTGGATCAGGTTCTGTATACCCTTCTTTTTGAGCATTCTCAACTATTGTTTTGAATTGGGTAGCGGAACTGAAATGGTTAAATACATAATTTAGACTTCCTGATAAAATGGCTTGAATTTTATGTATTTCATCTCCAGAAGCAATTAAATTATTAAGGGTATCTATTACGGGTAAGCCTGCGCCAACATTGGTTTCAAACAAAAAAGGAGCACTGTACTTACGTGCCGTTTTTTTAAGATTGATATAGTTTGTTAATGAACTTGCACAAGCAATTTTGTTGCAGGTAACCACTCCAATATTATGGGAAAGATATCGGTTGTATTCCTCTGCAATATTCTCATTTGCCGTATTATCCACAAAAATACTGTTCCGTAGGTTTAAGGATGTAATGTGCTCAAAAAATTGAGTTCGGTTCGCTTTTTGATTACTATTATCCAGTTGTTTTTTCCATTGTGAAAGGTCGATAGGGTCTTCACTCAGAATCATTTTCTTTGAATTGGATAGCGCGATAACACGTACTTTTAGTCTCAAATGCTCAAGTAAATAGGCTTGCTGCTGTTGGATTTGTTCCAATAGTTTACTTCCTACATTTCCAACACCGGTGATAAAGAGATTGAGTTCTTTTGTTTGTTCTTCAAAAAAGCTTTCGTGAATTGTATTCAATGCCTTTTGGGTATTCTTCTCATCAATTATAATCGAGATATTACGCTCAGAGGCTCCTTGGGCAATCGCTCTGATGTTGATGTTGTTTGCTCCTAAACTGCTGAATAATTTTCCACTAATGCCTTGGTGGTCTTTCATCCGTTCACCAACCACAGCAATATTTACCATGTTAAGTTCAACTTTGGCGGGGGCAACGCGTGACAGGCTTATTTCAAATTCGAACTCTTGGTCAATCGCCTTTTTTGCTGTACTAGCATCTTCTGCTTTTACTCCAAGGCAAATGGAATGTTCAGAAGAGGCTTGGGTAATCATAATGATATTTATGTGTTGGTTGGATAAGCACTCGAATAAGCGTTTAGAAAATCCAGGAATACCGACCATTCCGCTCCCTTCTAAATTCAATAATGCTACATTCTCTATATGACTTACTCCTTTTACTACATTGGTAATCCCTTCTTTTAAACTGCCGTTCTGGTCAATTAACGTGCCTGCTGCATTGGCATCAAAAGTATTTTTGATAAGGATAGGAATTCCTTTTTCAATTGTGGGTTGTAAAGTGGGTGGGTAAATCACTTTTGCGCCAAAATGGGAAAGTTCCATTGCCTCGTGGTAGGATAACCTAGGAATCGGTTGTGCTTGGAGTACCAATTTAGGGTGGGCGGTAAACATTCCGCTTACGTCGGTCCAAATTTCCAATTGATCTGCATTCATGTATTGCGCTACTAATGCAGCAGAATAATCTGAGCCCCCTCTGCCAAGGGTTGTAGTGTTCCCTTCTTCGTCACTGGCAATAAATCCAGGGATTAAAATAACATTGGCTTTTGCCTGGGTTAAAAGCGCCTGAGTTTGCTTTTCACTTTTTTGGTGATTAACCACCTCTCTTTGGTTGATGAAGTGAGTAAAAAAAAGGGTTCGGGAATCAATCAATTCTGCATCAATCTGTTGATGCTTTAGGATATGAAAAATGATTGTACTTGATAAAAGTTCTCCATAGCTTGAAATTTTAGACAGGCTTTTTGGAGAGAGTTCTTTAAGGGTATATAAGGATTCTAAAACCTCTTCTAAGGCGTTAAGTTCTGATTTTAAAAAACTGATTACCTCACTTTGATGCGTAACGGGAACAAAGTGTTCAATGGGGTTTAAATGCCGTTTTTCAAGCTCAATTAAATGTTCTTTGTAATTGGATTGACCCTCACTGGCACGCTGAGCCATCTCAACCAACATATTTGTTACCCCGCCCAGAGCAGAGACTACAACAATTTGCAGTGTAGCTTGTGTAGATTTTACAATGTCAACCACGTGGGTTAAACTTGAAGCATTAGCAACAGAAGTACCGCCAAATTTTAAAACTTTTATCATTTAGTAATTCAATCCTTTTGCGGAAGGGCGTTGGTTTAAACAAGCGCAAAAATAGCACTAAATGATAAGGCTTTAAAACAAATTCACAATAAAAAGAGATCGAATTTGTTTCCCTAAAGAAAAAATGGAAACCCCGTAAATAAAAAAGGGTTTATTCTTTTGATGAGGTTTCAATTTTTTGATCCACTTTTAACTCCAGTTTCCCTTCTTCTTCACCTGTATCAATAATAAGGGTGTCCCCATCATTTATTGAACTGGTAACCACGTGTTCAGCAACTAAATCTTCAACGTATTTTTGAATGGCTCTGTTAAGTGGGCGTGCTCCATATTTACTATCGAATCCTTTTTCTGCTATAAATTCTTTTGCAGAATTGGTTACACTGATTTGGTATCCTAATTTTTCAATTCGCGCAACGAGACCCTTTAGTTCAATATCTACAATATTTCGGATGTCTTTTTGATCAAGGGAATTGAAAATAACAATATCATCAATACGATTTAAAAATTCAGGAGAAAAGGTTTTCTTAAGTTCTTTTTCAATCACCCCTTTTTCAATGTCAGCACTTTGCGCTTTTTGGGAAGCCGTTTCAAATCCTAGGCCCCGACCAAAGTCTTTCACTTGACGGGCTCCTACATTCGAAGTCATAATGATAATGGTGTTTTGAAAATTTATTTTTCGGCCTAAACTGTCCGTCAAAAAGCCATCGTCAAGCACCTGCAACAACATATTAAAAATATCAGGATGCGCTTTTTCAACCTCATCAAGGAGAATTACTGAATAGGGACGACGTCGAACTTTTTCACTCAATTGGCCTCCTTCTTCGTATCCTACATAGCCTGGAGGTGCACCGATAAGTCGTGAAATAGCGAACTTCTCCATGTATTCACTCATATCGATTCGTATGAGGTTTTCTTCTGAATCAAAAATTTCAGAGGCTAAAATTTTTGCAAGTTGTGTTTTTCCAACTCCAGTTTGACCTAAAAAGATAAAGGAACCTATTGGTTTGTCAGGCGCTTTTAAACCGGCTCGATTACGTTGAATGGCTTTGACCACTTTTTCAACGGCTTCGGTTTGTCCAATTAACTTTTTACCAATAGATTCAGTGAGTTTTGCTAATTTATTTTTTTCTGATTTAACGATTTTATTAACCGGAATATTGGTCATCATAGAGACCACATCAGCAATGTCGTTTTCACCGACAGTTACCCGATTGAGTTTCGCGTTTTCTTGCCAGCGTTCTTGGGCTTCAATCAAAGCACGTTCAACTCGTTTTTCATCGTCTCGGAGTTTGGCGGCTTCTTCGTATTTCTGCTTTTTAACCACCGTATTTTTAAGATCTCGTACCTTATCAAGTTCTTGTTCTAGGTCAATGATTTCTTGCGGTACACTCATGTTATTGATGTGCACTCTTGATCCCGCTTCATCTAAAGCATCAATAGCTTTATCCGGTAAAAACCGATCAGACATATAGCGGTGTGTGAGATCCACACAGGCTTTTAAGGCATCGTCAGTATAATTTACATTGTGGTGGTTTTCGTACCGCTCTTTGATATTGACAAGAATTTCTAGCGTTTCTTCAGGATTGGTTTGTTCCACTAATACCTTTTGGAATCGTCGTTCTAAAGCCCCGTCTTTTTCGATATGCTGTCGGTATTCATCAAGTGTTGTGGCACCAATACATTGAATTTCTCCTCGCGCTAACGCAGGTTTAAACATATTGGAAGCATCCAAACTGCCTGTTGCTCCTCCAGCACCCACTATGGTATGAATTTCATCAATAAATAAAATGATGTCATCGTTTTTTTCCAATTCATTCATTACGGCCTTCATCCGCTCTTCGAATTGTCCCCTGTATTTTGTTCCTGCGACCAAACTGGCAAGATCAAGGGTAACTACCCGTTTGTTGTAAAGTACTCTGGAAACCCTTTTTTGTACGATACGTAACGCTAATCCTTCGGCAATAGCTGATTTCCCAACTCCTGGTTCACCTATGAGCAGGGGATTGTTTTTTTTGCGACGGCTTAATATTTGAGACACTCGTTCAATTTCTTTTTCTCGACCAACAACAGGATCGAGTTTGTCTTGTTCTGCTAAGGCAGTAACATCACGACCAAAATTATCAAGAACAGGCGTCTTAGTTTTCTTCGTTGTCTTTGATTCTGAGGTAGGAATGAAGGGATTTTCTTTGCCCTCTCCCTCACTTTCTTTTTCTTCTGGGAAGGAGGATGCACTTGGAAGGTCCTCATAACTATCGGCATCGTTGGCAATCATAAGTTTAAATTGCTCCTTAACCGTATCATAGTCAACATTAAGTTGGGCTAATAATTTGGTAGTAGGGTCGTTTTCATTTCTGAGGATGCACAATAAGAGATGCACGGTATTTATAAGTTCGCTTTGAAACAGTTTGGCTTCTAAAAAAGTAGTTTTTAGTGCCCGTTCTGCCTGTCGCGTTAAATGTAAGTTTCTTTTTTCGTTGTGGGCTTGTGGGTGCTCTAAGGAGGCCGGATTAAGTATTTCTACTTTTCTACGTAACTCCTCTAAGTTTACTTCAATAGCATTTAAAATAGCGATTGCTTTTCCTCCACCATCTCTCAATATCCCAAGCATTAAATGTTCTGTACCAATAAAGGAATGCCCTAATCGTAGCGCTTCTTCTTTGCTGTACGCAATAACATCTTTAACGCGAGGTGAAAAATTATCATCCATAGCTTTGCATTTAATCCCGTTAGTACAAAAAACAGACCACGTCTTTCTGCACATTGCTAATAGACAAAAAAATATTAAGATTTCAAAAAATGGGTACT
>RGZR01000098.1 GCA_010031465.1 Flavobacteriia bacterium
TAGCTCTTTAACAGATTTAATCTTTGCTTTTAAATACGGTTTTTCTGTTAGGATCTCTTCGATTTCAAATCGTTTTTTACCTTGAATTATTATTGTAGTGTTGCCGTCAGGCATTTTTAAAACTCGTAATATTTGGGCTACTGTTCCCAAAGGGAAAATATCATCCGTACCCGGGTTTTCCACCTGTTCATTTTGTTGAGCCACAACTCCAATAATTTTATCGGTAGCGTTGGCCTCTTTAATGAGTTGAATAGATTTATCTCTTCCCGCGGTAATCGGAATAACAACCCCGGGAAATAAAACAGTATTCCGGAGGGGTAAAATAGGAACAATTTCAGGAAGTGCTTCGTTTTCTAGAGCCTCTTCATCTTCAGTAGTCAACAGGGGAATTAAATCCGCTTCTGCTTCAATATCTTGCAATGACAAGTTGTCAACGCTATTAAAAATGGATCGAGCCATATCTTTTTTTTTAGGTCATTCTGTCATTATATACCTCTTCCTTCTGGGGATTCGTCAAAAGAGAGTATAAACACAACATCTGATTTATTTAAAAACAATAGTTGTGCCATTCTGCAATCCAAATGTGTAACATTTTAAATACTTTGGCCTCTATAAAGAAGTAACAAGAAATTGAACTATCAAAACCAACATATCGATTTTTTACTCCTTGCTTGTAAAAAAAAGGACCAAAAAACAAATGTGACAGGTTCTGGCGATATTGAAATTCGGAATTAAGTTTTTTTCATCTTAGGCACTCGAAAAAGCAACAGACCTCCTAAAATAAAAAACAGGGTGAAAATTAGTATAGAATTTCGCATGCTACCTGTAATCTGATCGATGACCCCAAACAACGACATCCCAATGATGATGGCAATTTTTTCTGCAACGTCATAAAAACTAAAAAAGGATGTCGTGTCTTGGGTTTTAGGCAATAATTTGGAATAGGTAGAACGTGAAAGGGCTTGAATAGCTCCCATAACCATACCCACCGAAGCAGCTACAGTGTAGAATTGAATTGGCGTATAAATATGGTAAGCAATAAAACATAACAATGCCCAAATGGCGTTGATGACGATTAATACTTTTAAATTCCCAAATCGTTCAGAAGCACGTGCGGTTAATGTCGCCCCGAGAATTCCTACTATTTGAATTAAGAGTATACTGACAATTAGGCCTATTGTTTTTTCGGAAGCACTTCCCCACCCTATTTCCTCTTCTCCAAAATAAGCGGCTACTAGAAGTACAGTTTGAAGAGCCATACTGTACATAAAAAAGGCAATTAAAAAACGTTTTAAGCTTATGTTTTTTTCCAATTGAATCCAAACGGATCTCAATTCACGGTAGCCATTCCAAATAACATCTTTGGTTACAGTAACCTCGCGATTCCCTATGGGCAAGAAGTAAAATGAATATTGACTAAAAACAACCCACCAAACACCTACAGTTACAAAAGAATAGCGCATGGCCTTCATGGCAGCCTCTCCTTCAGTTCCTGTTATCCCGAACCAATCGGGTTGCATAACCATAGCAAGATTGAATAAAAGCAGCAGTACACTGCCCACATAACCCATAGAAAAACCCCGTGCACTCACGCGGTCTTGTTGTTCAGAAAAGGCAATGTCTGGCAAATATGAATTGTAAAACACAAGACTTGACCAATACCCAATAAGGGCCAAAAAATAAATACATAACCCTAGGTATATTGTATCCAATTGAAACCCATACAGCCCCATACAGCAAACCGCTCCCATATACACAAAAAACTTCATGAAGCGTTTTTTGTTTCCTATATAATCCGCAATACCCGATAGTAGTGGAGACATAATTGCAACTACAATAAAAGCGGCTGCAGTCACAAAGCTAATCATAGCGGTATTCTTCACTTGATAGTCAAAAAATTGAATGGTGTTGTTTTCAGCAAAGAGTGTCCCGTAATAAATAGGAAATACAGCAGAAGAAATAACAAGTGGGTATACTGAATTTGCCCAATCGTAAAAAACCCATGCATTGATTAGTTTTTTACTTCCTTTTTCTGGAAGCGCAGCCCCTGAAATCATGAATTAAATTTAGTACTCCAATGTAGGAAAATTCATCGGGCTTTGCCTTCTTTATTGAGAATTGATTTTGCGTGCAACTTCTAGAGCTTCTGTTCCACATTTTTTAATATTTTCAATTCTTCTCTCGTTTGAGGGGTATGTGCTCAATATTTCAGGGGGTGTTTTTCCATTTGAAGCACTTTTCATTCGTTTCCATAACAAAGGAGCTTCAGCAACATCATAGCCCGCAATGGCCATCAATTCCAATCCAATTTTATCGGCCTCCGATTCGTGTTTTCTACTAAAGGGAAGTATTCCGCCTAAGGTAGAACCGATGCTGTATACTGTTAAAATGGCTTTCCGTTTGGCTTTAGGTTGGTTTTGCGAGGCTTTAAGGGCAACCAAACTCAATCCTTGTTGGGCTAGGTTTAATGACATTCTTTGCCCACCATGATCCGCTAAAGCATGTGCTACTTCATGGCCCATTATGGCTGTAATTCCGTTTTCGTTTAGTGCTACAGGAAGAATTCAAGTGTAAAAAACAATTTTTCCCCCCGGCATGCACCACGCATTTCGTTGCTTGTTTTTTACCAAATTGTATTCCCATGCATATTCGTCTAAATAATTCGGATGGCCTTTAAACTCAAAATATTTTTGGGCTGCCATTGCAATATCCTGAACTGTTTTTTGAATTTGTATTTGTTCTGGGGTTCCGGAAAGGACTTCATTCTCAGCTAAAAAAGTTGAATATTGCTGCAAGGCCATGGGAAACAATTGCTTATTGGAAAACGCATTAAACGTTTTTTTTCCTATGAGGTAATTTGTTTTACAGGAAAAGCACAAAAGGAGAATAAAAATGGGTATTATCGATTTTGGGGTCATGCTATGTATTTTAAATTCTCTTCAATGTACAAATTTAACGTTGAGTCCTTTCTGTTAATCTTTTGGGAAAAAAGTGGATTGCGCTCCTGAAGTGGAAATCTTTATTATTTTTGAAATAAAAAATGAAAAAGTTAGCGCTTATTACCCTAGTTACGCTTTTTATTTCTTGTAAAGGGAATTCTCAAAACTCAAAAGAAAAGGAGAAAAGCTACCCTGTAACCAAAACCGACGAAGAATGGAAAGCACAACTTCCTGAGATGGCATATTATGTTCTGCGCCAAGCGGGAACAGAACGTGCCTTTTCCGGTCCTTTAAATTACAACAATGAAAAGGGAACCTACCTCTGTGCAGGATGTCAAACACCCCTTTATGAATCTAAATACAAATACGATTCCGGATCGGGTTGGCCTTCTTTTGATCGTGGCATTGATCCCAATATTGAATACGATGTAGACTATAAAATCGGATATGCCCGAACAGAGGTAAAATGCAGTACATGTGGCGGTCACTTAGGCCATGTGTTTAATGATGGGCCACGAAAGACAACCGGAAATCGACATTGTATTAATTCTGCCGCCTTACAATTTGTTTCTTCAGATGAAGAATAATAAACGCTACCCTATTGAAAAAACTGAAAAAGAATGGAGAGCGGAATTAAATGACGCTTCCTTTCATATTCTCAGGGAAAAAGGAACAGAATACCCTTTTACAGGAGAATACAACACTCACTTTGAAACGGGTAGTTATACCTGTAAAGGATGTGGCGCTAATCTGTTTGAATCTACTCATAAATTTGAAAGCCATTGCGGATGGCCTAGCTATGATGAAGCCGTAGCAGGTGCCCTAGAATACCTTTCGGATAGGAGTCATGGAATGGACAGAATTGAAATTGTATGTGCACAATGCGGAGGTCACCAAGGTCATCTTTTTCAAGACGGACCCACGCCAACGGGTAAGCGCTATTGTGTCAATTCTGCTAGTATCACTTTCAAACCCAGAGCTAAATAGGCCAAATTTGCCAACAGTTTTGTAGTTTTGTGCCGAATTTAATCTTTATTTCATGAGTGCATACGACATTATCATTTTAGGAAGTGGCCCTGGAGGTTACGTAACAGCTATACGTGCCGCACAACTTGGTTTTAAAACCGCTATTGTAGAAAAAGAAAGTTTGGGTGGCGTATGCCTAAATTGGGGGTGTATACCCACAAAAGCACTGCTTAAATCAGCTCAAGTATTTGACTATTTAAAACATGCCGATGCCTATGGATTAACCGTAAAAGCCTATGATAAAGATTTTAACGCTGTGGTTAACCGCAGTAGAGATGTGGCTGGAGGCATGAGTAAAGGAGTTCAATTTTTAATGAAAAAAAATAAAATTGATGTTCTTGAAGGTTTCGGTAAAATTATGCCCGGTAAAAAAGTTCAGGTCACTCAAAATGACAAAACAGTAGAATACCAAGGGCAACATATCATCATAGCCACAGGTGCACGCTCAAGAGAGCTCCCTAATTTACCTCAAGATGGTAAAAAAGTCATTGGATACCGAGAGGCAATGACCTTGCCCAGTCAGCCTAAAAAATTAATAGTTGTCGGATCGGGCGCCATCGGAATTGAATTCGCCTATTTCTATAACGCTATGGGAACAGAAGTTACTATTGTAGAGTATTTAGATCGAATTGTTCCTGTTGAAGATGAAGAAATCTCCAAACAGTTGGAACGTTCTTTTAAGAAAAATGGTATAAACATAATGACCAATGCTGAAGTTACTTCTGTAGACACCAAAGGAAAAGGAGTAATGGCAACTGTTAAAACAGCTAAAGGAGAAGAAACCCTAACTGCAGACATTATTCTTTCTGCTGTTGGAATTAAAACCAATATTGAAAACATTGGCCTTGAAGAAGTGGGCATTGTGGTGGACCGAGATAAAATTTTGGTCAATGACTTTTACCAAACTAACCTTCCTGGCTATTACGCCATTGGAGATGTAACTCCCGGTCAAGCCCTAGCCCATGTTGCTTCTGCCGAAGGGATACTATGTGTTGAAAAAATTGCAGGGCTGCATGTTGAACCCCTCGATTATGGAAACATTCCAGGTTGTACATATTGTTCCCCTGAAGTAGCCTCGGTGGGGTTAACAGAAGCACAAGCCAAAGAAAAAGGGTATGATATTAAAGTAGGTAAATTTCCTTTTTCGGCCTCTGGAAAAGCGCAAGCTAGTGGTAATTCAGACGGTTTTGTAAAGGTTATTTTTGATGCAAAATACGGTGAATGGCTCGGGTGTCATATGATTGGTGCCGGCGTTACCGATATGATTGCGGAAGCGGTTTTAGGGCGGAAGTTAGAAACTACTGGTCATGAAGTATTAAAGACGGTTCATCCTCATCCCACCATGAGTGAAGCCGTTATGGAAGCTGTTGCTGCCGCTTATGATGAAGTAATTCATTTATAAACTTATCCTCTACTTAGTTACTTTACCTTACTAAGGCCATACACAAAAATTTAAATAAGGTCATTTCACAATCAATTTGGCTTGATCTTTGTAAATTTGGCGAGAAGTTCATTGAAAATATTGGGGTCGACTGGTTTTGACAGCAGGACCCATGAAATAGTAAGCAAGTCGAGCGCTGAATTACAGCTCGTAAATCTCATTTTTCAAAGCTTTAAATGGCGAGAATAACTACGCTCTAGCTGCATAATAACTGAATTATAGTAAGTTAATGCCAAGTCTCGGCTAGGCCGAGAAGCTGGATGTCTCTAAACAGCCCTTGTTGACGGCGGTTTGTATTGAGGCACCATAAATGTCAACATCGAAACACATCTGCGTCGTATGTGTTTTTCAATAAAGATGCTAAGGTATTGATGGGCAGATTTCGGTCAGTCTATATTCGAAAATCAAACGAAATCTAAACTTGTAGAAAGCTATTAAATGGCTTGTTTGGACGCGGGTTCGAATCCCGCCGACTCCACTTTTTCTCCTTTAAAATAATTTTCTTTGTAATCTACTTATAGATTTTCTTTTTCAATGGAAGAGCAACTTAATCAATCTAACTCAAACGTAGCTCAAGAGACTAAATTAAAATTTTACCATTGGCTAAGTAAAGTGAAAATATACCTCGCTGAAAATTGGAATAAGTTTCAAACTGCGAGTAAAAGAGAAAAGAAAGAGACTCTTGAGGCTATTGGTATTCTTCAACTGCTGCTTTTGGGAAAGCCGGTAACCGAATTGCAAAAAAAATTCTTGAAAGCCCAATCGGTAGATCT
>RGZR01000099.1 GCA_010031465.1 Flavobacteriia bacterium
AGGGAGTTTCAACAGAGTGGAAACTAGTGTAGCAAAGATACGCCCCATAAAAAAACGATACCACTTTCGTTCAATTTGATTGTCAATCTTCTTTATACGTGAGCCAAAAACAAAATGTCGTTTATCGTCTAAAAGGTCGAATAAGCGTATACATTCTTCAAAAGGGGTGGATAAATCGGCATCCATGAATGCGATTTGAAGGTATTGTGGGGTAGACAATGCCCATTGAAACCCGGTAAAAACCGCTTCTCCTTTTCCTTTGTTTTTCTCTTGGGAAATAAGATGAACTTGAGTGGGAAATCCTTTTTTAAAAGTAGAAAGAATATCAAGGGTTTGGTCTGAAGATCCGTCATCAACCAAACATAATTTTACATCTTTGTATTGATTACAAAAGGAGGTAAAAGAAGCTAAGTTAAAACGATTCTCTTCATTGTAAAATGGGATGACGATACAGCGCTTTACAGACATGAATTTAAAGATCTATTCATAGTGAATAGCAATCCAATAGCAAAGAAACAAAAAAACACACGCTTAGAGAATTTACAAGGATTAAAACTGTAAAATGGGGTTGAGAAAGTGAAGAAGGAATACGAATTGGCCAAGAATATAAAAAAAATAGCTAAAACAAATGAGTAAATAAAAAAAATTAATAAATTTGCGCTCCTAAAAATAACATTGAAACAACAATAATTATGGCTAAAGAAACATTTGACCGGTCAAAACCCCACTTAAATATTGGGACAATTGGTCACGTTGACCACGGTAAAACAACACTAACTGCTGCAATAACAAAAGTACTTGCTGATGCAGGTTTATCAGAAGCTAGAAGCTTTGATCAAATTGATAACGCACCAGAAGAAAAAGAACGTGGTATTACAATCAACACTTCACACGTTGAATACCAAACACAAAATCGTCACTACGCGCACGTAGACTGTCCAGGTCACGCGGATTATGTTAAGAACATGGTTACCGGTGCCGCTCAAATGGATGGAGCAATTCTTGTTGTTGCTGCTACTGATGGTCCTATGCCACAAACTCGTGAGCACATTCTTTTAGGACGTCAAGTAGGTGTTCCAAGAATCGTAGTATTCTTAAACAAGGCCGACATGGTTGACGATGAAGAATTATTAGAACTTGTTGAAATGGAAGTACGTGATTTACTTTCTTTCTATGATTATGACGGTGACAATACTCCTGTTGTTCTTGGTTCTGCACTTGGTGCATTAAACGGAGAGCAAAAATGGGTTGATACTGTTCTTAAGCTTATGGATGAAGTAGACGTATGGATCGAATTGCCTCAGCGTGATGTTGACAAGCCTTTCTTAATGCCTGTTGAAGATGTATTCTCAATCACGGGACGTGGAACTGTTGCAACGGGTCGTATAGAAACGGGAGTAGCTAATACAGGTGATGAAGTTGATATCATCGGTATGGGAGCTGAAAAAATGAAATCTACCATTACAGGGGTAGAGATGTTCCGTAAAATATTAGACCGTGGAGAAGCTGGAGATAACGTTGGTATTCTTTTACGAGGTATCGAAAAAACGGATATCAAAAGAGGAATGGTAATTTGTAAAGTTGGTTCCGTAACACCCCATGCTAAATTTAAAGCAGAGGTTTATATCCTTAAAAAAGAAGAAGGAGGTCGTCACACACCTTTCCACAACAACTACCGTCCACAGTTTTATGTAAGAACAACAGACGTAACCGGAAACATTTCTCTTCCTGATGGAGTAGAAATGGTAATGCCAGGTGACAACCTTACAATTAATGTAGATTTGATTCAGCCTATCGCCCTTAACATTGGATTGCGTTTTGCGATTCGTGAAGGAGGCCGTACAGTAGGAGCGGGTCAGGTTACAGAAATTTTAGACTAGTATAATGTTTTTTTAGTGACCTAAGGTGTCCGCCTATTTGGCGGATACCTTTTTGTCACATAAAAACGGGTTTAGCTCAGTTGGTAGAGCACTGGTCTCCAAAACCAGGTGTCGGGAGTTCGAGCCTCTCAACCCGTGCACAAATAAAGGTAGGCATGCAGCTTTTTATAACTTACATTAAAGATTCATTTGAAGAACTCAAGAATAACGTTTCTTGGACAGAACGATCTGAATTACAGCGTTTAGTTGTTATTGTTTTAGTCTTTTCCATATTGTTTTCTTTAGCCATATGGGGTGCAGACACAGTACTTTCTCGAGTGATTCAATTTTATTTTAAACTTATCGGATAGATGGCTACAGCTACAAGTGATAAAAGATGGTATGTTGTCCGAGCAGTAAGTGGACAAGAAGCAAAAATTAAAGACTATATAATGTCTGAGGTTACTCGTTTTGGATACGATCACTTAGTAGAAGATATCTTAGTGCCTACGGAAAAAGTAATTCAAATTCGAAACGGTAAAAAAATTAATAAAGAACGGGTTTACTTTCCTGGCTATATAATGGTAAAAGCAAATCTCAGTGGAGAGTTGCCTCACATTATAAAATCAGTGACCAATGTTATTGGATTTTTAGGAGAAACCAAAGGTGGTGATCCCGTGCCTTTACGTGAATCTGAAGTTAATCGTATGCTTGGAAAAGTAGATGAATTGGCTTTAGCTACTGAGCATATTTCTATTCCTTTTACGGTTGGCGAAAATGTAAAAGTAATTGATGGCCCTTTTAATGGGTTTACCGGTACAATTGAAAAGGTAAATGAAGAAAAGCGTAAACTTGAAGTGATGGTAAAAATCTTTGGACGAAAAACCCCACTTGAATTGAGTTATATGCAAGTTGATAAAATATAAATGTTACACAATTAAAACATCGTGTTTTGCTTCCACATCAACACGATAAGATTAATTAAATTAAACAATGGCAAAAGAAGTAAGTAAAGTTTTAAAACTACAAGTTCGGGGAGGTGCAGCGAATCCGTCGCCACCGGTTGGACCCGCGCTGGGTGCCGCAGGAGTCAATATCATGGAGTTTTGTAAGCAATTTAATGCTCGTACTCAAGATAAACCAGGTAAAGTTTTACCTGTAGCGATTACTGTATATGTTGACAAATCGTTCGAGTTTGTGATCAAAACACCGCCAGCGGCCGTTCAACTGATGGAAGCTGCCAAAGCTAAAAAAGGTTCTGGAGAACCCAATCGTAACAAAGTGGCTACGGTCACTTGGGATCAGGTACGCCTCATTGCTGAGGACAAAATGCCCGATCTCAATGCATTTACCATAGAATCCGCCATGAAAATGGTAGCAGGTACTGCACGATCAATGGGATTTAAAGTATCAGGGCCATCCCCTTTTTAAAAAAAACATAAGCAATGGCAAAATTGACAAAAAAGCAAAAAGAAGCTCGGGCGAAAGTAGATCCTAAAAATCTATACTCGCTTAAAGAAGCTTCTTCACTCGTAAAAGATATTACCACAACAAAATTTGATGCAAGCATTGATTTGGCTGTGCGTTTGGGAGTTGATCCTAAAAAAGCTAATCAGATGGTTCGGGGTGTCGTTACCTTACCTCATGGGACAGGTAGAGATGTTCGTGTATTGGCGCTAGTTACTCCTGACAAGGAGGCTGAAGCAAAAGAAGCAGGAGCAGACCACGTGGGACTGGATGATTATCTTCAAAAAATTAAAGACGGCTGGACCGATGTTGATGTAATCGTAACCATGCCCAGTGTAATGGGAAAATTAGGTCCCTTAGGACGTGTTTTAGGTCCTCGTGGACTTATGCCTAACCCAAAAACGGGAACTGTTACTATGGACATTCAAAAAGCCGTTAGTGATGTAAAAGGTGGAAAGATAGACTTTAAGGTAGACAAAACGGGAATCGTTCACGCTGCTATAGGAAAAGCTTCTTTTGATCCCCAAAAAATTTATGAAAATGCAGACGAATTGTTGAAGACTATCATTAAGTTAAAACCTTCAACCGCAAAAGGGGTTTATGTTAAGAGCATTTTTATGTCCAGCACAATGAGCCCAAGTATACCTGTTGATACCAAAGTAGGTTAATACAAAAAGATACGAGCAATGACTAGACAAGAAAAAGCAGAAGCAATAGAGAATTTAAAAGAAGCGTTAGCAGGGGTTAAAACCTTGTATTTGGCTGATACCGCTGGATTAAACGCCGCTCAAACTAGCGCCTTACGTCGCGCTTGCTTCAAAGAAAACATTAAATTACAAGTGGTTAAAAACACTTTGCTTGCTAAGGCAATGGAAGCTTCCAACCAGAACTTTGGCGAGTTGACGAGTATCCTTAAAGGGAATACTTCGTTATTATTTTCCGATACGGGAAATGCACCTGCAAAGGTGATTCAGAACTTTAGAAAAAAGTCAAACAAACCCATTTTGAAAGGGGCCTTTATTGAAGAAGCCATTTATATTGGGG
Organism: Flavobacteriia bacterium; assembly: GCA_010031465.1. Classification (GTDB taxonomy): domain Bacteria; phylum Bacteroidota; class Bacteroidia; order Flavobacteriales; family Flavobacteriaceae; genus MS024-2A. The sequence continues at coordinate 4,371 of RGZR01000099.1, forward strand.
ACGATCAAATTGACGCTCTTGTAGCGATCAAATCTAAAGAAGAATTGATTGGAGAAATCATCACATTGTTACAATCTCCAGCCAAAAACGTGGTTTCTGCACTTCAGTCAGGAGGTGGGAAATTATCTGGAATCCTTAAAACGCTTTCAGAACGCGCATCCTGACCCAATATCAGTACGCACTCGAAACATTAATAACGTTTAAATCAGAAAAACAAACACAATGGCAGATTTAAAAGAATTCGCAGAACAGTTAGTAAACTTGACCGTAAAAGAGGTAAATGAGTTAGCTGACATTTTAAAAAATGAGTATGGCATCGAGCCTGCAGCAGCTGCAGTAGCAGTAGCAGCACCAGCCGCTGGAGCAGGAGGTGGTGACGCAGCTGAAGAAAAATCAGAATTTGATGTAGTACTTACTGCCGCTGGAGCGTCAAAACTTGCAGTGGTTAAATTAGTAAAAGAGTTAACAGGTCTTGGGCTTAAAGAAGCCAAAGATTTAGTTGACAATGCACCTAGTCCTTTGAAAGAAGGCGTAGCTAAAGACGAAGCCGAAGCGCTTAAAAAGTCATTAGAAGAAGCAGGTGCTGAGGTTGAGCTTAAGTAGTCTCAATCTTAACCCATAAAGGTTTAGGTCTTTGGATGTTTATTCAAAGGCCTATACCCTTTTTAGTTATTGCCCCACCCATTTTTGATCTTTAAAAAACAAGTTAGATGCCTAATATTCAAAGTCAACGAATAAGCTTTGCAGGAGCAAAACACACCCCTGAATATCCCGATTTTTTAGACATACAGATTAAATCGTTCCAGGATTTTTTTCAATTGGATACCAAAACAGATGAGCGAAAGGAAGAAGGTTTATTTAATACCTTCAAAGAAAACTTTCCTATTTCTGATACACGGAACCAATTCGTTCTAGAATTTCTAGACTACTTTGTCGACCCTCCACGCTACACCATTCAAGAGTGTATTGAAAGAGGACTGACCTATTCCGTTCCGCTTAAGGCACGCCTTAAACTCTATTGTACAGATCCCGAACACGAAGATTTTGAAACCATTGTACAGGATGTTTTTTTAGGAACCATTCCTTATATGACTCCTAGTGGTACCTTTGTAATAAATGGTGCTGAGCGTATTGTAGTATCTCAGTTACACCGTTCTCCTGGTGTTTTCTTTGGGCAATCTTTCCATGCCAATGGAACCAAATTATATTCAGCCCGAGTAATTCCTTTTAAAGGATCTTGGATTGAATTTGCTACAGACATCAATAGCGTAATGTACGCTTATATTGATCGTAAGAAAAAATTACCCGTTACCACTTTATTCAGAGCTATTGGTTTTGAGCACGATCGCGATATTTTAGAAATATTTGATCTTGCTGAAGAAATAAAAGTTTCAAAAACAGGACTTAAAAAAGTAACTGGAAGAAAGCTTGCTGCACGTGTTTTAAAAACGTGGCATGAAGATTTTGTTGATGAAGACACGGGCGAAGTAATTTCTATTGAACGTAATGAAATTATTATAGACCGGGATACTGTTCTTGAAAAAGAGCATTTAGAGGAAATCCTTGAGGCCAATGTTAAGTCCATTTTATTACACAAAGTGGATGCTCATATGTCGGATTATGCCATCATCTATAACACATTACAAAAAGACCCTACCAA
>RGZR01000100.1 GCA_010031465.1 Flavobacteriia bacterium
ATGGTGGGTCTGGCCTTGGATTGGCTATTGTTAAACATATAATTGAAGCCCATAATGAAAAAATATTTGTAGAAAGTGAACAAAAAGTGGGGTCTGAATTTTCCTTTTCACTTCCCATTGCAACGCCTCAACAGCTTGAGGTAAAAGCCTAAAAAATGCCTACTTTTATACTCAAAAAAAAGCATTGGGCAGTAAAAACAAATTAAAACGCTTCAGAGAAAATCTCACCTTTTCAAATGTTATTCAACCTGAACGTTCTAAACTGTTAGCAAAAGAATTTACTTGGAAAGGAAAGTGGAATTCCCATTTTTTTAAAAATAATAATCCCATAATACTGGAGTTGGGCTGTGGCAAAGGAGAATACAGCTTGCATTTGGCACAACGCAATCCCCATCAAAATTTTATAGGCATTGACATTAAAGGCGCTCGTTTTTGGCGTGGGGCCAAAACAGCTTTAGCTACCCAAATAACCAATATTGGTTTTTTGCGTACACAAATTGAACTTATTTCTCATTGTTTTGATAAAGATGAAATTGATGAAATCTGGATTACCTTTCCTGATCCACAAATCAAATTCAAACGTACCAAACACCGTTTAACTCATCCTGATTTTTTAGCCGCCTATAAAAAAGTTATAAAGCCCAAGGGGCGCATTCACCTCAAAACAGACAGTCCTTTTTTATTTGGCTATACCCTTGGTATCGTTTCGCAAGTAGGTGAAATTCTGTATGCCCATCACGATATTTACAATAATCCACATGCCCCAGAGGATGCTACTGCAGTTCAGACTTTTTATGAAAAAATGTTTTTAAAAAAGGGACAACCCATAACCTACCTTCAATTTACATTGTAAATGGAGCAAGACCCTCCTTTTTTTGAACGCGTATATACTGTCGTACGTCAAATTCCTGAAGGAAAAGTTACCTCTTATGGGGCTATAGCGCGGTATTTAGCAAGTTCAGGAAGTGCCCGTATGGTGGGCTGGGCCATGAATGCCTCACACCAAAGAGAAGATTTACCCGCTCATCGGGTTGTTAATCGTTTGGGTTTACTTACCGGGAAACACCATTTTGGAGGGCAAAATATCATGCAACAATTGCTTGAAAACGAGGGGGTAACCGTAAAAGAAAATCAAGTGCAACAATTGGATTTACACTTTTGGGATCCTACCAAAGAACTTCCGCCCATTTAAGTCATTTCCCCTTTGTAATTGATTTACAGAGCCCTATATTTGCTCGCAATTACTAGAGTGAGGGATAATGCGATCTAGTTAGACGTTAATTTATTGTTACGGACAAATGAAAATTACCAAAGAAGCGGTTCTTGAAACGTTAAAAACACTGACTTTACCCGGCGAAGGCCAAAATATGGTAGATGCAGGAGCTGTGGGGAATATCATGATTTTTGGAGATCAAGTTGATATCGACCTTCAAATGTCCAATCCAACTTTGCAGGCGCGAAAAAAAGCAGAAGTAACCATCATGAAAGCCCTACACGATCAGGTGTATGAAAAGGCAAAAGTTAAAGTCAATATTAAAGTAACTGCCCCTGCTGAAACCAGTGCTCCCACAACAATTAAAGGAAATCCCATCCCAGGGATTGACAATATCATTGCCATTTCTTCAGGAAAGGGAGGCGTAGGAAAATCAACTATTACAGCAAACCTGGCCATAACCCTGTCTAAAATGGGTTGTAAAGTAGGGATTTTGGACGCCGATATTTACGGCCCTTCTATACCCACTATGTTTGATATGGAAGGAGCACGCCCTTTATCAATAACCGTTGATGGTAAATCCAAAATGGAGCCCATTGAAAATTATGGCGTAAAGGTATTGTCTATCGGATTTTTTACCCGTCCTGAACAAGCGGTTATTTGGCGTGGACCGATGGCTGCGAAAGCATTGAATCAAATGATTTTTGATGCGGCTTGGGGCGATTTAGATTTTTTACTCATCGACCTTCCTCCGGGAACTGGTGATATTCATTTGAGTATCGTTCAAGCGTTGCCGCTAAACGGAGCTGTAGTGGTGAGTACACCGCAGAATGTTGCCCTAGCCGATGCCAAAAAAGGAATTGGCCTATTTCAGCAAGAAAATATAAATGTTCCTGTTTTGGGTATAATAGAAAACATGAGTTATTTTACCCCTGCTGAACTTCCCGATCATAAATATTACATTTTTGGAGAACGCGGTGCCGAATATCTAGCCAAGGATAAAGACATTCCTTTTTTAGGTGCAGTACCCTTAGTGCAAAGTGTGCGTGAGGCTTCTGATTATGGCCGACCAGCAGCACTACAAGAGAAAGGCTTAGTGGTAGATCAATTTGTAGAGATCACCAAAAAGCTTGTGGCACAAGTGCTTCACAGGAATAGCCATTTGCCACCAACAAAGGCGGTAGAAATCACTAACTTAGTGGGCTGTGAGGCGATAAAATCGTAAGTATGAAAACAGGGGAATTACAAAATAAAGTTCTTGAGGCGCTAGAAGAAATAAGGCCCTTTCTCAATTCCGATGGAGGTGATATTTCTTTAGTTTCTATAGATGAAAACAAACATGTGAAGGTGCAATTGCACGGTGCCTGTTTAACATGTAGTGTAAATCAAATGACCTTGAAGTCTGGCGTAGAACTCACCATTAAAAAATTTGCTCCCCAAATTGAAACTGTGACCAGTATCGATCCTGAGTAGTATGATTACAACAGACATTCTTATCATTGGTGCAGGACCCACAGGTTTGTTTACCGTATTTGAAGCGGGTTTGCTTCAACTAAAATGCCACCTTATTGATTCGCTTCCCATTCCGGGAGGTCAATGTGCGGAAATTTATCCTAAAAAACCCATTTACGACATTCCTTCTCATCCAGAAATTTTGGCTGGAGACTTGGTAGAAAAACTATTACAACAAATTGAACCTTTCCAACCCGGTTATACCCTAGGAGAAGTAGCCACAACCTTAGAGAAAACAAAAGACAATCACTATATCGTTACTACTGACAAGGGTACCCAACACTGTGCTCCAATTATCGCCATTGCGGGGGGGCTTGGTAGTTTTGAACCACGTAAACCCCCAATAGAACACCTTGATTTTTATGAAAATAAGGGGGTTGAGTATATGATTAAAGACCCTGAAAAGTTCCGAAATCAAAATGTTGTTCTTGCGGGTGGAGGGGATTCTGCCCTCGATTGGACGCTTTTTTTAGAAGGTGTTGCTTCCTCGGTAACCCTACTTCATAGACGAAATGAGTTTCGGGGTGCACTGGATTCTGTAGAAAAAGTACAGCACCTAAAGAATCAAGGGCGAATACAACTTTTAACTCCGGCTGAAGTAATCCGAATTGAAGGATCAGACAAGCTAGAATCTCTGGTGATCAATCATAATGGAGAAGAAATAAAAAGGTCTTGTGATGCTTTTATTCCGCTATTTGGCCTAACTCCAAAATTAGGTCCAATAGCCGATTGGGGGCTCGACATTGAGAAAAATGCCATTAAAGTGGACAACAGTCTTGACTACCAAACAAACTTGCCTGGAGTATATGCTATTGGGGATGTAAATACCTATCCGGGAAAATTAAAATTAATTTTGTGTGGTTTTCACGAAGCTACCTTAATGTGTCAAAGTGCCTTTCAACGGCTATATCCCGACAAAAAAAATGTACTTAAATACACTACTATAATTGGGGTAAAAGGCTTTGACGGGAGTCACAAACAAGCACAAAAGGCTACAATTAAGTCCATAGAATAATGAGCAAGGATATAACGATTCAAGTGATTGATCGAAATGGAGTATCTCACAACGTAATTGTTCCAACCGATATGGAGTTAAACCTCATGGAAATTTGCAAAGCTTCAAACTTACCGGTTGAAGGTATTTGCGGCGGAATGGCACTATGTGCCTCTTGTCAATGTTATATTGAAAGCGCTCATAAGTTACCCGTAAAATCCGATGATGAAGAAGCAATGCTGGCTGAGGCATTTTACGTTAAAGAAAATAGCCGGTTAGCCTGTCAAATCCAATTGCAGCCCAACTTAGCGGGGTTAGTAGTGCGATTAGCACCTGAAGGATAAAACCCCAAACGTGGGTACTTTTTCGATTGGCACATCATTTTCACAAAAAAGTGAAACACGCACACAACAGAAAGGGGTACATCCCTAGAAAATAGAAAAAAAGGGAATTGAAAATCTTTATTTTCTTGCCTATCGCTTACTCCTTTTTAAGCACGCTCCCCGATTTGATTGGCATAAAAATGCTTGCATCCAATGCCAGTTTTCCATTGACCAGCACATAGTCAATTCCTTGTGAATACTGATGAGGTTTTTCAAAAGTTGCCAAATCCCTAATTGAAGCGGGATCAAAAATGGTTATGTCCGCTTTCATTCCTTCGGCTAGCCTGCCCCGATCTTTGAGTCCCATCATTTGAGCGGGAAAAGCAGTCATTTTATACAGGGCTTCTTCTAAGCGCAATACGCCTTCTTCTCTAACGTATTTTCCCAGTACTCTAGGAAATGTTCCGTACCATCTCGGGTGGGGGTGGCCGTCACCCAGTTTCACTAAACGCCCGTCAGAGGCAATCATGGTTTGTGGGTGTTTCATAATGTTGACAACATCGCTTTCATCCATAGCGTGAAAAACACAACTCGCTCCTCCGTTTGATTGGGCTTCCATTACAAGTTCAGCTCCATTTTCTAAAGTGGGGGCAAGTCCTTTCAGTTCGCACCAATATTTAAGTGTTTTGCCTTCCAATCCGGGCATCCAACTAACTTTGGCAAATTGAACCCGATCCAAATCATCCCCGCCTCTGTCATTGAGGATATTGTAAATGATTCCTTTTTTGATACTGTCGCGTAGTTTTTTGTTTTTAAGACGTTCAATAAATGCATCATTGCCCCCTGCACCTGCCCAACTGGGAATTAAGACCGATATACCGGTATAACTTGCGTTGTAAGGATATTGATCCATTACCACATTTAACCCCCTTGATCGGGCTTCATCTACCATAGCTAGGGTTTGATCGCTTTTTCCCCACATTGGTTTTCCAATCACTTTATGATGGGTTAGGACCACAGGAATTGAGGCTTTTTCTGCAATCTCGACCGCCTCGGCAACAGAGGCAAGTAAGGATAAGCCTTCATCACGAAGATGAGAGGTGTATATACCCCCACGCTGTGACGCCTCTTTGGAAAGCGCAATGACTTCATCCACTTTAGAAAAATTACCGGGCAAATACTTTAAGCCGGTGGATAGACCAAATGCACCTTCATCCATTGCTTGGGCAACCAAATCTTTCATCGCCTGAAGTTCATCAGCCTTAGGTTCTCTGTTGTCCAATTGCATCACTTTTGAACGAATCGCATTATGACCAGCCAAAAAACCAACATTCATGCCTACTCCCAACTGGGACAAACTGTCAAGGTAATGCCCAAAGGGCAAAGGGCCCCTACCGTCGGGGCCGCCAAGGCTGGTGGTTACCCCTTGGCGAATGTGGCTCTCGCAATCGGACAACTCAAATATGGGTTCTAAATGCGCGTGTAAATCAATAAAACCCGGAGAAACAACCCTTCCTGTTGCATCAATAATGCGCTTTGCTTTTGGATTTGAAAGCGTACCTAGGGTCACAATTTGATCCCCAATAATTCCAATGTCTTGCTGACGTATTTGGGCCTCTTGACTTCCTTCAAACACCGCTCCGTTAAGGATGACGACATCATAAGTTACATTGGGATCACAGCCTAGAATAAGCAGAGCAAAAATGCTCCATACCCCCCACTTTTTAAAATAATTCATTGTTCCGATCTTTTTTTAAAGATAAAGAGAATCCTTTAAAATGATGGTAGGAATTGCTTTAGGAAGAAAGAGCTACCCAACACCAAAAAGGGGGGGCAGAAACTAGCCGACTAGTTTTTTGTAATGGGTTGAATTTTTAGAAGAAAGCTGGAAGAAGTAATTAATATTTCTCAATTTTTAGAGTAATTATTTTTTCTTAAATAAGTAATTCTCGTATAG